>JAUXPP010000120.1 GCA_030683705.1 Polaromonas sp. | reverse complement strand
GAGAACCGCCTGCGCGATGCGCTGCGCCAGGACCGCGCGCGTGTGCAGTTCGGCACCATCAGCAAGTTCGGCCTGATGGAAATGAGCCGCCAGCGCCTGCGCCCGGCGCTGTCGGAAGGCGCATCGATTCCCTGCCCGCGCTGCGGCGGTTCCGGCCACATCCGTGACACCGAAAGCTCGGCGCTGCAGATCCTGCGCATCATCCAGGAAGAGTCCATGAAGGACAGCACGGCCTCGGTGCTGTGCCAGGTGCCGGTCGATGTGGCCTCGTTCCTGCTCAACGAGAAGCGCTCCGAGATCGCCAAGATCGAGATGAAGCAGCGCATCAACGTGCTGCTGGTGCCCAACAAGACGCTGGAAACCCCCAACTACAAGCTGGAACGCCTGAAACACGACGACCCGCGCCTGGACAACATCGAAGCCAGCTACAAGATGGCTGACGAGATGGAAGACCCGACCACGGTCACGCGCCGCAGCCAGGAAAAACACAACAAACAGGAACCGGTCATCAAGGGTGTGTTGCCCGATGCACCGGCACCGCAGGCGATTCCGAAACCCGCACCCGTGGAGGCCGTTGCCCCGGTCGCGCCGGCGCCGGTGCGCGTGGTGGCTGCAGCCCCGGCCGAGAAGAGTTTCTTTGCCAAGCTCAAGGAATTTTTTGTCGGCGCCGACACGGCCCCTGTGGCCGCGCCGGTCCGCGAAGAGAAAAAGGACGAACGCAGCGGCGAAGCGCGCCGTGACGGCCGTGGCGAACGCAGCGGCGAACGCAACGACCGCGGTGGCGAGCGTGGCGGCCGTGACGGACGCCGTGGCGGACGTGGCGGTCGCGGCGAAGGCCGTGCCGGTGAAGCACGCGGCGAAGGCCGTGCGGACCAGCCGCGCGAAGCCCGCGGCGAGCGTGGTGAACGCGCAGAACGCGGCGAAGGCCGCGGCGGTGAGCGCCGTGAACGCGGTGAACGAGGCGACCGTCCGGCCACCGAAGGCCAGCGCCCCGAGCGCGCGGCCGGTGAACGCAACGAGCAGGCGCGCGAACCGCGTGAGCCGCGCGAACCACGCGGCGAACGTCCGGAACGTGCAGATCGTCCTGAAGGCCAGGCCGCCGGCGCCGAGGGCCGTGAAGGCCGTGGCCGCCGCGGCCGCGGTGGTGATCGCGGTGAACGTGGCGAGCGCGGCGACCGTGCACCGCGTGATGCCGAGCAGCAGGAACAAGCCCTGGCCAACCAGGCCGCCATGGCTGCGGCCATGGCCGGTGATGAGGCACCGCGCCAGCAGCGCGCCGTCGAAGCCGGCGCCGATGGCGAACGCCAGGACGGCAACCGTAACAACGAAGCCCGCCCCGAAGGCCAGGGCCGGCGTGAACGTGGTGAGCGCGGCGAACGTGGTGAACGTGGTGAACGTGGCAATGGCCGCCGCAACGAACGCCGTGACGACCGCACGGACGGCAGCATGGCACCCGTCGCTGCGGCGCAAGCCGACAGCTTCGACGCCGCACATCCGGCAGTGCTCGCCGGACAGGACGAAGCCGGCAACCCGGTGGCGCCTGCCTCTTCCACCGATGTCCAGCCGCGTGCCGAAGGCGAAGAGGGCGGCGACCGCCAGCCGCGTGAGCGCCGCAGCCGCGACCGTTATGGCCGTGACCGCCGCGAGCGTTCGGAGCGTGGTGAAGCGCCGGCCGAAGCCGGTGCCGACACTGCCGCAGCGCCTGTGGCTGCTGACAACTTCGAGTCAAACCAGCCTGCAGCCCCCGAAACACGTGCGCCAGCCGCTCCTGAATTCGTAGCACAGGCTGAGCCGGCACGGGCGCCACAAGTGGCGCCGCAAGCCGCACCGGTGGCCGCTACCGCGGTGGCGGCACCGGCAGCCCGCGCACTGCCGCAAGTGCAGAGTTATGAGTTGCCGCTGCAGGACCTCGCCCAGGTGGCCCAGTCTTCCGGGCTGCAGTGGGTCAACTCGGATGCCAGCAAGATCGCCGAAGTCCAGGCCGCGATGGCCGCCGAGCCGAAACCGATCCACGTGCCGCGCGAACGCGCGCCGGCGCCACAGATCGACACCGGTCCGCTGGTGCTGGTCGAGACCAAACGCGACCTGCGCGACACGACCCTGCCTTTCGAGAACGCCGCTGTAACCGCACCGGCGACCGGTGAACGCGCGGAGTAATCTGCCGGTTGTGCCCGGCGAGGCACTTTGATCAAAGGCAGCTCTTGGGCTGCCTTTTTTTCGCCTGTGCGGAGGCGCTCACATGACTCGATGTCATGAACCGGCCTCTCGCCATCGGTTTGACAGAGTTTGCCCACAAGCCGGGTCTCGCCCCGGCGGGCGAGGCACTTTTCTTTGCTTCGCCAAAGAAAAGTACCCAAAAGAAAGGCGACCCGATGGTCTGGGTCCCTCCGCTTCGCTGCGGGCAACCTGCGGTGCTCGCAACAAATGGGGTCGAGCTCGAACTCGCCTTCGGCTCAGACAATCGCTCGCCCTGATCCATTTTTTGCTGCGCTCCTCGGCCCAGCCCGACGGGTGGGG
>JAUXPP010000118.1 GCA_030683705.1 Polaromonas sp. | reverse complement strand
TGACGCTGATGGTTTCGTCGCTCATGGCCGGCACATAGGCGCCGCCGGCCGTGCAACTGGCCATGTCCACGGCGATCTGCGCAATGCCCTGCGCGCGCATGTTGGCCTGGGTGTAGAAGATGCGGCCGAAATGGTCGCGGTCGGGGTACATGGCCAGCGCCGCCAGCGGCGCCAGTTCGAGGAAAGGCGTGCCCGGGTCCAGCAGCAGCTGCACCCTTTCACGCGGCGGCAGCTTGCCGCGCGCCACGTGTTTGGCCCGGGCGGCTTCTCCGCCGCCGGCAGCGGCCTTGGCCACCTGCAGCTTCAGGTCGTCCACCAGTGCGCGCATGGCGGCGGCATTGGCCTGGAAGTCGGCCGAGCGGGCGTTGAGTTTGGTTTCCAGAACTGGCATGTGTCTCCTCTGTACGGCTGCGTGCGCGGGTCGGCCTGCGGCCGGGCCGGACCAGTACACACCTTAACGCCAAACCCCGCAGCTTAGGCGCAAAAACCGTCAGACACTCGCCACACAGGTTGCAAATCGTGCCATGCTGCGCGAAACTCGGTCCATGCCCGCACGACCCGCGCCCGAGATCGCCAGCCCGCCCGCCGCCGCCACGCCCATGGCTTTTGCACGGGTGATCGCCGCGGCCTACCCGCTGTACGGCCAGAGCCCGGCCAACGCGCTCAAGCAGGCACAGATCACGCCAGCCAGACTGCAACAGCCGGATGCCCGTATCACCGCGCGCCAGATGGAGGTCTTGTCGGGCACGGCCATGCAGGAACTCGACGACGAGGCCCTGGGCGCCTTCAGCCGCCGCCTGCCCTGGGGCAGCTACGGCATGCTGGCGCGCGCCTCCCTGAGTGCGCCGGATCTGGGTGTGGCGCTCAAGCGCTGGTGCCGGCATCACAGCCTGCTGGCCGACGACATCCGGCTGCGGCTGGAGGTCAGCGGCGACAGCGCCAGCATCGGCATCGAGGAGCGCAGCGACCTGGCCCGCCACGGCGACGAGGCGCGCGCCTTCTGCCTGGTGCATGTGCTGCGCAACATCCACGGCCTGGCCTGCTGGTACATCGACTCGCGCATCCCGTTGCAGGGCGCGCGTTTCCCCTTTGCCGCGCCGCCGCATGCCGACGCCTATGCGCTGATGTTCCCCGGCCCGCTGCAGTTCGGCGCGGCGCAGGCGTCCATCCGTTTCGATGCGCGTTACCTGGCACTGCCGCTGCGGCGTGATGAAAAGGCCCTGACCCAGATGCTGCAGCGCGCGCTGCCGCTGACGGTGCTGCAGTACCGGCGCGACCGCCTGCTGGTGCAGCAGGTGCGCCAGGCGCTGGCCGCCTGGCCCGAGCAGGCGCACAGGGCCGACGGCATCGCGGCGCTGCTGAACATCTCGGCGCGCACCCTGCACCGGCAACTCAAGGAAGAAGGTGCCTCGCTGCAGGCGCTGAAGGACGAGGTGCGTTTCGAGCGCGCGAAAGATCTGCTGAACCGCAGCGACAAGCCGGTCAAGCAGGTGGCGACGGCGGCCGGCTTCAAAAACGAAAAGAGTTTTATCCGCGCCTTCCGCGCGGCGACGGGTCTCAGCCCGGGGGACTTCCGCAAGGGTTCGCCGGGTTGAGCGTTAGCTCGCTGTTCGCGCTTTTCCTGCGACCGACCGCCTGGGCCGCTGCACTGCCCGGATCACCGCGCGGCCACCGCCGCCGCAGTAAAAGCGGTCGGCGCCATCCGACTCCAGCCCCGAGATGTTGGCGCCGGCGGGCATCTCCAGCGCCTCCAGCGTTTCGCCGGTTTCTGGATCAACGCGGCGCAGCTCGCTTTCATCCCCTTCCCAGGTGGCGTGCCACAGGTCGCCGTCGACCCAGCTCACCCCGGTGACAAAACGGTTCGACGCGATCGTGCGCAGCACGGCCCCCGTCTGCGGATCGATTTGCACGATCTTGCGCTCGCGGTGCAGGCCGACCCAGAGCGTGCCTTCGGCCCACGCCATGCCCGAGCAACCCCCGCCCGGCGCGGGAATGGTGGAAAGCACGCGGCCGCTGGCCGGGTCAATCTTCTGGATGTGGTCCTCGGCGATCTGGAACAGGTGCTGGCCATCGAAGGCCGTGCCCGCATGGGCCGGCAGGTCGAAGCTGCGCGTTATCTCGCCGCTGTCCGGATCGAGCGCATTGAGCTGCTTGCCCGATGCAAACCAGACCTGGCTGCCGTCATGGCTGACGCCCGCGACTTGTTCGATTCCCGGGAAGGGGCCGTATTCCCGGACGATGGTGGCTTTGTTGTTTCGTTTCATGCCGCCATCCTAGCCAGCCGGCAGCGAAGCAGGGAGTAACAAGCTTGTCGTGAATCCGGCCACCACGGGCACCGCCGTCCAGCGCCGTGCCCGGCCCCCACCCAGCCACAACACCTTGCCCGCCAGCGCCAGCGCTTCCAGCGCGCGCTGCACCGTGCGCTGGCTCGCGCCCAGGGCCAGCGCCAGGTCCGAGCTCGACCAGGACTCGCCGTCAGCCAGAAGGGCCAGCACCTCCCCATGCTCGCCTTCGACCGGTGGCGCCAGCACCGCCACGCCGTCGGCTCGAAGCGGCGCCAGCTCGAAGCCGCGCGCTGTCGCGTTCACACGCGCGAGCGGGCGCAGCAACGTGCGAAGCCGCCCCATCTCGACGCGCAGCCGCGCGCGGTAGGACTCGTCGGCCTGCTTGCCGCGAAAGGCCCGCGCCACCAGGGTGTCGCGCGGCACATCGGCAGGCCAAGCCTCAGCCAGCGCGCGCACCAGCGCAAACAACACCGGCCGGCTGGTCAGCGGCACCGCGCTGCCTGACTGGCGCACGGCATAACGGCAGGCATCCACGACCAGGGTGTCGGTGGCGAGCAGCGTTTCCACGTCTTCGAGCAGCAAGGTCCGTTCTTCGCCCCGCGTGACCAGGCGCGCGGCCGGCGCGTCAAGTGCGAGCGAGGCGGTTTTGACTTCTTCCAGCAGCGCGCTGATGCCGGCCTGGCGCGCGGCGCGTTCGGCAGCTGCGAGCGCGCTGCGCGCCTGCCTGATGCGCAGGCGCCGCACGGCCAGGCCGGCGACCGCCAGCGCGTGCGCGGCCGCGGATGTAGGAGGCAGCGGCGCCGGGTCCAGCCCGGCCAGCGTGTGTTCGGCGTCGTCGAGTCGGCCGATCAGCAGCAGGCGCCGCGCCTGCAGATGGCCCGCATGGGCGGCGTTGCCTGTGTCGCCGTGGGCTTGCAGCGTGGCGCGGGCCGCATCCAGCGCCGCGGCCGGCCAGCCCAGGTCGCGCGAGACCAGGGCGATCTCGGCCTCGGCCACCACACAACGCGCGCGGGCCACCGCCTCTTTCGATCCGAAAGCGCGCGCGGCACGGCGCAGCAACAGCGTGGCCCGCGGCAGGTCCCCGAGCCGCGCCATCGCGATGCCGCGCAGCGCAAGTGCCGGCGCGTCATTGCGCAGGGCCACACGCTGGAGTGCACCCAGCACATCACCGGCGGCCAGCGCGACACCGGCGGCGGTGATCAGCGCGTCCATCGCAATCCCGCCAGATTTGTCACTCTCACTCTTCGCATGATCGTTCTTACTATAAGCCCGCGCTTGATCAACAACCCCTTGAAAGGAACACAGCGATGACAACCCACACCACAGCCACACGCGATGAATGGATGGCCGCACGCCTTGAATTACTCGCCGCCGAAAAAGACTTCACACGCCGCAGCGACGCGCTCGCGCAGCAGCGCCAGCAACTGCCCTGGGTGCGGCTGGACAAGGCCTACACCTTCGACACCGACACCGACGCCGGCAAGGCCACACTGGACGAGCTGTTCCAGGGCCGCTCGCAACTGATGGTCTACCACTTCATGTTCGGGCCCGACTACAAAGCCGGCTGCCCTTCGTGCTCCATGATTGCCGACGGCTTCAACGGCTTCGCGCTGCACCTGGCCAACCACGACGTGACGCTGCACGCGGTATCCCGCGCGCCGCTGGCCAAGCTGCAGGCCTTCAAGCGACGCATGGGCTGGACCTTTCCCTGGGCGTCTTCCTTCGGCAGCGACTTCAACTACGACTTCAAAGTGTCCTTCACCGAAGAGCAGCAGCGGGAGCACGGCATCGATTACAACTTCCGCCGTGAGCCCAAGTTCGAGTGGCGCGCCGGACAGCAAGGCGGCGGCTCAGGCCCGGTGGCCGAGATCGCGGCAGGCACCGGCACCGACCCGGCCACCTACACACGCGAGCGCCCGGGAATGAGCACCTTTGTGCGCGAGGGCGGCGAAATTTACCACTGCTATTCGACCTACTCGCGCGGCGTCGACGGCATCTGGGGCTCCTACGCCTGGCTGGACCGCGCACCGCTGGGCCGCAACGAAACCGGCATCTGGTGGCGCCGCCATGACGAATACAACAACGCGCCGGCGCCCGCCGCCCATGCCTGCTGCGCCTGAAACACTTCGCCGGCTGCCGCTGGTGCCCGGCGCCGGCCTGCTGCTGTTTGCCGCGGCGACGGCGGCGACCATCGCGGGCAGCCTGTCCATGCAGGACATGGGCGAGGTTCCCATGCCCGGCGGCTGGACGCTGTCCACGGCCTGGATGCCGATGTGCGGGCAAAGCTGGGCCGAAGCCGCCGCATCGTTCACCGGCATGTGGGTGGTGATGATGGTCGCGATGATGTCGCCTTCCTTGCTGCCTGCATGGCGCGAGTACCGGCCCGGGCTGGCGACCGTGGCCGGTGCGGGCTACTTCTTCGTGTGGGCCGTGCTGGGCGCGATCATCTTCGCGCTGGGCGCGTTGCTCACGCAGGTGCTGCTGCAGATGAACACGGTGGCGCGTGCCGTGCCCGCGCTGTCAGGGCTGGTGGTGATGCTGGCAGGTGCCTTCCAGTTCACGGCGTGGAAGGCGCGCCACCTGAGCTGTTGCCGGCAACAAGCCGCGCAGTTACCCACGCACGCCGGCACCGCCTGGCGCCATGGCCTGCGGCTGGGCCGGCACTGCGTTTTTTCCTGTGCCGGCCTGACCACCCTGCTGCTGGTTTCTGGTGTGATGGACTTGCGGGTCATGGTGATCGTCACGGCGGCCATCACGGCAGAACGGCTGGCGCCCGATGGGGACCGCGTGGCGCGTGCCGCCGGTGCCGTCGCCATGGCGGCGGGCCTGCTGATGAGTGCGCGGGCGCTCTGGCCGGCTTGACACCCCCGGAACCAGACAAGGCCAGCTCGCCGATGCTTACGAGGTAAATTGGCCTCCAGCGTCCGCCAGTCGTGCGTAAGAAGCTATCAATACAATAGCAAACCGGCTAGGCTGCAGCCTTGGCGGGATTGATCAGGTACTTGGTGCCGGTCGCGCGCTGGCCGTAGACCGCGATCTCTGCGGGCTGCAGCGCCTCCACCAGTGAGATCTCTTTCGAATAGCTGCTGGCAAAGGTGGTCTTGAGTTCGTTGGCCACGCGCTGGCGCAGGGCTTGCGCCGCGTCCGCGCCGATGCGCTGCAAAAACGGAAACAGCAGCCAGCCGCCCATGCCCCAGGCCATGCCGAAGCTGCGGTTGAACTCGGTCGGGCGCGTGTCCAGCCCGCCGTAGATGTACACCTGCTTGTGGGTGGTCGAGCCGTAGCGGCTGTACTCCTTCGCCGTGCGGTTCAGCGCGGCTTCCATCGCGCTCAGGATCTGCCCGGCCAGCTTGCCGCCGCCGGTGGCGTCGAAGGCCAGCGTGGCGCCGGTAGCCACCAGCGCCTGCGTCAGGTCTTCCATGAATGTCGGTGCCGTGGCGTCGCAGACGTACTTCGCACCCTGCGCCTTCAGCAGTGCCGCCTGTTCCGGCTTGCGTACGATGTTGACCAGGCCAATGCCGTCCTTCAGGCAGATCCGGTTGAGCATCTGGCCCAGGTTGGACGCCGCGGCCGTGTGCACCAGCGCCGTGTGGCCTTCGCGTTTCATGGTCTCGACCATGCCCAGCGCCGTCAGCGGGTTGACAAAACAGGACGCGCCCTCGGCAGGCGTCGTGCCTTCGGGCAGCAGCAGGCATTGCTCGGCCTTCACGCAGCGGTACTGTGCATACATCGCGCCGCCCAGCAGGGCCACGGTTTTGCCCAGCAGCGCCTGCGCGGCCGCGCCGCTGCCGGCCGCGATCACCACGCCCGCGCCTTCGTTGCCGACCGGCAGCGCCTGGCCGAGCCGACCGGCCATGGACTTCATGGCCGCAGGCGGGATCTGCATCGTGGCCACCGGCTGCGTGGCCGTGCCCGAGAGCTTGACAGTACTGATGTCGGCCGCGCCGAACAGCAGGCCGATGTCCGAGGGGTTGATGGGCGTGGCCTCGATACGCACCACCACCTCGTCGGCGGCAGGGGCAGGCGTGGGCACGGCGACCAGTGAAATCCGCAGTTCGCCCTCGGGCGTGACCAAGGACTGGAGTTGAAGGCCGGTGGGGGGTGGGGTTGTGCTCATGATGTGTTCTCCGGGTTGTCGCTGTAGCGCAGCCAGCGACCTTACACCGTTCTGGCTCAACTCGCCGAGGCCTACATCCCAGGCCGGCAACGACAACTACGCACTCGTGATTCCTGCAAGCCTGGCCCTCGGCAAGTCGATCGCCGATATGCCTGAGCTGAACCTGTACGTGCAGACCTGCGCCACCCCAGCGTGGTCGCCAGCTACCGGGCCGCCTGCGTGACCTACGCGACCTTGTTCAAGGCTTCACCAATCGACCTGAAGTACACCGCCGGGCTGGACCCGGCGATTGCGAAACATCTGCAGACCGTGGCTTGGGAGACGGTGCAGGAGTATTTCAGGCCTTGAGGTCACCCTGAACAGCCTAAAACTGGTTTTGAAAGCATCTGGGTTTCGTCATTTCGATGCAGTCCAAATATCTTCGCAAATCTTTTGCACTGCTGAAACGACGGACGAATCCAGCATTTGAGTAACGGTCGTTGATGCAATTTTTGCTGCGTCTTTAAACGAAGACCCAGATTGACAGCAAAGCGAGCTGCCTATGGCCATGCAGCACGCCGACTGCAGCTATAAAGCCTGATCAAGCCACCCATCGGGTGCGCCCTTGATCCCCTGCCCTACACTCTCGCCCAGCGTGTGAGATTCCAGCATCCTTTTCTGCACGAGGAAACAACATGCGTTTCATTGCTCTTCTATTTGTGTTGGTATTGGCTGAAGATGCCAGCGCCGCAACGCTTGAAGGAGCGTGGGAAACTCGAAAGTCAGAGGGCTTCTCGTTGGAACTGCTCGAACGCCGCAATCTCGTGTGTGGCCAATTGACGGCAATATCCGGGCAACGGGTCGACGCTTCCTGGCTCGTCGGCAAGCGTGACGCCAACGGCGCAGTAGTTCATTTCACCAGTAGCTTTAGCAAGACTAAAGGGCGTGGTGAAGCTGAGATCCGCCTATCGAATGGGGCTCTGAATTGGCGTGTGCTGAAGCAGCCACCAGCAGATAGCTGGATCCTTGACGAAGCACATGTGCGACGAACCCCCTGGTCAGGGGGTCGTCGTAAAATCTTATCGCAATGGTGTCAAATGCACTGGCAGGCAATTGATCAGGACGCGACAGAAACAATTAACCTGCAGCCATAGGCAACTAAATCCGAAGCCGAGCTATTTCTTGACCGAGCAGGTCCCAATCGGGTGCACCTCGATCCCCCAGCCGATGTGTTCCCCCAGCGTCGCCGCGGGATGCAGCGAGGCGATGCGTATCGCTTCTTCCTTGTCAGCCGCCTCGATGACAAAAAAACCGCCCACCATTTCCTTGGCTTCGGCATAAGGCCCGTCGGTCACTTGCGGTTTGCCGCCGCGCGGGCGCAGGCCGAAGGTGGCTTTGGGGCCTTGCAGCGAGCCGTTCCAGACCAGCTTGCCGGTTTGCTGGAGCGCTGCGTCCTTGGCGGGCAAGGCTTCCACCAGCGCCTGCATGTCGGCGGGGTCCATGGCGTCCATTTTTTCGGGGTCGTAATAGGCGAGGCAGAGGTATTGCATGAATTTCCTTTGGTTGATGGTCACACACCTACGACGAACGGCTGGACAGCGTTTCGACATGACATTTGCCCCATGAAAAAAGGCTTCCACCCGGGAAGCCTTTTTGACGTATGCCGATCACCTGGGCACAAACACCGCCGGACTGATATCAAAAAACGCGCCCAGCTTGCCCGCCATGGCAGCGCTGATCTTTCGCTTGCCCGCCAGAATCGCCGACAGATTGCCTTGCGGAACAATGGCCGACAGGTCGTCCTGCTTCAGGCCGCGTGACTCCATCAAAAACCGCAGGGCGTCCTTGGGATCGGCAGCGTCTATCGCGTGGTGCTGCTGTTCGTAGCGAGACACCATGTCGGCGGCCAGATCCAGCAAGCCGGACAGCGGATGGTCTTCATCGTCTCCAGCGACCGCCAGCAACGCATTCATGATGGCGAGCATGTGTTCGTAGTCGGCCTCGCTGCGAATCGGCCGCAGGTGCGCCTGGGTGTCAAACGCCTGCCAGGACGCCTGCAGGGCCGGCACATCGATGGGCTTGCGGGTTGGAGTGCGTGCTGTTTGCATGTTTACACCTTGCCTTTCCGGTAGAGCTTGTTCCAGTTGTCGTATTCCCTGTGCGTCAGCACCTGTTGCACGAAGACTTTTTTGAACCTGTAGCGCACGATGACCACCACGCGGTAGTTGTTGCCGCCGACGTCAAACACCGTAAACGGTGGCACATAGTCCGCCGAGTTGAAAAACGTGCGGATGTGGTTGAAGTCCCTGAACTCGGCATGCTCAACCACTGAGTGCCATTCGCGCAAAACGTTTTCCGCCTCGGGATGCTTCTGCCAAAAGGCCCGAAGCATTTTGATGGAGATCACGTGCATGGAATAATTATATCAAACCGATATAAAACAAGCACCCCTAAAGCATGTAAAGACACACGTTGACGCTTTTCGGGCATCCGGTCCCCCATGAAAAAAGGCTCCCGTGAGGAGCCTCTTTAATCAGCAGGAGGCTTCTCAGCCCGCCACATCCTCGGTCACTTGTTCCGTGATGCCGATGCGGTCCAGCGCCTCCGCCAGGTTGGCGACGGTCTTGTCGACGTTGTGCCACTTCTCCAGGCCGAACAGGCCGATGCGGAAGGTCATGAAGTCGGCGCCTTCGTCGCACTGCAGCGGCACGCCGGCGGCGGTCTGCAGGCCTTCGGCCAGGAATTTCTTGCTGGACTGGATCTCGGGGTCGGTGGTGTAGCTGACCACCACACCGGGGGCCTTGAAGCCTTCGGCGGCGACGCTGGGCAGGCCGCGCGATTCGAACAACTTGCGCACCTTGCCGCCCAGGGCGATCTGTTCGTCACGCACCTTGGCAAAGCCGTAGGCCTGGGTTTCCTTCATGGCCGCGCGCAGGCGCGTAAGCGCGTCGGTCGGCAGGGTGGCGTGGTAGGCGTGGCCGCCTTTTTCATAGGTCTCCATGATCTGCAGCCACTTTTTCAGGTCGCAGGCAAAGCTGGAGCTGGTGGTGCCGTCGATGGCGGCGCGGGCGCGTTCGCTGAGCATGACCATGGCGCAGCAGGGTGAGCTGCTCCAGCCTTTTTGCGGGGCCGAGATCAGGATGTCGACGCCGGTGGCTTTCATGTCCACCCACATGGCACCGGAGGCGATGCAGTCGAGCACGAACAGGCCGCCCACGGCATGCACGGCGTCGGCCACGGCCTTGAGGTAGTGGTCGGGCAGGATCATGCCGGCAGCGGTTTCCACGTGCGGGGCAAACACCACGGCGGGCTTTTCTTTGGCAATCGCGGCCTGCACCTCGGCAATCGGCGCCGGAATCCACGGGGCTTGCGCGCCCTTGGCGGTCTGGCGCGCCTTCAGCACGGTGGACGAGGCGGGGATGGCGCCCATGTCGAAGATCTGCGTCCAGCGGTAGCTGAACCAGCCGTTGCGGATCACCATCACGTGTTTGCCGTGGGCGAACTGGCGGGCCACGGCTTCCATGCCGTAGGTGCCGCTGCCGGGCACCAGCACGGCGGACGGGGCGTTGTAGACCTCCTTCAGGATGCTGGAGATGTCGGTCATCACGCCCTGGAAGCTTTTGGACATGTGATTCAGCGCGCGGTCGGTGTAGACCACCGAGAATTCGAGCAGACCGTCGGGGTCCACGTTGGGCAGCAATCCAGGCATAGGGTTTACTCGGAGTAGTTGGAAAAATGTCGGCTTGGCAGCTTAGCACGGGCCGCCCGGCGCTGCAGGCGCTGCGTTTTGCGGGCGGCAGCCCGCCGGGCTTGGCTTGACGCCACGGCGGCCGGGTGCGCGCAGGGATCCCGGATCGAGCCCGGCATAGATGACAAACCCGGCGTCCGGGAAAAAACAAGGCAGGGGCGCCCCCGGGATGCCCAGGCAGGCTATAAACCGGGCTATCAAGGAAAGGAAAGTAGCCATGGCCAAGCTCGTGTTCGGAATGAACCAGTCGCTGGACGGTTATGTCGACCATATGGCGTTTGCGCCCGGTCCCGCGCTGTTCCGCCACTTCATCAAGGAAGCTGAAGGACAGGCGGGCAGCGTGTACGGCCGCAAGATGTACGAGATCATGTCTTACTGGGATGACGATCACCCTGAATGGGATGAGGACAGACGTGCCTTCGCGGCGGCCTGGCGCAGGCAACCCAAGTGGGTGGTCTCGCGCACCCTGCGCTCGGTCGGCCCCAATGCCACCCTGGTTCAAGGCGACCTGGGGGCCGCGATGCGCGCGCTGAAGGCCGGGCCGGAGGGCGAGATCGAAGTCGCCGGCACCGAGCTGGCGCACAGCCTGACCGCGCTGGGCCTGATCGACGAGTACCGCATCTACCTGCACCCCGTCGTGCTGGGCCAGGGCAGGCCCTACTTCGCCGGACCCCGGCCGCCGCTGCGCCTGGTGGCCCATGACCCGATGGGCGGGGATGTGATCAGGTTGCGCTACGTTCCGGCCTGATCTCGCCTCGTCTTACGCGTTTGTCATGGCGGACCGGATCCGCCATCCATGGCCACGAACCAGCGGCGGCGGAGCGCACGCATGGATCCCGGATCGCGTCCGGGATGACGGGCAGGGTCCGGGTCGCCCCATGGATCGCGCCAAATCGCTATTGTTTTTATAGCTACTCACGCACGCCATCATTGGCCCGCTCCCCGATTTGACGTACAACCCGGGAGGCTCCCGCCGCGCGCAGCGCCCCAGAAGGTCGGCGTTGACTCATATCAAGCGGCGGCGTGGTGCCCGCGCCTAACATGTAAGAAATTGTCAGGGAATCCCTCATGTTCTATCGCTTCGCGGGCTTTGCGGCCACGTTTTTTCTGTTGGCCCTGCCCGCTCATGCGGTGGACGGCATCACCCCCAACCAGATCCTGATCGGCCAGACCATCACCCTGCAGGGCGGCAAGAACGACTACGGCACGGCCGTGCTGGCCGGGGCGCAGGCCTACCTGCAGTCGGCCAACAAGCGCGGCGGTGTGTTCGGCCGCAGCGTCATCCTCAAGACACTGGACGACGACAACAAACCGGCACAGGCCGAGGCCAATGCACGCCAGCTGGTGGGCACGGACAAGGCCTTTGTGCTGTTCGGCTCGATCGAGGGCGGCCCCTCGACCGCGGTGATGAAGGTCGCAGTGGAAACCGGCGTGCCTTTCTTCGGCCCGATGGCCGGCTCGCCGGGCTTTCGCCGGCCGCACCAGCCGCTGGTGTTTCCGCTGCGGGCCGAACACCGCGAGGAATTCCGCGCGCTGCTGGACTACGCCAAAAAGACCGGCATGACCCGCGTGGCGTTTGTGCGCTCGGACAGTGAAACCGGCCTGCAGCACCTCGAGAACATCAAGCTGCTGTGCAGGGAACTGGGCATGACGCTGGTGGCGGAACTGCCCTTCAAGTCGGACATCAGCGACGCGCAGATCGGGGAGATGGCCAAACGCCTGGGCAGCGTCAACGCGCAGCTGGTGATCAACCACGGCAGCACCGGCATGTACGAAAAGCTGATTCGCAGCGCCCAGGCCATGGGCCTGAAAGTGGCGTTCAGCGGGGTCAACTCCGGCTCGGCACAGCTGGTCAAACACCTGGGGGAGGCCGCGCGCGGCATGGTGTTCTCGCAGGTCATGCCCAGCCCCTGGGAACGCAAAAGCGCGATCGCCCGTGAATACCAGGAGGTGTTCGCGCGCGAGAAGCCGGGCCAGGAGTTTTCTTACGGCAGCCTGGAAGGCTACGCCACCGTGAAAGCGCTGGTCATGGCACTGCGACTGGCCGGCGACAAGCCGACACGCGAAAGTTTCGTGCGCGGCCTGCAGGCCAGCGGCGCGCTCGACGTGGCGGAGGGCATGCGTGCCAGCTACAAGCCCGGGGACCACACCGGCATGACCACGGTGGACCTGGCCATCGTCACGCGAGACCTGAAGTTCAGGCACTGAGCGCCGGCAGGGCTCCCGGGTCGCGTCCGGGCTGAGCTCTCCGGGCCTCAGGCCGCTATCAATTGAGTAGCTGCCTACGCACGCCAGCCGTGCGCTGGAGGCCTGTTTGATGCATGAACCCGCCGCGGGGGCGAGAAGGCCAGGCGCTCAGGAACCGGTGGCCGGAGCCACCACCTCCACAGGCACGGTGGCGGGGTACAGCGTCGCCCAGACGGACTGCATGGTTTCCCCCAGCACCGTCGCCGCCTCGGCCGCGACGCGGCCCGCCAGGGCACTG
Source organism: Polaromonas sp. (assembly GCA_030683705.1). Lineage (GTDB taxonomy): Bacteria > Pseudomonadota > Gammaproteobacteria > Burkholderiales > Burkholderiaceae_C > Polaromonas. The sequence continues at coordinate 66,817 of JAUXPP010000118.1, read as the reverse complement.
TCTTTCAAGGACCACAGGGACGTCAGGCGCGCCTTGCGCTGCCCGACTTCCCGGGTGATGGCGGTTTGCCAGTCGCTGCGGGCGCCGCCGGCTCCGGAATACACCCGAACGGCGTGGGAACACTCCATGTAAAGCAGCAGGGCCGCTTCCGTCAGGCGCTGCATCGTGTCGGCGTCGACACCCTGCTTGTGCCGCAGCGCGCCTATCCAGCCGATGCCGGCCCCCAGCAGCGCGCCCACCGCGGTACCTGCGCCCAGCGTCAGAAATCCCGTAGAAGCATCCACGGCTGCACCCACACCCGCGCCGGTGGCCGCGCCGGCGGCGGTGGCCGATTTTTTCCCCAGGGCGGAAGGCGGGGCGTTGTACTTCACCAGTTGTCCCGCCAGGGCCAGACCGGTGGCCCGGTCCAGGCGGTGCAGTTGCTGCAAGGCAAGAAACAACCCGTCCAGCGCGGTCTCGATGGCGCTCACCGGGGTGCCGCCATGGATGTCGAGCGCCACTCTGGACAAACAGCCCGCGACCGCGGCCATGCTGTGTTCAAAACGCTGCTGCTGCACCTGCTGCAGCCGACCCTCGAGGCGGCCCCACCCGGCATGGGTTTCGGAAGCCGTCGCGATGGCCAGCGTCCGCGTCAGCACCGGCCATGACTCCCAGCTGTTCGCCAGTTTGTAGCCGGCAACAAACACGGTAGGTCGGCCGGCCCAGGCCGCTGGCGTGGGCTGGTCAGGCAGTTCCCCGGTATCGATCGACAAAACACAGTCCACCGGCGATGCGGCGTCGGGCGCTTCCACCCACTGCAGCCAATCGCCCTCGGGCGTCGAGATCGCCAGCTGCTGCGCCAGCGGATCGTCCGCCACCAGCCGCGCCCAGCTGACAAACTGCGCATGGGTAACGGCCTGGGCAAAGGCCAGACCGATCTTCAGGCGGACGCGGCGCATGGAAGCCAGCACCGCCTGGAAATACGGCGCCGAGAGGTCCACCCGCAACTGGCGGCTCGCCGCGCGGGCGCGCGCTGCGGCCCAGGCGGCCAGCAGCAGCCGCGGCAGGATCACCAGCAAGGCCGTCAGCCCCACGTACAACCAGACCCAGCGCGCACCGGCCACGCTGTCGTTCTGGAAATTGCGCAATGCCGTCACTTCGGCCAGGGTCAGCGGTGTGAGGTCGAACACCCGGGTCGGCAGCCAGAAAATCAGTTCCAGCAGGCTGTGGACGGTGCCGGCACTCAAGAAGGTGCTTTCCCAGCCGACCTTGTACTGAACGAACAAGCCGCGTCCTGCCAGCGACAGGGCGATGCCGGCGCCCCAGGCGGCGGCAGACAGGTGCAGCACGGTTTTCCAGCGATCCACCATCAGGTGGCCGGCCAGAACCTGCCAGCGCTGATAAAAACCCGCCATCACCCGGGCGGCGGACCCGCGCTGACGCGAACGCCAGGCGTCGATTTGCTGCGGCAGCGAAGCCAGCCATGGCCCATGGGCCGGCGGCTTTTGCCGAAGGGCCAGAACGGCAAGCACGCAGTAGCTCAGCAGGTTGAACCCGATGATGATCAACAAGGGCGCAGACAGCAGGTCCACCCGGTAGGGATTGCCGATCCGGTCGGTGGCGATGCCTGCCAGCAAGGCCAGCACCGGGCACGCCAGCGCCAGCGCGGACCAGAGCGCGCCCGGGCGTTGCAATGCGCCCAGGGCCGGATGTTTTGCCGCCAGCCGGTCCACCAGGTGTCTGGCACGCGTGGCGACCACCTGATCATCGGACACCGCCGGGCCCGTCGCCGGGACATCGCCAAGCGCAGCCAGCGCCGCCCGTGTGGCGGTGTTGCGCTCGTCCAGGCTCAGCAGATCGCCCCGGGGATCGTCGCTCTCCAGCGCCTGCGCCAGCACGGCTGTGCGCGCCCGGGTCTCGCTCTCAGTCATGGCCAGACGCCCGTCGGCGGCCGCTAGCCGTGAAGCAGGTGTTCACAGCATGTCCGGCAACCCGGCCATGTCGGTGAAGATCAGGCTGGCGCCGGCCTGGCGCAGGGCTGCCGGCGCATCGTGGCCGGCCTCGGCCGGGCTGTAGCCGAAAACCGTGGCCCCGGCCGCCACGCCGGCCATCACGCCGGTCACCGTGTCTTCGATCACTGCGCAGCGCCTGGGGTCCGCGCCCAGCGCCGCGGCCGCGGCCAGGTAGACATCGGGCGCCGGTTTGGAGCGCGGCATCTCGTGGCCGCTGAAGACACGGTCCCCGAAGTAGGGCCTGAGTCCGCACCTGTCGATCTGCAGCTCGACCTTGTAACGGTCGGCGCCGGAGGCGCAGGCGATGCGGCCCGCATACAGCGCATGGATGGCCGCGGCGGCCTCCACCGCGCCGCGTATCGGCTTGACGCCGGCCTCGATGCCGAGGTTGCGGCGCTCGCGGAAGCGGTCCATCCAGTCGCGGGTCAGGGCCTGGCCGGTCCTGGCCTCGATCAGCGCGGCCTCGTCCTTCACCGCCTTGCCGATGAACAGGCGCATGCATTCTTCGGCCGTGAGCGTCCAGCCCATCTCTTCGAGCATGTCGCGCAACACGCCGTTGGTGATGGTTTCGCTGTCCACCAGCACACCGTCACAGTCGAACAACACCGCATCGAATTTCAGCACCACATTCCTTTCATGCTACGTATTTGATAGCTTTCCACGCTTGTCCAGAAAGGGCCAGGGACCCATTTGACGCATTACTCACAGGAGGTCGCCATCCACATAGTACCAACGGCCGGCACCCTCGCCCTCCCGCACGAAGCGGCTGCGTTCGTGCAAACGCAGCGCCGGCTGGCCGGGGCTTTTCTGGCGCGCGACAAAGTCGACCTCGGCGTGGGTCGCGTCCAGCACGCGGTGTTGCCGCACTTCCAGGCCCAGCCATTTCACGCCGGCATCGAAACTGATGGACGGCGGGCGCCGGCTGGCGTGCCAGGTGGCGAGCAGGTAGTCGGCGCGCTCCAGCACAAAGGCGGTGTAACGCGAACGCATCAGCGACGCGGCGTCCGGCGCGGCCTCGACATCGTTGATAAAACGGCCGCAGCAGGCATCGAGCCTCAGCGCCTGCTTGGCCGGGCCGGTTCGGCCGCAGGGGCAAGGCGCCGAAGCGGATACGGAAGGCGGCGGCATCAGCCGCAGCTGCTGGTTCTGGCCTTGCGCTCTTCCAGGGTTTCGGTCGGCGCGCCCTGCTTGACCCATTCGGCATAACCGCCGTCGATGTGGGCGACATTCGTCATGCCCATGTCCTGCAGGGTTTTGGCGGCCAGCGCGCTGCGCCAGCCGGCGCCGCAGAACAGGACAAACTCCTTGCCCTCGTCGGCGAACAGCGGCTTGAAGTAAGGCGAGGCCGGGTCCACCCAGAACTCCAGCATGCCGCGCGGCGCATGAAAGCTGCCGACCACGGTGCCGGGACCGAGCTCGCGCACGTCGCGGATGTCGACGATCTGCACCTGCGGATCGTGCATTTTGGCCCGCGCTTGCTCGACGCTGTAGGTTTTGACCTGGGCCATGGCCTCGTCGACAAGGGCGCGGAATCCTTTGGTGATGGGCATGGAGCTCTCCTGAGGGGGCTTGGACGGACGCGGCCCCGGATTGACGCATCAATCATGGGGGTATTGCCGGAATTTTAAGGTCTGCTAGGGTGGGGCTTTTACAGCCGCCTCGCCAATCACCCATCTCCATGACCGAACAACCCGATATGCCCCACGCCATGACCGGCCAGCGCGTCCTGATTCTGGGCGGCGGCCTGGCCGGCCTGTCGCTGGCGCTGCAATTGCGCCAGCGTTTTGCCGACCTCGACATCGTGGTGCTGGAGCGGCGCGCGCACCCGGTGCCGCTGGCAGCACACAAGGTCGGCGAGTCCACGGTGGAGATCGGTGCGCATTATTTCGCCGATGTGCTGGGACTGAAGCCGCACCTGCAGGCCGCGCAACTCAAGAAGTTCGGCTTCCGCTTTTTCTTCAACGACGGTCGGGAAGACATTGATGCGGTGACCGAACTCGGCGCCAGCACCTTCCTGGCCACGCCGGCCTACCAGCTGGACCGCGGCATCTTTGAAAACGAACTGGGCCGGCTCGCGCTGGAGCGTGGCATCCGTTTTGAAGACGGCGCCATGGTCAAAACCGTGCAGCTGGCCGATGCGGCGCAACCGGACAGCCTGCACCAGGTGCGCTACACCCACGGCGGCGCCGAACACGAATTGCAGGCGCGCTGGCTGGTGGACGCCAGCGGCCGCGCCGGCCTGCTCAAGCGCAAGCTCGGGCTGGCCGAAGCCAATGACCATGATGCCAACGCGATCTGGTTTCGCATCGCCAGCAAGCTCGATGTGGACGACTGGTCCAGCGACCGCGACTGGCTGGCGCGCTGCGACCCGCCCAAGCGCTGGCTGTCCACCAACCACCTGTGCGGCGACGGTTACTGGACCTGGCTGATCCCGCTGGCCTCGGGCTCGCATTCGGTCGGCATCGTCTGCGACGCGGTCACGCACCCTATCGACACCATGAACACCTTCGACAAGGCCATGGACTGGTTTGCCATCCACCAGCCGCAGCTGTTTGCCGAGCTCGACGGCCGGCGCGCGCAGTTGCAGGACTTTGCCTTCTTCAAGAATTTTTCCTACGGCTGCAAGCAGGTCTGGGACGGCCAGGGCCGCTGGGCATTGACCGGCGAGGCCGGGCTGTTCCTCGACCCGTTTTATTCACCGGGCAGCGACTTCATCGCGATATCGAACAGTTTCATCACCGAACTGGTGGCGCAGGACATCACCGGGAGGCCGGTGGCCATGTATGCCGACATCTACCAGTCGGTGTACTTCTCGCTGTACCGCAACATGCTGCCGATGTACACCGGGCAGTACGCGATCTTCGGCAATGCCGAGGTCATGCCCATCAAGGTGTTGTGGGACTACACCTATTACTGGGGCGTGATGTGCCAGCTTTATTTCCAGAACAAGCTGGTCGACATCAGCGCCATGGGCCGGCTGCAAAAGCCGCTGGAGGCGGTGCAACAACTCAACGTGGCCATGCAGGACTTCATGCGCGCCTGGGACGCCGGCGGCCGCACACCCGATGCGCCGCGCATGCTGGACCAGTCGTCCCTGCCCTGGTTTGCGGAGCTGAACCGCAGCCTCAACGACACGCTGGACAACACGCAGTTCGCCGAGCGGCTGCGGCTCAACCTGGCGCAACTCGACGCGCTGGCCCTGCAGATCGTGGCCCATGCGCACAGCACACAACCGGGCCTGGACGACAGCGCGGTGCGCGCCAGCCTGAGCAACACGGCGCGCGAGGGCGATGCGGAGGCCGGGCATTTGCTGTTTCCTCAGATGCTGAAGCGCGCTGAGCCAGTGGCGCTAACGACCTAGACGCGGCAGCCAGCGCCTGGACTTCATTCCAGCGGGCGCCGCGGGACTGGCTTCGCCAGACCGCAGGCGCCGCCCCCTGCAAGAGGGGAGGAGGCTACACGCAGTGAGCCTCAACGGGGGTGTGCCTAAAGCGCCCGTTGAATGATGATTTTCTGCACGTCGCTCGTGCCTTCGTAAATCTGGCAAACCCGCACGTCGCGGTAAATCCGCTCCACCGGAAAGTCGTTCACATAACCGTAACCGCCCAGGGTCTGGATCGCTGCGCTGCAGACTTGTTCGGCCATCTCGCTGGCAAACAGCTTGGCCATGGCGGCTTCCTTCAAACACGGCTGGCCGGCATCGCGCAGGCTGGCGGCATGCCAGATCAATTGCCGCGCGGCCTCGAGCTGGGTCGCACAGTCGGCCAGCCGGAAGCCGACCGCCTGGTGGTTGAAGATGGCGGTGCCGAAGCTTTGCCGCTCCTTCGCGTAGGCCAGCGCAAACTCGAAAGCACTGCGCGCCATGCCCACACTTTGCGCTGCGATGCCGATGCGCCCGCCTTCGAGCGCGCCCAGCGCGATGCGGTAGCCTTCGCCCTCGGCACCGATCAGGTTTTCCGCCGGAATGCGGCAGTTGTCGAAGTTGATCTGGGCGGTGTCGCTGGAATGCTGGCCCAGCTTGTCTTCGAGGCGCGCCACCACATACCCCGGCGTGTCGGTGGGCACCAGGAAGGCGCTCATGCCTTTTTTGCCAGCGCCCTTGTCGGTCACCGCGATCACGATGGCGAGCTGGCCGTTCTTGCCGCTGGTGATGAACTGCTTGACACCGTTGATGACGTAGTAATCGCCCCCACGCTCGGCACTGACGTGTCCTTGCTGCCCCCCGAGGGGGCGCGTTTCACCTTGGGGCGGCCCGGCGGTGAAACCATCGCCCTCCTTCACCGCCGTGGTGCGCAGGCCAGAGGCGTCGCTGCCCACATGCGGCTCGGTCAGGCAGAACACGCCCAGCATCTGGCCCTGGGCCAACGGGGTGAGCCACTGCTTCTTCTGCTGGGCATTGCCGTACCGAAGCAGGATGGCGTTTACCGGGCAATTCGTGACGGAAATCGCGGTGCTGGTGCCACCGTCGCCGGCGGCGATTTCTTCCAGCACCAGCGCCAGCGTCAGGTAGTCGAGATTCGCGCCGCCAAACTCCTCAGGCACGCAGATGCCGTAGGCGCCCAGCGCGGCCAGGCCCTGGTGCGCTTCTTTGGGGAAGTGGCGCTCGCGGTCCCAGGCCGCGGCATTCGGCCAGAGTTCGGCCTGCGCGAAGTCGCGCACCGCGTCGCGGATCATTTGCTGGTCTTGTGTGAGCAACATGTTAGGGCCTGTTCCTACTTACCAGGCCAGAACCTGGCCGTCGTGGTTGATGAAAGTGCCGTTGTGCTCCGCGCGCAGGCCGGCCACGGTGCTGCGCATATCCGACACGCTTTGCGTGACATCCAGATCGGCGCCAGCGCCACCCATGTCGGTCTTGACCCAACCGGGGTGCATCGCAACGCAGATGGCTTTGCCCTGCAAGCCAAACGAGATGTCCTTGACGACCGAGTTGACGGCGGACTTGGAGGCGCGGTACAGCCAGCTGTTGCCATTGGTGCGCAGCGCTAGCGAGCCCATGCGGGACGACAGGACCACCAACCGGGCACCAGGCGCCAACACTTCCGTCAGTTGCGGCAGCACGCGCATGGGCGCCAGCACATTGGTGCGCATCACCCGATCGAACACATGGTCAGCCGGTGGGTCGCCCGCATCGCCGCCCGCCATCACCCCGGCGACATACAGGGCCACGTCGATTTTTTCACCATCGAGTTGCCAGGCCAGGCCGCTGACGCTGGATACCTCGTCCACATCCAGCCTGACCGCCTGCGCGCCCAGCGCCTTCAGCCGCGCCAGCCCGGCGTCGTCGCGCGCGGTGGCGATCACCCGTGCACCGGCGCCGCGGTACTGGCGCACGAACTCCAGGCCGATGCCGCGCGAGGCGCCAATGACGAGAACCGTGTTCATGTCAGACGTCCTTCGAGCAAAACAGGCCGCCAGCGCTTGACTGGCGGGCGTAAGCAGCTATTCAATTTATAGCAATTCGATGGCCAGGGCCGTGCCTTCGCCGCCGCCGATACAGAGTGTCGCCACGCCCTTTTTCAGGCCGCGGGCCTGCAGCGCGTGGAGCAGCGTGACGATGATGCGCGCGCCGCTGGCACCTATCGGGTGGCCCAGCGCGCAGGCGCCGCCGTTGACGTTGACGATGTCGTGGCTGATGCCCAGCTCCTTCATCGCGGCCATGGGCACCACGGCAAAAGCCTCGTTGACTTCCCACAGGTCCACGTCCTTGACGCTCCAGCCGATCTTCTTGAGCAGCTTGTTGACGGCGCCCACCGGTGCGGTGGTGAACCACTCGGGCGCCTGGGCAAAGGTGGCGTGGCCGACGATGCGGGCCAGCGGCTTGGCGCCCAGTTCTTTCGCGGTGGACGCGCGCGCCAGCACCAGCGCAGCGGCGCCGTCGTTGATCGACGAGCTGGAGGCGGCGGTGATGGTGCCGTCCTTCTTGAACGCAGGCTTGAGCGTGGGGATCTTGTCGAGCTTGACCTTGCCCGGGCCTTCGTCGATGGAAATCACGGTGTCGCCGCTGCGGCCCTTGACGGTGACCGGCGTGATCTCGGCCTTGAAGGCGCCGGATTCGGTGGCGGCCTTGGCGCGGTTCACGCTGGTGGTGGCAAAGGCGTCCTGCGCTTCGCGCGTGAACTGGTACTTGTCGGCGCACTGCTCGCCGAAGGTGCCCATGGCGCGGCCGGGTTCGTAGGCGTCTTCCAGGCCGTCCAGCATCATGTGGTCGAAGATGCGGTCGTGGCCGATACGCACGCCGCTGCGGCCCTTGAGCAGCAGGTGCGGCGCGTTGGTCATGCTCTCCATGCCTCCGGCCACCATCACGTCGCGGCTGCCGACCAGCAACTGGTCGTGCGCGAGCAGGGTGGCTTCCATGCCGGAGCCGCACATCTTGGACAGGGTGACGGCGCCGGTGCTGGCGGGCAGGCCGCCCTTGAAGCCGGCCTGGCGCGCCGGTGCCTGGCCCTGGCCGGCCATCAGGCAGTTGCCGAACAACACTTCGTCGACTTTTTCAGGCGCGATGCCGGAGCGTTCGATGGCGGCCTTGATGGCGGCGCCACCGAGGTCATGCGCCGACAGGCTGGAAAAATCGCCCTGGAAGCCGCCCATGGGGGTGCGGGCCGCGCCGAGGATAACGATGGAATCGGTGGTGGATGTGGACATGGTTTTCTCCTTAAAAAACGGTGAGTTAAACAAGCTGGATCACGGTGCCGCGCTCTTCCTCGGCGACACGCAGGATGTATTTCTGGAAACCCGGGTCCTCGCCGCGCAGCAGCAGCGGCAAGGCGTTGAAAAAACTTTCGCGCTGGCACCACTCGCGCATGTAGTCGTCCCAGCTGTTCCAGCGGCGCGCTTCGACCTCACTCATGTCTTCGTCCCAGGCGACGATGTAGGCGCGCTCGAACAGCGAGATCAGCATGTCGTAGATGATCATGGTGCGTTCGTTCTGCTCGCGCGTGGGGCTCTCCAGCGGCTCGTTGGTGCGCAGGTGCAGGTCGGGGTTGGCCAGCACCACCTTGAGGAAGTCGTTGTAGGCGTCGGACAGCAGCTGGTAGGCCTCTTCCTCCTCGTTGTTGCGCTCCTTGCGCTGCTCGAGCATGAAGAAAAAGATCGCCACCGGCAGCGCCAGCGCGGTGACCACAAAACTCGCGTATTCCCAGAAGTCGCGCATGGGGCTGCCTCAGGCGTGCGCCGCGCTGGCGGCCGGGTATTTGCGCATGAAGCGGCGCTCCTGCTCGTAGGGAAACACGTCGTACACGTGGCCGGCGGCGATGCGCTCCTTGTGGCTTTGCCAGAAGGCGGCGTCCAGCAGGTCGGCATGGTGCTTCATGAAGACCTCGCGCACCGCGCTGTTGCCCAGCAGGAAGGGCGCGAAGGTCTCGGGGAACACGTCGTGCGGCCCGACTGAATACCAGACCTCGCCGCTCATTTCCTCTTCCTCGTTGCGCGGCTGCGGCACCTTGCGGAAGTTGCAGTCGGTGATGTATTCGATCTCGTCGTAGTCGTAGAACACCACCTTGCCGTGGCGCGTGATGCCGAAGTTCTTGAACAGCATGTCGCCGGGGAAGATGTTGGCCGCGACCATGTCCTTGATGGCGTTGCCGTATTCGACCACCGCGCGTTCGATCTGGCCCCTGGCAAACGGCTCGTCGACACCGGCGTCGAAGGCCTCCTGCAGATAGATGTTGAGCGGGATCATGCGGCGCTCGATGTAGACATGCTTGATGATGACTTCCTGCTGGCCGTCACCGTCGCGGTCGCTGATCTCGAGCTGGCTGGGCGCGAATTTCTCGATCTCGGCGATCAGGCTGTCGTCGAAGCGGGCACGCGGGAAGGCCACCTCGCTGTACTCCTGGGTGTCGGCCATGCGGCCGACGCGGTCGTGCTGCTTGACCAGCAGGTACTTGCCCTTGATCTGCTCGCGCGTGGTGTCCTTGGGCGGCGGGTAGAAATCCTTGATCACCTTGAACACATAGGGAAAGGACGGCAGGTCGAACACCAGCATGACCATGCCCTTGATGCCGGGCGCGATGCGGAAGCGGTCGGTCGAATGGCGCAGGTGGTAGAGGAAGTCGCGATAAAACAGCGTCTTGCCCTGCTTGGCCAGGCCCAGCGCGTTGTAGATCTCGGCGCGCGGCATGCGCGGCATCATGCTGCGCAGGAACTGCACATAGGCCGAGGGGATGCCAATGTCCACCATGAAGTAGGCGCGCGCAAAACTGAACAGGATCAGCAGGTCGTCCTCGCCGACCAGCATGGCGTCAATGACCAGCTTGCCAGGGGTGGACTGGCCGAAGATGCCCTCGGTGGCGGCCTGCGGCGCGCCGTCGGGGGGCTGGCTGTGCAGCAGCGGCAGCGCGAACGGCAGCTCGTTGAAGCCGTTGATCAGCTTGCCGACGATGTAGGCGCCCTTGTTGCGGAAAAACAGGCTGGACAGGACCTGGATCTGGAAGTTGGCGCGCAGCTTGACCTCGCCGATGCGCGTGGCCAGCTCTTGCACCACATGCGCCACGTCGCGCTCCAGGTCCTCGAACTCCAGCCGCAGGTCGAAGTCCCTGACCATGGCGACCAGGCTGTCCTGCAAGGTGCCGCGCTGCGGGTAGTAGGAGCGGTAGGTCGGTTTCGCCGCCGGTTCGTCGTTTTCGATGTATTCGGTGCTGACCGCCGGCCGCACAAAAATGAAGTCGTTCTGGAAATAGCTGCGGTGCAGGATCTTGGTGGTCACCGAGTTGAAAAAGGTCTCGGCCAGCTCGGGCTGGTGGTGATTGACCAGCAGGCCGATGTAATGCAGCTTGATCTGCTGCCAGACGTCCATGGGCAGCTCGCCGGCCTTGAACTCGCGCTCCAGCCGCATCGAGGCCTCGCGCACGCGCAGGTCGTAGAACTCGATGCGCTCGCGCTGCGCGCGCTGCTGGCCGTGCCAGTCGGCGGTTTCGAAACGGTGTTTGGCGCGCGCCGACTCGCTGCGGAACAGCTGGTAGTGCCGGTTGAAGCCGTCCATCATCGCCTTGGCGATGTCGTAGGCGAGCGGCGAGTCGAGGCGCTGCGGGAACATGGCGCTGTTCGTGGCCTAGGCGGCCCGGCGTGTATCCCAGACACGTTCGACCGCCGCGCGGTACAGGTCATCGAGCTGCGCGGGATCGGAAATCGTCATCTTCAGGTCCTGCAGCAGGCCGTCGTGCACGCCGAAGGCCCAGCCGTGGATGCTGACCTTCTGGCCCTTGGCCCAGGCATCGACCATGACGGTGCTGACGCAGACGTTGACCACCTGCTCGATCACATTGAGGTCACACAGCGCGTCGGCACGCACGGCGTCCGACAGGCTGTCGAGCAGCTGGCGGTGCCGGTGCCGCACGTCCTGGATGTGGCGTATCCAGTTGTCGGCCAGGCCGATGCGCGCGCCGTCGAGCGCCGCCTGCACACCGCCGCAGCCGTAGTGCCCGACCACCATGATGTGTTCGACCTTGAGCATCTCCACCGCGAACTGGATCGCCGACAGCGCATTGAGGTCGGAGTGCACCACGATGTTGGCGACGTTGCGGTGCACAAACACCTCGCCCGGTTCCAGGCCGGTGATCTGGTTGGCGGGCACCCGGCTGTCCGAGCAGCCTATCCACATGTACTTGGGTTTTTGCTGCTTGACCAGGCTGGTGAAAAAGCCGGGGCGCTCGCGCTCCATTTGCCCGGCCCAGGCGCGGTTGTGGCTGAAGAGATCGGTGATGGAAGAAGTCATGGTGCTATTTTCCCCTGCTTTGGGTGTCATGCCGGACTTGATCCGGCATCCATCCCTGGTTCGTCAACATGGATTGCGGGTCAAGCCCGCAATGACAAGGTCTGGAAGTCACATCGTCTCGGCAAACAGCTCGCGCCCGATCAGCATTCTTCGGATCTCGGACGTACCAGCTCCAATCTCGTACAACTTGGCGTCGCGCCAGAGCCGGCCCAGCGGATAGTCGTTGATGTAGCCGTTGCCGCCGTAGATCTGCACGCCCTCGCCGGCCATCCAGGTGGCTTTTTCGGCGCACCAGAGAATCACCGATGCGCAGTCCTTGCGCACCTGCCGCACGTGTTCGCTGCCCAGCATGTCGAGGTTTTTGGCGACGGTGTAGGCAAAGGAGCGGCCGGCCTGCAGCACGGTGTACATGTCGGCGACCTTGCCCTGGATCAACTGGAACTCGCCGATGGAGGTGCCGAACTGCTTGCGGTCGTGGATGTAGGGAATCACGTTGTCCATGACGGACTGCATGATGCCCAGCGGCCCGCCGGTCAGAACCGCGCGCTCGTAATCCAGCCCGCTCATCAGCACCCTGGCGCCGCTGTTGAGGCCGCCCAGGATGTTCTGCATCGGCACTTCTACATTGCTGAACACCAGCTCGCCGGTGTGCGAACCGCGCATGCCCAGCTTGTCGAGCTTTTGCGCCACCGAAAAACCCTTCATGCCTTTTTCGATCAGGAAGGCGGTGACGCCGCGCGCGCCGAGCTCGGGCTCGGTCTTGGCATACACCACCAGGGTGTCGGCGTCCGGGCCGTTGGTGATCCACATCTTGCTGCCGTTGAGAACGTAATACCCGCCCTTGTCCTCGGCCTTGAGTTTCATGCTGATCACGTCGCTGCCGGCGCCGGGCTCGCTCATGGCCAATGCCCCGACGTGCTCGCCGCTGATCAGTTTGGGCAGGTATTTCGCGCGCTGCTCATCCGTGCCATTGCGCTTGATCTGGTTCACGCAGAGGTTGCTGTGCGCGCCGTAACTCAGGCCGACCGAGGCCGAAGCGCGCGAGATCTCCTCCATCGCGATCATGTGGGCGAGGTAGCCCATGTTGGCGCCGCCGTATTCCTCGCCGACGGTGATGCCCAGCACGCCGAGGCTGCCCATCTTCTGCCACAGGTCCATCGGAAACTGGTCGTTGCGGTCGATCTCGGCGGCACGCGGGGCGATTTCGGCCTGCGCAAATTCGCGCACCGCGTCGCGCAGCGCATCGATGTCTTCGCCGAGCTGGAAGTTGAGTCCGGGCAGGTTGTTCATGGGGTCTCCTTGAGGTTCAGTTCTTGACGTCGTCGCGTCCGGTGATGGTCATCAGCGTGGCGCCCAGGGTGGCGACCAGCTTTTCGTTGCCGTCGGCTATGGCGTAGGCCCGGCCTTCGGTCACGGTGATGGTGCGGCCGGGCTTGATGACCTGGCCGACCATGCGGAAGCGCTGGCCTTTGGCCGGCGCCAGCAGGTTGATCTTGAATTCGATGGTCAGCACGCCGGCGCCTTCCGGCATCAGCGTGAAACCCGCATAACCGCAGGCCGAATCCAGCGCCGTGGCCACCATGCCGGCGTGCAGGAAGCCGTGCTGCTGGCTCAGGGCGGCGGCCCAGGGCAGCTCGATCACGACGCGGCCGGGCGCGATCTCGGCGAGCGAGGCGCCCAGGGTGCCCATCGCGCCCTGCAGGGCAAAGCTGGCCCGCACGCGGTCGGCATAGGCGCCGTCTTTGGGTTCGAATTCAGGGGCTGGCATGGTGACTCATTTCCGGGGTTTGGGGGCGGGCGCGGCTTTGCCGGTTTTGGCCAGCAGCGCGCGGGCTTCCTTTTCATGCAGCTTGACCTCTTCCAGGTTGGCCTGCAGGTCGGCCATCTGCTCCTCGAGCTGCTTGCGGTGTTGCGCCAGCACCGCCAGGAACTTGGTCAGTTGCGGGCCGGTGTCGCGCGGGCTGTCGTAGGTGTCGATGATTTCCCGCGCCTCGGTCAGGCTCAGGCCCAGGCGCTTGGCGCGCAGGGTCAGCTTGAGCCGGGTGCGGTCGCGCGCGCTGTAGACGCGGCTGCGGCCGCCCGGGCCTTCGCGCTGCGGCTGCAGCAGGCCCATGTCTTCATAAAAGCGGATGGCACGCGTCGTCAGGTCGAACTCCCTGGCCAGATCGCTGATGGAATACGTGGTGCTTGCCATGTGTGTGAAACCCGGGTGACAGAAGCTTGGGACCACCGGACGGTAAATCAGGTGTAATGGGGTCTTAGTTTACGTTAACGTAAACGTCAACCGACAGGCGATCTTACAAGATGAATGCACAGGAAGCAGAACTTCTCTACCCGCTGGGCGACGCCCTGCCCGCCGCCGGCGCCACGCTGGAGCTGGCGCCCGGTGTCAAATGGATACGCATGGGCCTGCCGTTTGCGCTGGACCACATCAACCTGTGGCTGCTCAGGGACGAGATCGGCGGGCAGCGCGGCTGGACCGTGGTCGACTGCTGCGTCAGCCGGGACGAGGCCAGGGCGCAATGGGAGCAGATTTTTTCCGGCGAGCTGGAAGACCTGCCCATCCTGCGCGTGATCGTCACCCACATGCACCCCGACCACATCGGCCTGGCCCACTGGTTGTGCGAGCGCTGGAAGGCCCCGCTGTGGATCAGCGCCACCGACTACAACACGGCCAGCCTCAGCATCCGCGGCAGCACCGGTTTCGGCGGGGAGAATTCGGCCGGCTTTTTTGCCTCGCACGGGCTCGCCAACCCCGAGCACCTGGCGCAGATCCGCGGCCGCAGCAACTACTACCCGGGCCTGGTGCCGGCGGTTCCGGCCAGCTTTCACCGCATGATGGACGGGCAGGTGATCCGTATCGGCGGGCGCGACTGGGCCTGCATCAGCGGCTACGGCCACGCGCCGGAACACATCGCCCTGTCATGCGCGGAGCTCAAGGTGCTGATCAGCGGTGACATGGTGTTGCCGCGCATCTCGACCAACATCAGCGTCTACGACGTGGAGCCTGAGTCCGACCCGCTGGCGCTGTTCCTCCAGTCGATTGACAAATTCGGGGCGCTGCATGCCGATACGCTGGTGCTGCCCTCGCACGGCAAGCCCTTCCGTGGCCTGCACACGCGCATCGCCCAGCTGCATGCGCACCACCGCGAGCGGCTGGCCGAGGTGATGCAGGCCTGCGCGGCCAGCCCCTGCAGCGGCGCCGACATCCTGCCGGTGATGTTCAAACGCCCGCTGGACCTGCACCAGACGACATTTGCCATGGGTGAGGCGGTGGCCCACCTGCACGCCCTGTGGTTCGAGGGACGGCTGCGGCGCCAGCTGGGCCAGGACGGCGTTTACCGGTTTGATCCCGCCTGATCCGGCGGCGGCAGGTGCGGCGCCGCCACGGCCGGGCTGTCCCGCGGTGCCTGCGGCAGCGCCATGAAAAAACTGGCGCCGCCGCTTTCTGCCGTGGTGGCCCAGACCGTGCCGCCATGGCGCCCGGCCACCCCCTTGACAATGGCCAGGCCGAGGCCACCCCCCGGAAAATCGGCGGACGAGTGCAGGCGCAGAAACGCGGTGAACAGCCGGTCGGCATATGCCGCGTCGAAACCCGCCCCGTTGTCCGCCACCACCAGCACACTGTTGCCCGAGGATGAAGCCGGCAGCAACGCGACCTGTATCCAGCCCTGCGCCTTGCGGCCGGTGAACTTCCAGGCGTTGTCCAGCAGGCAGTCCATGGCGGTGAGCAGCAGGTTCCTGTCGCCGAACACCGGCAACGCCGCGGGGATCTCGAGCACCAGTTGCCGGTCCGGTTCGCGCTTGCGCCAGTCATCGATCAGCCGCCGACACACCGGCGCCAGATCCACCGGCTCCGGGCTGATCGCCACGCCGGGCAGATGGGCCAGCGTGCGCAGGTCGTCGAACAGCCTGGCCAGCTGGCGGGCGCTGGCCCGGATGCGCGACAGGTAATGCCTGCCCTGCTCGTCGAGCGCAGCCGAATAACGCTCGGCCAGCGTGGCGGCAAAACCGCTGACCACATGCAGCGGCGCCTTCAGGTCGTCCGACATCGCCTGGGTGAAGGTGGCGGTTTCCTGGCGGCTGTGCTGCAGCTCGGTCGCCATCCGGGCGAGCCGCTGCTCCAGCGCTTCATTGAGCTGCTGCAAGCGGGTGTCGGCAAAATGCCGTTCACCCACGTCGACCACGCTGACCAGCACGGCCCGCCGGTCAAACCACAACACCGTGCTGCAGGCCAGCTCCACCAGCACCTGCTCGCCGTTGGTCCGGCGCTGCGCACACACCCGCATCTGCTGCTGGAAGTCACCGCCGGGCAGGCTCTCCAGCCAGGCCGCCGCTTCCCCGTCGGGGAAAAATACATCGGCCAGGGGCATCGCCGCCGTGTCGGCCGGCAGGCCGTAGAACAGGGCCGCCTCCTTGTTGAGCGCGAGGACACGCAGGGATTCGGCATCAAACAGCCACATGGCCTGGGTGTTGCCGTCGAACAGGCTCTGGTTGCAGAATTCGCTGGCTTGCAGCAGCAGCAGGGCCTGACGGGTGTCGCTGACGTCCCGCAGGTTCACCACCACACCGCTGCCATGGCGCCGCAGGCTGTATTCGGTCCACCGGTCCTCGAACGGGTCATGCACGACAAACACATGCGCGGCACCGTCCTGCAAGGCCTGTTCTGAGGCGCCGCGGTGGGCGTCGGCGACATCGTCGGCCAGGGCGTCCCAGAACTCCCTGCCCGCCAGACCGGCGCCCGGCGCATGCAGCAAGGCCCGGGCGAGGCTGTTGGCCGCCGTGATACGCCAGTCCTCATCCAGCACCAGGATGCCCTGGGTCGCCAGTTCCAGTCCGGCCTGCCAGCCCTCGGCGTCCGCCATGTCGCCGCCGCCCGCCAGCGTGTCCCCCCAGGCCGGACGCGGCCGGCCCGGCCGGAGGGCCTGCAGCCACGCGCGAAACACGGCCAGTGGAGACTGCACCTTCCGCTCTTTTCAGCCCGGGTGCTTCAGCGCCATTTGCGGTTGGCCACCAGCAGGGCGGTCACATAGCCATGAAGCCAGTCGAAATTGATGGGTTTTTCCAGATAGTGCGAATTGGGCGGCAGGCCGCCGCGCTCTTCCACCGCTTCCTTGGGCAGGCCGCTGATCACCAGGATCTGCATGGAAGCGAGTTGCTGGTTGCGCTTGAGCGCGCGCAGCATTTCCATGCCGTCCACCCCGGGCATGTTCAGGTCGGTGATCAGCAGGTTGGGGCGCATGGTGGCAATATCCATCAGCGCCTCCAGCGCGGACGGCATGAAGCTGCAATCCACCGGCATGTTCCACTCGTCGAACTGGGCCTTGTAGAGTTCGCGCGCGTCTTCGTCGTCCTCCACCACCAGCACGCTCAGGCGGCTGCGCGGGTCCGGGTCGGCCGGCGCCAGTTGCGGGCTGTTTTTCTGCAGGTAGGCGTTGATGGCCCGCAGCGACAGGCGCCGATGGCCGCCCAGGGTTTTCCAGGCCTCGATTTCCCCTTTTTCAACCAGGGACTGCACGGTGGCCACGGACAGGCCCAGCAGTTTCGCGGCATAGGTGGTGCCGCAATAGTCGTCACTGGAGAAGTCGGTGCTGGTGATGGCACTCTCGAAGGTCTGGGGCTCGCCCGGCATGGATAGGACCCGAAAAAGAAAGAAATTGAAATTTAATAGATTTGGCGAATTTAATCAATGAGATGGCTTATCTATCAATTTGGTTATTTTTCACAACGGGGCGGCCCGGCATTCATCAACAAAACTGCGACAAGCCCTTCATTGACGAGCGTTGGCAGCTATCAAAAGAATAGCGCCGGCGGACCTGGGAAGACCAGACGCTGCCGCCTTCAGGCGGCCGGCGCGCCCGGCAAGGTGAAAAAGAAGGTGGCACCCTGGTCCGGCGCGGACTCGGCCCATACCTGGCCGCGATGCCGGCCGATCACGCGGCTCACCGTCGCCAGGCCCACGCCGGTGCCCGGGAACTCGCTGACCGCATGCAGGCGCTGGAAGGTGTTGAACAGCTTGTCGGCATACGCCATGTCGAAGCCGGCGCCGTTGTCGCGCACAAAAAATGCGGTGACGCCGCCTTCAACCCGGGTCTGCCCGACGCTGATCACAGTGCGTGGCCGCTGTGAAGTGAACTTCCAGGCGTTGCCCATGAGGTTTTCCATCACCACGCGCACCAGCCGGCCGTCGCCCTGCACGCGCAGCCCGTCTTCGATGCTGATGTCGGCCACCCGGGAGGGATCGCGCCCGCGGCAGTCATCGGCAATATCGCCCGCAATGGCGCTGAGATCCACGGTCTCGTCGCGCAATTGCATGCGGGAGACCTGCGCCAGGGACAGCAGGTCCTCGATCAGGCGCCCCATCTGCGCCACGCCGGCCTGGATGCGTGACAGGTAGTGCTGGACTTTCTCGGTGGCCGAGCCCTGGTCCAGCTGTTTGGCCAGCAGGCGGCTGAACCCGTCGATCGTGTTCAGGGGCGAGCGCAGGTCATGCGAGACTGAATAGGAAAAAGCCTCGAGCTCCTGGTTCGACAGGCGCAACGCCGCCTCGATGGCCTTGATCTCTGTGACGTCGGCATCGATGCCAACCCAGAACAGCACCTGCCCGCTGTCATCGAGCACCGGGGAGGCGCGGTAGGACATCACGTGGTAGGTGCCATCGCTGGTCAGCATGCGGCGCAGGCCGGTGTAGGGCGTCAGTGTCTCGCGCGCCGCCTGCCAGTTGGCCAGCATGTCGGGCAGGTCGTCGGGATGCACGGCCCCCAGCCATTTGTGCCCCATCCAGTCGTCCGTCGTGCCGCCCATCAGCTCATACCACTTGCGGTTGGCATAGGTCACGCGGCCGCCCGGCTCGGCATTCCAGATGACCTGCGGCGCCTGTTCGGCCAGGGTGCGGAACAGGGCTTCCTGGCGTTCCAGCGCGGCGGTGCGTTCGGCGACCTTTTCCTCCAGCCCCAGGTTGAGCTGGTGCACCTCTTCGAACAACCGGGCATTGTCGATCGCGATGGACGCGAGCTGCGCCAGCTCGACCGCCACATACTGGTCCTGCAAGCTGAAATCGCCTTCGTATTTGTCGGTCAGTTGCAGCAAGCCGACATTTTCGCCGTGGCGCCCTGTCAGGGGCACGGCCAGCCAGCCGCGCATGGGCGGCGGGCCGGGACGGTCGGCCGCGACCGGCTGCCAGCCCGGCTGCGCCTCCAGTTCGGCCTGTGTCAGCCGCATCGGGCTGTTGGTCTGGCAGACCGCCTGCGCGATGCCGCAGCCATGGGCCTGCTGCACAAAGTCCCGGCAGTTGGCGTAATGGTCCGAAAAGGAGGTGGCATTGATCGCCGGCGCGGAATCGCCGCGGGCGGTCAGGCTCACCACCGCCTGGTGCGCACCCACCACCGCGCGCGCCTGGTCCACCGTCTCCTGCATGGTGGCTTCCAGGGTGTGATGGGCGGTGATGGCCTGGGTCGCGTCGGCGGCGCGCTGCAAGGTGAAGAGGTAAGCCTGCACCTCGTTCTCGGCCCTGACCTGGGCCGAGACATTGACCGCCACGACAAACCGCGCCGCCTTGTCCAGGTAGGTGATGGCGCGCGACAGGGTTTCCACCGGAAACTCCCGGCCCTGGCTGTCCACATGCTGCCAGCGATGCACCAGGCCGGAACTGGTTTTCGCCACATGCTGCGCCAGTTCGGCGCGCTCGGCGGGCGACAGGATGTCGGACACCGTCAGGCGCAGGAAGTCCTCCCGGCTGTAACCGTAGTTGTCCAGCGCAATCTGGTTGACCGCCAGGAAGCCCAGCGTCTGGCTGTCGACGATCCACATCGCCACAGGCGCAGCCTCGAACAGGGCGGCGTAGCGCTGCTCGCTCTCGATCAGCGCCTGCACGGCGAGTTTGCGTTTGGTGATGTCGCGCTCGACGGCCACAAAATGGGTGAACTGGCCGCTCCCGTCGGCGATGGGGACCATGTCGAGGTCCAGCCAGAACTCCTCGCCATTCTTGCGGTAGTTGATCAGTTCTGCGCGCACCGGCTTCATCTGCCGCATGGCCTCGCCGATGCGGTCGAGTTCTGCGCGTTGTGTCCTGGGCCCCTGCAGGAAGCGCGGCGAGCGGCCCAGCACTTCCTCGCGCCGGTAGCCGGTGCGGCGCTCGAACGCATCGTTGACAAACACGATGCGCGGGCCGGGCTCCGTGAGCGGGCTGGCCTCGGTGATGATGACAATGTCGTTGAGGCGGGCAATGCTGGTTCCCAGCAGGCGCAACTGCTCCTGCGAATCATGCTGCGCGGTGATGTCCTGCAACGCGCCCACCACCCGCGTGACACGGCCGTCCTGCAGCAGCGCGCGCCCCTGGGTCCGCACCCAGAGGGCCCGGCCTTTCATCGTCACCAGCGGCAGCTCCAGGTCCCAGGAGGTGCCGTGTTCCGCCGCGGCCCGCGCCGCTGCCCGCAGCGCCGGCTGTGCCTGCGGCGCATAACAGGCCATGGCCTGCGCCACGCTGAACGGGGTGCCCGGCTCCACCTCGTAGATGCGGTAGACCTGCTCCGACCACACCGGCTGCAGTCCGTCGAGCACCACCTCCCAGCCGCCGATTTTGGCCATGTCGCCGGTGCGCTTGAGCATCTCTGTCGTGCGCGCGGCAAGCTGCTGCGCCGTTTTGCGGCTGGTGACGTCCTGCACCACGCCGGCACGCAGGATGCCGCTGCCCTGCGCGTCAGCGTGCGGCTCGCCGATCTGGTGGATCCAGCGGGTCTGTCCGTCCGGCGTGATGATGCGGTATTCGACATCGAGCGGCAGGCCGTCCCGCATCGCCACCTGGCGCAGCCGGTCGTAGTCGGCGCGGTCGTCGGGATGAATCAGGCGTAGCACCGTGTCGGGATGGCCGTCGAACTGCTCGCGCGCCAGGCCATACAGTTCGTACACCTCGTCGGACCACCAGAGCAGCCCGCTGCCCAGGTCCAGCTCCCAGTTGCCGATGCGCCCGAGGCGCTGGGCATTGAGCAGTTTGCGCTGGACCTCGCGCAACTGCTCGTAGCTGCGCGTCTGCTCGAGCTGCAGGCGCTCCACGTCGGTGATGTCGCTGAAGACCATCAGGGCGCCGACCACGCTGTCCGGGCCACGCATGGGTCGGTAGCTGCAACTGATCAGCCGGCCGCCGGCCTCCTGTTCGTTGCGCACCAGGATGTGCAGGGGGCCGCCGCTTTCGCCCTGCAGGGCCAGGTACAGGGGCAACTGGTCGAACGCGTACAAGGCCTGGGTGCCCGGCACAAACAGGCCCTGGCGTTCGGGCCAGCGCGGGGACAGCACCATGGACAGGTCGTCGATGGCAAACAGCCGCGAAGCGGTTTCGTTGATCAGCAGCAGACGGCCGGTGGTGTCGACCGCCATCAGGCCTTCCTGCATGCTGTTGACGGTCAGCTCCAGCGTCGCGTAGGCCTGGCGGCTGCGCGCCAGCTCGTTTTCCACATCACGCTCGCGCTGCTCGAGCGAATCGGCCATCAGGTTGAAACTGGCCGCGATCTTGCCGAACTCGCCCGCCGTGCGGTCCTTGCGCAGCGGTATGCGAACGCCGAGTCGGCCCTGTTCGAGCTGGCGCGTCGCATACAGAATCTGGTGCGCAGGCCCGACAATGCCGCTGCCGCCAATCATCCAGGCGACCCACGCGCCCAGGAAAGCGACCAGCGCCAGCACCGCCAGCTCCAGCCACAACTGCCGGTGACCCGGGCCCACGATCAGTCCGCGGTCCATGCTGACGGACACAAACACCGCCGCCTCGGTACGCGGGCTGCTGGGCCTGAAGGCCCAGACGCGCTCGTGGCCGGCGCCGTCCGGCCCTTCGCGGACACCGGTGCTCAGGCTCTGCACCGCTTCCTGCAACACCGGGCTGCGCACCTTGTCGCCGACATTGATGGGGAGTTTCGGCTTGCCCGCCAGCAGCGCGCCTTCACGGTCCTGGATGCCGAGGGCAGCGCCCATGGGCAGCTGGATGGCATCGACCAGCCGGGCCATCTCGGCCAGGTCGAACGAGGCGAACACCACACCGGTGATGCGGTCCGCCGTATCGATCACCGGCAGGGCATAGGTCAGGACCGGCTTGTTCGCCAGCCGGCCTACCGCAAAGCTGCCGACCACAAAGCGGCGTTGTTCGATCGCATCCTGGAAGTAGGCCCGGTCGCCCACATAGGCCTTCCGGCCGCTGCCCAGCGCGTGACAGCGGGTCTGGCCGTCCAGCCCGGCGACGCCGAGGTTGGCATACTCCGGCAGCCGCCGGGACAGGCTTGAAAAATAACGGTCGCAGTCGGTGTTGCCGGCATCCTGGATCTCCGGCAGGGACGCAATCAGCGTCAGGACCTGGCGCGCAGAATCGGCCACCCGCTCCTGGCCGGCCGCGGCCAGCGACGCGGCGAAACGCAGGTCGTCCTTGGCACGCGCCACCTCGGCGTCGGCGTTGTGCAACGCCTTGAAGATGGACATGCCGAACAGCGGAACAATCGCCACGACCACCAGCATGACGATACGTGCGCGCAAACTGATCCTGGCCTTCATGGTGCTTTCAGCGATGTAGATTCACCCGACTGTAAGTCACCGGGGATCAGGCACGCCGGGAAAGGCCGGCAGAAGCAGGGCCGGGCATGGCGGCCGGCCCTTGCGCGGGTCACGCCGTCGCGATGGACTCGTTGACGCGCAGCCAGTAATGCTGCAGGCGGCTGAGTTTTTCGGTGAACTCGCCGAAGTCGACCGGCTTGCGCACAAAGCCGTTGGCGCCGCTCTGGTAGCAGGCAATGATGTCGGACTGCTCGCTCGAAGAGGTCAGCATGACCACCGGGACCAGCGCCGTCAGCGGGTTGGCGCGCACGCTGCGCAGCACGTCCAGCCCCGACAGCTTGGGCAGCTTCATGTCCAGCAGGATGAACGCGGGCTGCTTGTGCGTATCGCGCCCGGCGTGCGCGCCCTGGCCGAACAGGTAGTCGAGTGCTTCGGCGCCATCACGCGCCGTGACAATCGCGGTGTCCGCCCCCTGTTCCTGCAGCGTCAGGACGGTCAGTTCCAGGTGGTCAGGATTGTCCTCAACTACGAGAATCGGGTTGTCGTTCATAAGACCTTCGCTGCAAGAGTTGCTCGCCGAATCCCCTGGACTCTGGCTGTCATTTTTATCACCTTTGTCATATTACAGAAATTAACAAAATTGTCCAGCCGTATTAGCCCTCACATCATTGTTGCAGGGTCATGAAAAAGCCTGTTGATCCATGTCACCACCGGGGCACGGCTTCATCCTTCAACTGGCTGCGCAAGCGCGCGTAGTCGGGCACCACGGTGCGCACTGTATCCCAGAAGCGCGGGCTGTGGTCCATCACGCGCAAATGGCTCAGTTCGTGCACCACCACGTAGTCGATCACCGATGGCTTGAAGTGAACCAGCCGCCAGTTCAGCCGTATCGCGCCGTCGGCGCTGGCGCTGCCCCAGCGGGTGCCCGCGCTGCTCAGGCTGAGCTTGCGCCATTGCACGCCCAGATGTGGGGCGAAGTGGTCCAGGCGTTCGGTAAACAACTGTTTGGCGCGCCGCATCAGCCAGGCCTGCACCGAGTCGCGGATCTGTTCGGCGCTGGCGTCGTGCGCCAGGCCGATGTACAGGATTTTCTGCGGCGCAGCGGCGTCGCTGGCCTCTGCGGACCGGAGTTCGCCGCCAACGCCGCCGAATGCGTGGCGCGGGTCGATCTGCAGCCGCACCGTCTCGCCGAGGAAAGGCAGGGTGGTCCCGTCGCGCCACTCGATGCGGGCGGCTTCGAGCCGGTCGTGGCGGGCGCGTGTTTCGTGCAGCTTGGCAACAATCCAGCCGGATTTTTCCTGCACCGCCTTGTCGATCTCGTACAGGGGAACCCACTTGGGCGCGCTGACCACCAGCCCCTCGGCGCCCACCGAAAAGCCGATGGTGCGGCGTTTGCCGCGCCGGAACTGGTAGCCCACGACGACGTCGCCCAGCAGCGCTTCGCGCGTGGCGGCCGGATGGCGGTAGGTGGCAGGCGCCAGCACCTGCTGCAGGGTTTGCGCCGGCAACAGGTCCTCGGGGCTCAGGATTGCTATCTTTTCAGGAGCCGCCTGCGCTGGTGGAACGTGGGCTGGAGGCCGATCTGCCGTTTTTTTTCGAACCCGGCGCGGCGGCGTTGCGGCGGACGGGGCAGGCAGGCTGTCGAACAGGTCGAGCGTGAACTGGAGAAGCCTTTGCATCATGGCAGTTTAGCGCCGCTGCCTGAACCGCAGCTGTCAGAAACGGGTGGTCGCTGTCTCGGGGTAGGCCTCAGGGTCCAGCCGCCGCATCTCGGCTTCGATCCAGGCCTGGACTTCCTGCATCAGTTCCTCGGGCTTGCGGCCCACGCTGCTGATCGGTTTGCCGATGGAAATGTCGACAATGCCCGGCTTCTTGATGAAGGCCTTGCGCGGCCAGCACTTGGCCGAGGTCACGGCGATCGGGATCACCGGTGCACCGGTTTCGATCGCCAGCCGCGTGCCGCCGGTCTTGTAGACGCCCTGCTGCCCGCGCTCTATGCGTGTGCCCTCGGGAAACATGATGACCCAGACGCCCTGGCTCATGAGACGGCGGCCCTGTTCGACCACCTTGTTGAAAGCCTGGGCGCGCTGGCTGCGGTCGATATGGATCATGTCCATGCGGGCCATGGCCCAGCCAAAAAACGGCACGTAAAGCAACTCTTTCTTGAACACATAGGCCAGCGGGTGCGGCATCAGCGTCGGCATCGAAAACGTCTCCCAGGTGCTCTGGTGCTTGAGCAGCAGCACGGCCGCGCTTTTTTCGCCGGTCGGCAGGTTTTCCATGCCGCTCACCCGGTTTTTGATGCCGAGGATGACGGTGCCGCCGCTGACGGCCAGGCGCAGCCAGCCGGCGCACAGCCAGTAGATCTGCGTGCTGCTGCCGAACAGCGAGAACACCAGGACGACCAGCGCCCAGGGGATCACCGTGACGATCATCCACAGGAGATGCAGGATGGAGCGGATCAGGGGCATGATGGGTGTTTCCGGTAGACGTCGGGGGTTCAGGCTTGCAGCCCTTGTAGGACAAGGGTGGCGGCTATGGTTTGGGCAGCGAAGCGGCGCTGCTGCGATTCAGCAGGAACTCGACAAAGGCGGCCAGGTCGGCGTGTATCTGCGTGCCCTGCGGCAAGCCGTCCGGCTGGCCACCGCCCGCATACACAGCGGATTTTCCGGTCAGCACCAGGTGCGGCTCGCAGCCCGCAGCAGCGCCGGCCAGCAGGTCGCGCACCGAGTCGCCGGCGGTCGGCACGCCCTTGAGCGGCACGCCGAAACGCGCACCGATCTGCTCGAACAGGCCGGGCAGCGGCTTGCGGCAGGTGCAGCTTTCCTCCGGGCTGTGCGGGCAATAAAACACCGCGTCGATGCGTCCTCCCAGCGCGGCCAGCAGCTTGTGCATCTTGGCGTGCATGGCGTTGAGCGAGGCCACGTCGAACAGCCCGCGGCCCAGGCCGGACTGGTTCGACGCAACCACCACGTGCCAGCCGGCGTGTGTCAGCCGCGCAATCGCTTCCAGCGCTCCCGGCAGCGGTTCCCACTCGTCGGGCGCCTTGACGTAGTCGTCGCTGTCGCGGTTGATGGTGCCGTCGCGGTCGAGGATGACAAGTTTCATGCGGGCTCCGCGATGGGTCTGAAAATGAAGTTGTTGTAGTAGTCCTTGGCGTCCCAGAAACGCGCGCCGGCCTGCTTCTGGTGCAGCGCTTCGCGAAACCCGGCCGCCGGCAACTCGCCGATGCCCGGCATGGCCAGGGTCGCGCTGTAACCGAGCGAGCTCACCAGCGTGATGAAGTCGTGCACGGTCTTGCCGGCCGGCAGGTGGCGGCCTTCGCACTCCACCACCAGCAGCGGCTTGTCGCGCCGGATCAGTTCCAGCGCACCCTGCAGCACCGCCATCTCATGGCCTTCCACATCGATCTTGATCGCACGTACGGGTGCATGCAATTTTTCTGCCGCATAGGCGTCCAGCGTGGTGACACGGACGGTTTCCGTGTGGCAATCGGTTTTCTCGGCGATGCTGGCCTCCAGGGAAGCACCGGGCGAATGGCTGTCGCCCGGCACAAACAGCTTCAGTTCGCCCTGCTGGTTGGACAGCGCCAGGTTTTCGATGGTGACGTTGCGCAGGCCGGAGCGCTCGCAGGCGCCCGTCAGGTAAGCCGCCAGCCGGCTCTGCGGCTCAAACGCCACCACCGGCGAGGCGCCGGCCCAGCGCGCCATCGAGTACAGGTAGCTGCCCTTGTTGGCGCCCACGTCCAGCGCCGCGCCGCCATGGCGCAAGGCCTCGCGGATCGCGCGCAATTCGAACACCTGGTCCCGGTGCCGCGTCTTCCACGCGCGCCATGCCAGTTTGAGGTCCATCATGGTGGCGCGGCCTCAGGCGGCAAGTTTGGACAGGTCAGCCACACGGTTCATGGCGTCATGCAGGCTTTTGAGAAGGCCCTGCCGGTTCAGGCGCAAGTCCATCTCCTCGGCGTTGACCATCACTCCGTCGAAGAAGGCATCGACCGGGGCGCGCAGGGCGGCGAGGGATTGCAGTGACGTGGTGTAGTCGCCGGCCTCAAACTGGGCGTTGGCCCTGGGCACCAGGTCCCGCAGCGCGGCGTACAGGGCAATTTCGGCCGGCTCCTTGAGCAGCAGCTCGCTCACATGGGCGTCAACGTCCTGCGCCTTCTTGAGGATGTTGGAAATGCGCTTGTTGGCCGCGGCCAGTGCGGGCGCTTCGGGCAAGGCCGCGAAGGCGCGCACGGCGGCGAGGCGCTTGGCGACATCGCCGAGGCGCTGCGGACGCAGGGCCAGCACGGCATCGACTTCCTGGGCGCTGTAGCCCTGCTCGCGCAGGGAACCGGCGAAGCGGTCATAGATGAAGTCCACCAGCGCAGCCACAGCGTCCTGGATCTTGTCGCCAAACACAGGCTGGGCAGCTTCGACCAGCTCCACCAGCCCAAGAGGCAGGTCTTTTTCCACCAGCATGCGGATCACGCCCAGCGCATGGCGGCGCAGCGCAAACGGGTCCTTGTCGCCAGTCGGCAAGTTACCGATGCCGAACATGCCGACCAGGGTTTCGAGCTTGTCGGCCAGCGCCACCACCACGCCCACATCGTTGCGCGGCAACTCGTCGCCGGCAAAACGCGGCTTGTAGTGGTCTTCGATGGCATCGGCCACATTGGCGCTGAGCCCGTCGTTGAGCGCGTAATACCGGCCCATGATGCCCTGAAGCTCGGGGAACTCGCCGACCATGTCGGTCACCAGATCGGTCTTCGCGAGCTCCGCAGCGCGCTGCACGTCGCCGACCAGTTGAGGATTGAGGCGGTTGGCAATCGCTTCGGCAATGGCGCGTACCCGCTGCACGCGTTCCCCCTGCGAACCCAGCTTGTTGTGATACACCACCTTGTCCAGCCCCGCCACGCGCGAAGCCAGGGTTTTTTTGCGATCCTGGTCGAAAAAGAACTTGGCATCGGCCAGGCGCGGGCGGACCACCCGCTCGTTGCCGCCTATCACCGCACTGGCGTCAGCCGGGCTGATGTTGCTGACCACCAGGAACTGGTTGCTGAGCTTGCCGGACACCTCGAGCAGCGGAAAGTACTTCTGGTTGGCCTTCATCGTCAGGATCAGGCATTCCTGCGGCACGTCGAGAAACTCTTTCTCGAATGCGCAGACCAGCACATTCGGGCGCTCGACCAGCGCGGTCACCTCATCGAGCAGCGCGTCATCGTCGATCGCCTTGACGCCGCCACCGACTTTGGCGGCGGCCGCGGCCAGTTGTTGTTCGATCTCGGCCTTGCGCTCTGCAAAACTGGCGATCACTGCGCCGTCCTCTTTCAGCGTCGCCGCATAACTGTCGGCGTCTTTCAGGACCACCGGATCGACCGCCGCTTCAAAGCGGTGGCCGCGGGTGCTGTTGCCGGCCTTCAGGCCCAGCGCCTCGATGGCGACCACCTCGCTGCCGTGCAGCGCGACCAGGCCGTGTGCGGGACGCACAAACTTGACGTCGCTCCAGCCATCGGCGAGCTGATAGGTCATGACCTTGGGAATCGGCAGTTTGGCAATTGCTTCGATCAGCGCCTTTTGCAGGCCTTCGACCAGCGTCGCCCCCTTGACGGTGCTGTCGTAAAACAGCGCTTCGGCCTTGCCGTCGGGCGCACGTTTGAGGCCGGCCACGGCCGACGCGTCAGCGCCGAGTGCCTGCAGTTTTTTGAGCAGCGCGGGCGTGGCATTGCCCGAGGCATCGAGTCCCACCGACACCGGCATCAGTTTTTGCGAGACCGCCTTGTCGGCGCCCTGCGCAGCCACCGCGGTCACATGGGCGCCGAGGCGACGCGGCGAGGCAAACGAGGTCAAGACCGAGTCGGCCGCGGTCAGTCCCTGGGCCTGGAGCTGCTCGAACAACACAACGGCAAAGGCATCACCGAGTTTCTTGAGCGCCTTGGGCGGCAGCTCTTCCACAAACAATTCGACCAGAAGGTTCTTCGTTGTCATGTCTTATGCAGCCTTCTTCGTCATCTGTTCCACCCACTCGCGCGGCGCCATCGGGAAGCCCAGGCGTTCACGGCTTTCGTAATAACTTTGCGCCACCGCACGCGCCAGGTTGCGGATGCGGCCGATGTAGGCGGCGCGTTCGGTCACGCTGATCGCGCCGCGCGCGTCCAGCAGGTTGAAGCTGTGCGCGGCCTTGAGCACCTGCTCATAGGCCGGCAGCGCCAGTTTCACATCAATGAGGTGTTTGGCCTGTTTTTCATGGGCGCTGAAGGCAGTGAACAAAAAGTCCGCGTCGCTGTGCTCGAAGTTGTAGGTCGACTGTTCGACCTCGTTCTGTTTGTACACATCGCCATAACTGAGGTTCTCGGTCCACTTCAGGTTGTAGACGTTGTCCACGCCCTGCAAATACATGGCCAGGCGCTCGAGGCCGTAGGTGATCTCACCGGTGATGGGTTTGCAGTCGATGCCGCCGACCTGCTGGAAGTAGGTGAACTGCGTGACCTCCATGCCATTGAGCCAGACCTCCCAGCCCAGGCCCCAGGCGCCCAGCGTCGGGTTCTCCCAGTCGTCCTCGACAAACCGGATGTCGTTCTTTTTCAGGTCGAAGCCCAGTGCCTCCAGCGAGCCCAGATACAGCTCCAGGATGTTGGCCGGCGCCGGCTTGAGCACCACCTGGTACTGGTAGTAGTGCTGCAGGCGGTTCGGGTTTTCGCCGTAGCGGCCGTCCTTGGGCCGGCGGCTCGGCTGCACATAGGCGGCCTTCCAGGGCTCGGGACCGAGCGCGCGCAAAAAGGTCGCGGTGTGCGAAGTGCCGGCACCGACTTCCATGTCATAGGGCTGCAAAAGCGCGCAGCCCTGCGCGTCCCAGTAGGACTGCAACTTCAAGATGATTTGCTGAAAGGTCAACATAGATAGGTGTGCCGCGACGCCGGGTCGCGGATAAGGGACCGCACGGGCTGAACCCGCGAAAACCCTTGATTTTACGGAGCTTTTTCCGGTTTACCCTCAGGCACAGAGAAAGTGCCATGACAACACAACAACTGATACTCACCCTGGTCCTGGCAACCATGGTTTTTTCGGTCGCACTCGAGCTGCGCATCGAGGACTTCCGGCGTGTGGCCAAAACGCCGCGCGCGGTGATCTGCGGGCTGATTCCGCAATTCATCCTGCTGCCGGTCGGCACCTGGGCCGCCACCCTGCTGCTGGACCTGCCGCCCAACGTCGAGGCCGCGATGATCCTGGTCGCGGCCTGCCCCGGCGGCAGCCTCAGCAATGTGATCACCCACCTGGGACGCGGCAACACCGCGCTGTCGGTCAGCGTGTCGGCCGTGGCCAGCGTGATCGCGCTGGTGGCCACGCCGTTCAACTTCAGCTGGATGATCGCCACCAACCCGGGCACCGCGGCCTGGATGCGCGAACTCAGCATCGATCCCTCGGGTATCTGGCTGAGCCTGCTGCTGTTGCTGGCCGTGCCCATGACGCTGGGCCTGCTGTTTTCGCACAAGCTGCCCATGCTGACCGCGCGCATCCGCAAGCCGCTGGGAAATTTCGCCGTGATCTGCCTGCTGCTGTTCATCGTGGCCGGCCTGATCAAGGAGCGGCAGTTGCTGACGCTGGGCCTGCTGCCCACGCTGCTGATCGTGGTGATTCACAACGCCTGCGGGCTGTTCTTCGGCTGGCTCACCAGCGTGGCCATGCGGGTCAGCGAGAAAGACCGCCGCGCCGTGATGATAGAAGGCGGCATGCAGAATTCGGGGCTGGCGCTGGGCATCATCGGTGTGCAGTTCAACAGCGACCTGGGCATGGTCACGGTGGCCAGCCTGTGGGGCATCTGGCACATCGTGAGCGGCCTGGCCATGGTTTACTGGTGGAGGAAACAAGATGCTCGATCTTCTGGTTAAGGGCGCCACCGTGATCGATGGCCGCGGCGGCGAGCCTTGTGTCGCCGATGTCGGCGTGAAAGGCGGCCGCATCGTGGAAGTCGGCGCCATCAGCGAAGCCGCGCGCGAGACCGTGGATGCCCACGGCCTGTGGCTGACCCCCGGTTTTGTCGACATCCACACCCACTACGACGGCCAGGTGACCTGGGACGCGAATTTCACGCCCAGCATTTATCACGGCGTGACCACGCTGGTGATGGGCAATTGCGGCGTCGGTTTTGCGCCAGTGCGGCCCGGCCACCAGGACGACCTGATCAAGCTGATGGAAGGCGTGGAAGACATTCCCGGCGCGGCGCTGCACGAAGGCATACGCTGGGACTGGGAAAGTTTTCCGCAATACATGGACGCGCTGGAGAAAACCCCGCGCAGCCTGGACTACCTGGTGCAGGTGCCGCACGACCCGCTGCGCATGTATGTGATGGGCGAACGCGCGGTGGCCAAACAGGTCGCCACCGCTGACGATATCGCCGCCATGCGCGCTTTGCTGCACGAGGCGCTGCAGGCCGGCGCGGCCGGCTTCAGCACCGGCCGCAGCGACAACCACCGCACCTCCGAAGGCAAGGAAACACCGGCCGCGGAAGCCACGGCGGCCGAACTGGTCGGGCTGGCCGGCGCGTTTGACGGCATCGCGCACGGCGTGTTGCAGGTGGTCAGCGATTTCAACCTGCTCCAGGGACCGCAAGGTTTTGATGCCGAGTTCGACCTGGTCGAGCAGATGGCGCGTGCCAGTGGCAAACCGCTGTCCATGACCTGGCTGCAGCGCGACCCGGGCGGCGAGCAGTACGAAGCGATCCGCGAACGCGTCGACAAGGCAGTGACCGCCGGCCTGCCTTTGTTTCTGCAGGCGGCGGTGCGCGGCATCGGCGTGATCAACGGGCTGGACGCGAGTTTCCATCCCTTCATGGGTTTCCCCGGCTACAAGGAGATCGCCCACCTGCCGCTGGCCGAACGCGCAGCCGCGCTGCGTGAGCCGGCACGCAAGGCGCGCATCCTGGGCGAAAAATCAGAGCGCCTGGCCGGCGACGGCACGGCCATCCCGCCGCTGGTGGACATCCTGCTGGCGCGAATCGACATGATCAGCGGGCGCATGTTCCCGCTCGATGACAAGCTCAATTACGAGCCCTCGGTCATGCAAAGTTTCCTGGTGCGGGCCAAACAGCGCGGCATCACGCCGCTGGAAGCGCTGTACGACCACCTGGCCGGCGGCGACGGCAGTCACCTGATTTATTTCCCGATCTTCAACTACAACAGCGGCTCGCTGGACACGGTGCGGCAGATGCTGGACCATCCGCGCGTGTTGTCCAGCCTCAGCGATGCCGGCGCGCACGTGGGCACAGTGTGCGACGCGAGTTTCACCACCTTCATGCTGACCCACTGGGTGTTGGGCCGCGCGCAGGGCAAGCTGCCGCTGGGTCGCGCGGTGGAGATGCTGACAAGGCGCAACGCGCAGTATCTGGGCCTGAGCGACCGCGGCGAGATCGCGCCCGGCCAGCGCGCCGACCTCAACCTGATCGATCCAGAGCGCCTGAGCGTGGGCACGCCGGTACTGGTGCGCGACCTGCCGGCCGGCGGCAAACGCTTTTTGCAAAAGGCCCAGGGTTATGTGGCGACCTGGGTGGCCGGTGTGGCGGTGCAGCGCGAGGGCGAGATCACTGCAGAACGTCCGGGGCGGCTGGTGCGCATGGGAAAAGCCGCCCCCTGATTTTTAAAGCCGGATCGGCCTCCAGCCCATAGCCGGAAAGCGCAGGCAGCTCCTGTTTTGATAGCGTCCGGGCGTCGATCAACGCCGGCGCCGCGCCAGCCAGGCCAGCAGCACCAGGGCACCGGCCCCGCCCCAGAAAGGCCAGAGCCCGTAACGCGAGACCCATAAGGCATAGGGCGTGAGGCCATTGCGGCCTTCGACCTCGCCGACCAGCGCGCCGCGCGTGTGGCGCGGCAATTCGTGGGTGACCCGTCCGGTGTGGTCGATGATCACGGTGGCGCCGGTGTTGGTGGCGCGGATCATGGGACGCTCGAATTCCAGCGAACGCATGCGCGAGATCGCCAGGTGCTGGTCAATCGCCACCGTGTTGCCGAACCAGCCGATGTTGCTGACGTTGACCAGGATGGTGGGCGCCGCCGCCGCGTCCGAAAAAGCCACGGCCAGCTCTTCGCCGAACAGATCCTCGTAACAGATGTTGGGCGCCAGCCGCTGGCCCTGCCACTCGAAGGAGGGCTGGCCCAGCGCGCCCCGGCTGAAGTCGCCGAGCGGGATGTTCATCAGGTTGATGAACCAGCGAAAGCCAGGGGGCACAAATTCGCCAAAAGGCACGAGGTGGTTTTTGTCGAAGTGATAAACCGGCGCCGCGCCGGCCGCGCCCGCCACCGGTGCCGGTTTCAGCCCCACCACCGAATTGGCGTAACCGGCCTCGTAGCTGCCGCGCGGAATGCCGATCAGCGCGGCCTGCCCGCCCGTGGCAAAGCGCGACTGCAAAGCGGACCAGTAGCCCTCCGGCAGTTGCTGCGGCAACAGCGGCAAGGCGGTTTCGGGCGCCACCACCAGGGCGGTTCTTGCGCCCTGCAACTGCCCGGCGTACCAGCGCAGCGCGGTCGGCAAACCGCTGCCCGGCTGGAATTTTTCGTTCTGCGGGATATTGCCCTGCAGCAGCGTGACCTGCAGGCTGCCCGCGGGTGTGGACGTGGTGCGCCCAGCCAGGAGGGCGACCCCCACCACCACCACCACCAGCGCCGTCAGCGGGAACAGCAGGACCTGGCGCCGCGACTGGCCCCAGCCCGCCAGGCCGGCGGCCAGAAACGCCGCCAGGAAAGTGATGCCATGCACACCGATCCAGCGTGCGTAGTCGTCGAGCCAGCCGCTCAAATGGGCGTAACCGGCCTGGCCCCAGGGAAAGCCGGTGAAAAACTGGACGCGCGCCAGTTCGGCCATCAGCCACAGCGCCGCAAACACCAGCGCGCGGCGCGTGCGGCCGGCTGGCGCGATGGCCACATACACGGCGCTCGCCAGCGCGTAGTAGGTGCCCAGAAAAACCGCCAGCCCGAGCACCGCCAGCACGGCCAGCGGAGAGGCCAGCCCGCCATAGGTGTGCAGCGAAATGAACAGCCACCAGAAAATGCCGCACAGCCAGGCCGTGGCAAACAGCCAGCCCAGCGTCAGCCCGTGGCGGAACGTCCTGCAGCGGTCCAGTTGCCAGGCCAGCCCGGCCAGCGCCAGCAACTGCAGCCACCAGACCGGCTGGCCCTGCGGCAAGCCGAGGGCGAAGGGCCAGGCGATGCTGGCTGCGTGGGCGGCGCCGGCGAGCAGCACCCACAGCATGCGCAGCACCGACAGGCCATGCTTTTTCTGTTTGGGGTAGCCGATGTGTTCGAGCAGCGCCGGCAGGGTCGGCATCGAAGACATCATGCTGTCGATGGTCTGCCGTCCCATGTTGCGGGGTCTTTACGGAGCCGGGGCGTCGGCAGCGGCGGCCGGCGACACCTTGAACCAGCGCACCGCGCCGCCCTTGGTGTGCAGCACGGTGAACTGCAGGCCGGCCAGCACATACACCTCGCCGCGTTTGGGCACATGGCCCATCTCGTGCGCAACCAGGCCGCCTATGGTTTCGAAGTCGGCATCCAGCAGCTTCACGCCAAAAGCCTCGCTGACACGCTCGATCGAGGTGTCGCCGCTGACGCGGTAGGTGTGGTCGGACAGGCCGAAGATGTCGCCGTCGTCCTCGGCGATGTCGAACTCGTCCTCGATCTCGCCGACGATCTGCTCGAGCACGTCTTCAATCGTGATCAGGCCGGCGACGCGGCCGAACTCGTCGATCACGATGGCCAGGTGGTTGCGGTTGCCGCGGAACTCGCGCAGCAGGTCGTTCAGGCCCTTGCTTTCCGGCACGAACACCGCCGGGCGCAGCAGCGCGCGGATGTTGAGCTCGGGGGCGCGTTGCAGCTTGAGCAGGTCCTTGGCCATCAGGATGCCGATGATGTTTTCCTTCTCGTTTTCATAAACGGGAAAACGCGAGTGGGCGGTGTCGATCACCAGGTGCAGCAACTCGTCGAAAGGCGCGTCGATATTGACCGCATCCATGCGCGGCGCGGCCACCATCACGTCGCCGGCCGTCATGTCGGCCATGCGGATCACGCCTTCCAGCATTTCGCGGCTTTGCTCGCCGATGACATCGTTGTCCTGGGCTTCGACCAGGGTTTCGATCAGTTCGTCTTTGGAATCGGGCCCCGGGTGGAGCATCTCGGCAAGCTTCTGCAGAAAGCCGCGTTTGTCTTCCGGTTTGGAAGATCTACTGGGGGGGGTGTCGGACACGAGCGGTGTGCGGTAGTTGGCAAGCTGACAAGGATACCGTATTCCCCCGTGACGCCCTGGCCGGGCGCGGGGAAATCGCGCCGCGAGACACCAGATCAGCGCTGCGGCATGTCCTTGACCGAATACCCCAGGCTCACCGTGGCATCTGCCGGAATCGGCGGCATGCTGTCATTCCAGCGATCCCAATCCTCGCGCATCGCCGCCAGCCGCGCGGGTTCACGCGGCGCGAGGTTGGCGCGCTCACGCTCATCGGCGGCGATGTTGAAAAGGTAGTCGTTGCCGTCCACCCGCAAATATTTCCAGTCGCCGTCGCGCAGTGCCCGTTGGCCGCGGTGGTTCATGCGCCAGTAAAGCGGCCGGTGAAACTGCCGGCCCGGCTGCTGCAGCACCGGCAGCAGCGACATGCCGTCCAGCGGATAGCCGGGATCGGGCGCCACGCCGGCGACATCCAGCAGGGTGGCCGACCAGTCCATGCTCATGCAGTGCTGCCCGCTGACCTGGCCCGCTGCGATCTGCGCCGGCCAGTGCGCAATCCAGGGCACCCGGATGCCGCCCTCGGTGAGGTCCATCTTGCCGCCCACCAGCGGCCAGCTGTCGGAAAACCGCTCACCGCCGTTGTCGCTGGTGAACACCACCAGCGTGTTGTCGGCCAGGCCGTGCCGGCGCAGGGTGTCCATCACCCGGCCTATGCCTTCGTCCATGTGGTGGATCATGCGGCGGTAGCTGTGGATGTTGCCGCCATGCAGATGAAACAGGTTGTCCCTGATGTCCTGCGCCAGCGCCTCGTCGTCGCGCGTTTCCCAGGGCCAGTGCGGCGCGGTGTAGTGCATGCTCAGAAAAAAGGGCGTGCCGGCTTTGGCCGCGCCGGCCATGCGCTCCACATAGTCCACCGAGCGCTGCGTGATCAGGTCGGTCAGGTAGCCGTCTTCCTTTTTTTCTTCCTCGCCGAACCACAGGTCGTGGCTGCCGCCTGAACTGCAGTGGGTGAAGTAGTCCACCCCGCCGGACATGGGGCCGAAAAATTCCTCATACCCCGAGCGCAGCGGCCCGAAAGACGGCGGGTAGCCCAGATGCCACTTGCCCATCAGGGCAGTGCGGTAGCCGCTGGCCTTGAGCAGCGAAGGCAGTGTCGGGTGTTCCGGCGGCAGGCCCAGCGTGGTGCTGCCGCGGCTCTTGTTGTTGATCGGCTCTTCGGCAGCGCCGCGCAGGCGGTACTGGTAACGCGCGGTCATGAGCGCAAAGCGGGTGGGCGAACACACCGGGGAGTTGGCATAGCCCTGGGTGAACTTCATGCCCCCGGCGGCCAGGCTGTCGAGCACGGGCGAGACGGGCGCCCGGCCGCCGTAACAGCCGAGGTCGGCATAACCGAGGTCGTCCGCGACGATGAAGACGATGTTGGGGCGTGGCGAGGCGGTCAAGGCCGAGTCCACCGCTCAGGACTCGGGCTTGAAGCCGGAGCGCCGGATCACCGGTGTCCACTGGGTGTTGAAAGCCTCGAACGACGCCTCCGTCTGCGCCTGGGTCATGGCCACGGGCACCATTTTGGCGGCGGCGAATTTGGCGCGCGTGTCGGGCTCGGACATGATCTGGTACACCGCCTTGCTCAGCAGATCCACCGTGGCCCTGGGGGTGGTGGACGGTGCAAAAAACGTGTTCCAGCCCACCGCACTGAGCGGCAGCCCCTGCTCCTTGAAGGTGGGCACGGTGGGCGAAAACGGCGAACGTTTGAGGCCCGAGGTGGCCAGGATGCGCAGCTTGCCGCCTTCATGGTGCGGCAGCAGGGAATCCAGCGTGTCAAACGCCAGGGGAATCTGCCCGCCGATCAGATCGGTGACCAGCGGCGCGGAGCCCCGGTAACCCACCACCTCGATGTTCACCTGCGCCATGTAGCTGAGCATCAGCGAGAAAAAATGCGGCAGGCTGCCGGTGCCGGGCACGCCGGCATTGGCCTTGGTCGGGTTTGCGCGAATCCACGCCAGCATGTGCTGCACCTCCTTGACCGGCAGGGCGGAACCCACCGCCACGCCAAAATCGTAATCCGTGACGGCGGCGACCGGTACATAGTCTTTTTGCACGTCGTATTTGAGGTCTTTGTAAATCAGGGGCGACACGCTCATCACGGCCGGGTTGGCCAGCAGCAACACCGTCTGGTCCGGCGGTGTGTTGACCAGCTGCTGCGCAGCCAGCCGCCCCCCGGCGCCGACGCGGTTTTCCACCAGCACCGTGCGTTTGAGCAACTGCTGCAGGCGTTCGGCCACCAGCCGTGCCGCGCGGTCGGTACCGCCGCCCGGTGGGTAACCGACCACAATCCGCATCGGCCCGCTTTGGGCACGTGCCCAGCGCGGCATGCCCACACTGGCGGCCAGCACGCCTGCGGCGGCAGAGTGAAGCAGAAGCTTGCGGCGCTGGAGGGCAAGCGGTGCGGGTGCAAAACGCTGTGGCATGATGATTCTCCGGTGTGTGAACCTCGATTGTCCCGAGACACCCATTGATTGCGGAAATCAATCATCCCCGGTAATAACCCTCATGCCCAGCCCCTCTCCAGACGTCCCACGCCTGGCGCAGCCAGAAATTCTCGACGACCTGCTGCTGTACCGGCTGAGCCGCCTGCAAGCGGCCGCCGGCGGTGTCGTGGTGCGTTATTGCGAAGGCCGGTTCGGCATCACCCGGCGCGAGTGGCGCGTGCTGGCGGTGCTGGCCGCACGCGGGCCCCTGGGCTCGTCGGCACTGGCAGAACAGGCCCACCTGGACCGTCCGCGCACCTCCAAGGCCGTCACCTCGCTGGCCGGCAAAAAGCTGATCAGCCGCAGCAGCCGCGCCGGCGACGCCAGGCAGATCCAGCTGGCCCTCACGCCCGCCGGCATGGCCCTGCATCGTGAGTTGTTTCCACTGGTCAGCCAGATCAACCGCGAGGTGCTGGCCGCGCTGACGCCCGGCGAAACGGCGACGCTGGGCGAGATGCTGGAACGCCTGCAGCAGCAGGCCGATGTGATGGCCGGAAAGGACGGCCTGCCGCTGGCCGACCGGCGCCATGGCAGCAGCGCGCGGCGCCTGGGCGGCCGCTAGGGACCCTGCCTGGCTACATCGGCATGCGGTCGCGGCTGTCGCGCACGCCGCGCCGCACTTCCTGGACCATCGCCAGGATGCTCCAGAACTGCCGCGCCTGGACCTTGAGCCGGTAGTCGGTCTGGGCAATCTGCTCCTCGACCATTTCGGTCATGCGCGAGTCCAGGTCGGCCGGTGGCAGCTTGAGGTAGGCCTCGCTCTCGGAGCCGTCGCGCTCGATCACCGCGCCGGCCTTGCGGGCGATATTGAGCATGGCGGTGTTTTCGCTGAGCGCATGGATGAACATCATGCTCACACCCTCGTTGCGCGCGTGGATCACGGCACGCTCGAACAGCCGGGCGCCGTAGCCGCGGCCGCGCGCATGCGGCAACACCGACACGCCGAATTCGGCGCAACTGGTCAGGTTCGGGTCCACCGACAGGGCCAGATGCGCCATGGCGATGAGTTCGAGCCGGCGGTTGTAGATGCCGAAAATTTCATCGCGCTCGAAATTGAGGCTGGCCGAATAACGGCGGATCTGCTCGTCACTGGCAGCGTAGCCGAAGCGAAGGTAGCGATCATGCGAATCCAGCGCCAGCAGATGCCGCTCGATTCGCTCGCCGTGGCTGGGGCCGATGGAGCGTATGGGCACCATCACGGGTGCGCGGTAAGGCAGGGGTTCGCCCTCGATGGCAGGCGGACGGAAGAATTCCTTGCCTGCGTTCAGGGATGCCTTTAAAAAAGTGCCGGGGGTAACCATGGAGGCAATATACGGGTTTTCCCTAGGAAGTCCAGCTTGCAGGGCTTCTGCCCCGGCAAATACCGCACTGGCGTCGGATTTCAGGCCAGATTGGCCTCCAGGCCATGTGTGGCAAGCGCAGGCAGCTATCAAATCAGGAGCAATGTGCAACGTCCCGAGCCCGCCGGACCGGCACAACACAACACCCAAACGGGTAGCTTCCCCTAATTCATCCCCGATTAG
Organism: Polaromonas sp.; assembly: GCA_030683705.1. GTDB lineage: Bacteria > Pseudomonadota > Gammaproteobacteria > Burkholderiales > Burkholderiaceae_C > Polaromonas. Next base: position 28,345 of record JAUXPP010000118.1, on the reverse strand, counting down.
GCACCCTGGCGCACGCAAAAACAAGCCGGCCGGGCGGCAGGCGTCACACCGGCACGGCCGTCGTCGCCTTCACGCGGTCCAGCACAAAGCTGGTTTTGCAGTCCTGCACGCTGGGGTGTTTGAGCAGGGTGTCCATGATGAAACGGCTGTAATGCCCCATGTCGGCCACCACGACCCGCAGCAGATAGTCCATCTCGCCGGTCAGTGCCGCGCATTCGACCACCTCGGGCCAGGTCTGCACGCTGGCGCGGAACAGGTCCATCGGGTTGCGCTTGTGCGATTCCGTGTGTTTTTCCAGCCGCACATTGATATAGGCGGTGAGCCCCAGCCCAACGGCTTCGGGCCTGACCAGCGCCACATAACGGTCGATCACGCCGCTTTCTTCCAGCCGCTTGACGCGCCGCAGCACTGCACTCGGGGACAGGCTGACCTGCTCGGCAAGCTGGTCGTAGGTGGCCCGTCCGTCTGCCTGAAGGCTGCGCAATATGAGTCTGTCCAGCTTGTCGAGTGCTTCCATTACGGTTATTTTGCAGGTTTACTGCGTAATTGCCAAGATCCACGCCTCGATTTGCATAAAACGTGAGGGCTGGCGCCGTTACAGTGGGGTTATCTTTATCCACAAAAACCGTATTCGCCTGGAGACACCATGACTTCGACCAGCCCCACCGCCAACATTGCGACCGCTGCATGGGACAACCCCATGGGCACCGACGGCTTCGAGTTCATTGAATACGCCGCGCCCGATCCGGCCGCCATGGGCGCGCTGTTCGAGCGCATGGGTTTCAAGCCGATCGCCAGGCACCGCCACAAAAACGTCACCTTGTACCGCCAGGGCGGCATCAACTTCATCATCAACGCCGAGCCCGATTCGTTTGCCCAGCGTTTTGCACGCCAGCACGGTCCCAGCGTCTGCGCCATCGCCTTCCGGGTGCAGGACGCCAAGGCGGCTTACGAACGCGCGATCAGCCTGGGCGCCTGGGGTTATGCCCACACGGCAGGCCCGGGCGAGCTGAACATCCCGGCCATCAAGGGCATTGGCGACTCCATCATTTATTTCATCGACCGCTGGCGCGGCAAAAACGGCGCGAAAGACGGCGACATCGGCAACATTGGCTTTTTCGATGTCGACTTCGAACCGCTGCCCGGCGCCGAGCTGAACCCGGCCGGCCACGGCCTGACCTACATCGACCACCTGACCCACAACGTGCACCGCGGCCGCATGGCCGAGTGGTCGGGCTTTTACGAGCGCCTGTTCAATTTCCGCGAAGTGCGCTACTGCGACATCGAGGGCCAGACCACCGGCGTCAAGAGCAAGGCCATGACCAGCCCCTGCGGCAAGATCCGCATCCCGATCAATGAAGAAGGCAATGAAAAAGCCGGCCAGATCCAGGAATACCTCGACAAGTACCAGGGCGAAGGCATCCAGCACATCGCCATGGGTTCGAACGACCTGTATGCCACGGTGGACGCGCTGCAGCTCAGCGGCGTGAAGCTGCTCAACACCGGCGACACCTATTACGAACTGCTCGACAATCGCATCCCCGGCCACGGTGAAAACGTGGCCGAACTGCAGGCGCGCAACATCCTGGTGGACGGCACGCCGGGCGAATTGCTGCTGCAGATCTTCAGCGAGAACCAGCTCGGCCCGATCTTCTTCGAGTTCATCCAGCGCAAAGGCAACCAGGGCTTTGGCGAAGGCAACTTCAAGGCGCTGTTTGAAAGCATGGAGCTGGATCAAATGCGGCGTGGTGTGCTGGAAAAGGCATGAAGACCGGCATTCCACAGGAGGAGGTCCAGGACGGGGCACGCGCCGCGAAGGGCCGCCCCGAGCAAGCGACGGCCCCCTCGGGGGGCAGCGACCCACACGCAGTGGGGAGCGTGGGGGTCACATCCTATGGCGCCAGCGAACGCCCGCCGCGCGGCGACTACACGCGTGCCGGCGCCGACTACACCTGCCCGCAGGACTACGACAGCTACAGCGACGCCGACCACGACACCTACCGGCGCCTGTATGCGCGCCAGGCCGCGCTGCTGCCGGGCCTGGCCTGCGACGAGTTCATCGCCGCCCTGCCCTCGCTGGGCGCCAGCGACCACATCCCGCGCTTCGAGGACATCAACCAGCGGCTGCGCCAGGCCACCGGCTGGGAAATCGTCACCGTGCCGGGCCTGATCCCGGAGGTGCCGTTTTTCACGCTGCTGGCGAACCGCAAATTCCCGGTGACCGACTGGATACGCAAGCCCGAAGAGTTCGACTACATCGTCGAGCCCGACGTCTTTCACGACCTGTTCGGCCATGTGCCGCTGCTGTTCAACCCGGTGTTCGCCGATCACATGCAGGCGTACGGCCAGGGCGGCCTCAAGGCGCACGGCCTGGGCGCCTGCGAGCAGCTGAGCCGGCTCTACTGGTACACCATCGAGTTCGGGCTGATCCGGCAACAGGACGGCTTGCGTGCTTACGGCGCCGGCATCCTCAGTTCATCGGGTGAATTGCAGCACTCGGTGCAAAGTGCGGAGCCGCAGCGCCTGCCGCTCGACATCGAGCGCGTGATGCGCACGCGCTACAAGATCGACAGCTACCAGCAGACCTACTTCGTGATCAACAGTTTTCAGGAACTGTTCGACAAAACCGCGCCCGACTTCACGCCGATTTACCGGCGCCTGCAGGGACTGCCAGACATTGCTGCGAACGCGCGACAGCACGAAGAACAACAAGCGATTCAACGCTAAAGCAACGTATGGCGCCCTGCGGTGCGCCATCGTGTCGATCCAGTTCATCCAGACGGCCCCTCCTACAAAAGGAGGAGGTAAAATTTTGTTACACCGTCTACGATAAGGCTCCCGTTGATCGAACTACCCGCCAACCTGACCAGAAACACCAAAGTGTTGCTGGTCATGGACGTGGTGGAGTCGGTCCGGATCATGGAGCAGGACCAGGATGGCTTTGTACGGCGGTGGCAACAACTCGTGGAAGAAGCGGAGCAAAACGTGCTGCCGCTGCATGGCGGGCGCATCGTCAAAAGCCTGGGCGACGGCCTGATGCTGGAATTTGCCAGCGCCCAGGGTTGCGTCAAGGCCGCCTTCGCCCTGCACGACTTCACCCGGCTGGCCAACCGCGGCGTGCGGCCGGAGCACCAGATGCACCTGCGCATGGGCGGCCACCTCGCCAGCTTCGTTACCGACCAGCACGACATCTACGGCACCGACGTCAACCTGACCTCTCGCGTGAGCACGCTGGCGGGACCGGGCGAAACCGTGGTCACCGCCGACATGCGGGACCAGCTCGCGCCTTTGCTGGATGCCGACGTCGAAGATCTCGGCGAGTGCCACCTCAAACACGTCAAGGAACCGGTGCGCGCCTACCGTGTCGGCCCACCCGGTGATGCACCCATCGTCCCGCCGGGCAACGCGGTCGAGCTGAACCTGCGACCCACCATCGCCGTGATTCCGTTTGCGATGCGCAGCAATGAGCCCGGCCATGAACTGCTGGGTGAGGCGCTGGCGGACGAGGTGATCGCGGCGCTGTCGCGGACCTCGGAATTGCATGTGATTTCGCGCCTGTCGACGACGGTATTCCGTGATCGCCGCGAAGCCATCGAGGACATCAAGACGCACCTGGGCGCGACCTACATCCTGTCGGGTACCTGCCGCAGCGCCGGCACGCAGCTGGCGCTGTTTGTCGAATTGATCGACACCAAAACCGGGCACATCCTCTGGGCGGACAGCCTCAAGGGGGAGGTGCATGGTCTGTTCGCGGCCGATGATGAGTTGATCGCTCGCGTGGTGGGTGGAATCAGCGCCTCAGTCATGTCTCAGGAGTTGCAGCAAGCCCGCAGTCAGGCACTTCCCACTCTGAACGATTACACCTTGCTGCTGGGAGCGGTAGCATTGATGCACCGCACGTCGCTCATTGAGTTTGATCGCTCTCGAAAAATGCTGGAGCATCTTGTTGAGCGCGGTCGCCGGCACCCCATCCCCCACGCCTGGCTGGCCAAATGGCATGTTTTACGCGCGTCTCAAGGATGGTCGGAAGATCCGAAGGCCGACGCAGCAAAGGCGCGCGACTTCACCAAACGCGCTCTGGATAGTGACCCTGATTGCTCCTTGGCACTAACCATCGATGGGATGGTTCACACCAACTTGTTCCATGATTTTGGACTGGCAGAAACCAGCTACGAAAGGGCTTTGTCGGCCAACCCCAACGACTCATTGGCCTGGTTGCTCAAAGGAATGTTTCACGCCTTCAAGGGCGAAGGAGGCCAGGCGTATTCCCACGTCAACAAGGCCAACGTCTTGTCGCCGTTAGACCCCTTGAAGTATTTTTATGAATCCCTGACAGTATCTGCCTTGGTATGCGACGGTCGTTACGACGAAGCAATTGCGGTGGCAAGAAGTTCGCTGCGACACAACACGACACACGCATCTACCTATCGGGCATTAATGCTCGCACAATCGTTCGCGGGAAAACTTGAAGATGCCCGTGAAACCCGAATCAAGTTAGAGCGAATCGAACCCGGATTCACCGTTCAAAAGTTTCTTGCCCGTTATCCGGGGCGTGAGATAGCGCCGGCATACGCAAAAACCCTTGGCGACGCTTTAGCGCGAGTTGGCGTCCCTTTCAACTAAAACACACTTGGAGTAAATGACTATGGCGGGTTATGCAGGTTATGCCGGTTATGCGGGGTACGCTGGATACGCAGGGTACGCGGGATATGCAGGGTACGCGGGCTATGCTGGTTATGCGGGGTACGCTGGATACGCCGCAGCGCCCGACCCTCTTGTGGTCGAAGCTTTAAACAACAGTCGAGGGGCGCTGGTAGGCCCATTTGCAGGCGCCGTCGTGCCCTTCACCCTGCCCACCCCCTTGGACAAGCCCGATCGCCTTGCGGAATGGGCCGCCGGCCCACGCATGGCCGTCTGCTCGCTGGAAATGCTGTCCGGCCTATGCTTCGACGTCAATCAGGGCAAAAAATCGGTCAGCCTCGGCTTTGTCAACTTGGACAAAAAGCCGCTCAAGGATGTGACGCTGACCCGCCTGCTCCGCCCCGGTGAAAAAATCTTCAAGCAGCAACTGGACCTGGTCGCCAACTATGCGGAACTGCGCGAAGACCGCGGTGCAGAAGTCCTGGCGCAGACGGGGGGTGGCGCGGCATTCTGGGCATCCATCGTGGGGCTGACTGCACACCGCCACAAATACACGCTGGAACTGCTGGACCTGGCAATGTCGCTGGCCATCCATGTCGAGATGCGTTTCAAACACGCTTTTGCCTGCCCCCGGCCGGTCGACCTGTCGCCACAAATCCAGCCCATGATCCCGACACCCGGCCACGCCAGCTGGCCCAGCGGACATGCCACTGAAGCCTATATGACCTGCGCCGTGTTGCAGGCGCTGATTCCGCACGGCGACAAATACCGTGAGCAGCTGGAGCGCCTGGCCGCGCGTATCGCCGTGAATCGCACCGTCGCCGGCCTGCACTACCCGGTCGACAGCGCAGTGGGGCGCTTGCTGGGCACGGCGCTGGCCGATTTTTTTGTGGCGCGCTGCACCGGCCAGAAAGTGCACGAGCGCGGCTTCAACGGCCCGAAATTCCAGGGTCCCAAAGACCAGGTGCTGGACTTCGACCCGCGCGTGTCCATGACCGACAACAAGAGCGGCTATTACGAGTACGGGTCAACGGCAGCGGCCATTGCCGCCTCGCCGCTGCTCGAATTCATGTGGACCAAAGCCGCCAAAGAGTGGCAGCCCGTCAAGTAAGCCGCCATGAGCTGGACCACACTGCCCAAGGGCGAATTCACGGGCATAGACTGGGCCCGGCCCGGCGCCACGGCGGGTTTTGACCCCTACCTGGTCTGGGCGGAAGCTGACGACTTCGCCGGCTACGGCGACAGGCGGCCGACATGGCTGCCGATTGCCATCGAACTCAAGCCCGGTACCAGCGTGCAGCAGCTGCTGGACGCAGCATCCGGCAAATGGCTGCATGTGCCGCCGGTATACACCAGCCGGGCCGCGCCCACCGGCCTGAAGTTCTGCACGGCACGGGTCAGGCCGGCGTTTTTCAAACACCTCCAGCCCGGCGGCCGGCTGCATGCGCTGGTGCTGCGCGTCGAGCTGGGCCTGCCGGCGGCCGAATACGCCGACGACCCGACCGGTCACGGCAAGGGAAGCCTGCCGCCGCACTCCACCGGCGCCGCCTACCAGGCCGAGGCGCAAGCCGAGACCCTGCTGTCCGGCAAGGTGCTGGCGCTGATCGACGACAGCCTGGCGCTGGCGCATGCCAACTTCCTGCATCAGGGCAAGGCGCGCACCGCATTTTTCTGGCGGCAGGACGCCAAAGGCACGGGCCACACGCCAACGCCTTTGGGCTACGGCCACGAACTGACGGCGGCCGACATCAACGCCGCCATCCAGGCCAACACCTCCCATGGCGTGGTGGATGAAAGCGCCGTCTATATTGCGCTGGGCCTTTCCACGCTCGGCAAGAAGATGCCCGGGCGCGCGCATTTTTTCCACGCGCTGGATACCGCCGTGAGCCACGGCACCCATGTGATGGACCTGGCCGCCGGGCCGCGCACGCTGCTGGCCCAGCTTGGAAATCTTCCGCCGGGCTTCGACGCACCGCCGTCCTGGGCAGAGGCCAACGACGACGCCAGCCGGGCGCCGCTGATTGCTGTCCAGCTCGACTACGACACGGTGCGCGACACCTCCGGCGGCTCCATGAATGTGCATGTGCTGGACGGCCTGATGTACATCCTGTCGCGCTGCGCCGACGACGCGAAGGTGACGGCGAACATCAGCTTCGGCACGCTGGCCGGCCCACACGACGGCACGTCGCTGCTGGAAGCGGCCATGGACCAGTTGACCGGCCTGCTGGGCGGCCGGCTGCAGATCGTGCTGGCCGCCGGCAACAGTTACCAGCTGCGCACCCATGCCAACACAACGCTATCAAAAGGTGAGCGCCATACGCTGCACTGGCGGTCGATACCTGATGATTCGACCCAAAGTTTTGTGGAGCTGTGGATAGAGGAAGGCTGCGAGGGCCTGGAAATCCGGCTGACCCCGCCGGGCTGCGCGCCCCTGCCGGCGCTGAAGTTTGGCGAGTCCCGGATGTGGACCAACGGCGGCAAGCAACCCCTGTGTGCGCTGATCTATCCTGAAACGGTGGCCACCGGCAGGCGCGGCACCTGCGCCCTGCTGGCCGTCGCCCCGACCTTCAGCTTTGAGCGCAAGACGGCGACCGCCCCCAGCGGCGTCTGGAAGATCGAACTCATCAACACCGGCAAAAAACCGGTCACGGTCGATGCCTATGTGGAGCGGGACGATGTCGTGGTCGGCACCCGCAGCGGCGCGCGGCAGTCGCACTTCGAGGACAAGTGGTACGACACCAGCGGCAACCCGGACGCCTTTGTCGACCACCCCGGCAATCCCAGCGCGATCCGGCGCAGCGGCAACTTCAACAGCATTGCCACCGGCCAGCGCACGGTGTCGGTGGGCGGCACGCGGATCACCGGGCCGCGCTGGGCCCACTACTCGCCGCAAAAGCCCGATCCGGACGCCGGCCGGCGGCAACGTCCCGGGGTGGTCAAGGTGCCCGACGCAGAAGCTTTCAGCGACGAGAACCCCGCAACACCGGGCGTCAGTGCAGCCGGAACGCGCAGTGGCGCGACGGTGCGCCTCCGGGGAACCAGTGATGCTTCACCGCAGGAAGCCCGGCGGCTGCTGAACAGGATGTGAGGCTGGCCGGTACGCCCCGCACCGGGTTCACGGGGTAGGCCAGGCGTCACACGCGACGGGAGCAAGCGCCAGGCTCGGGGGTGTTGTCGCGCTTGCACCTTTTTTGCGCCGGGAACGAAACCTAAAGTTCGCATCGCCTTCCGTCGCTCTTTTCAGACCGAGCACTTGGCCCTACACTCGCACCGACTTAACATCACGTTGCATTTTTTACGTCTTCAACTTTGACTCAAGGAGAGAAATATGGGCTTTTTCATGAAAGAACACGACATCTACATCGGCACGATGCTGGATGAGTTGAACCTCCGTTTCGCGCCATCACAGGGGAAGGAAAGCCATTTCGGCGGCATCGACGAAATGGTCGCCCTGCAGAAGGAGTTCAAGATCTTCAAGAAAGGCCGTTCGTTCAAGACCAGTTGTGCCGTCCTCAACCTGGGCGCGCGTAACAACGAAGTGAAAAACCGCTGGCAAGCCCTGCTTGGCAACCTGGCCAAACACGACTCGAACGTGAAGGGCCAAAACGGCGACGCCGCCATTGTGGCCGCCATCATGAAAAACCTGTCCTCCAAAACCCCGCTCCCGGTTTTCTTCACTTCCCACGACATGCGTGGCGTGAAGGAGAACGCCGAGGTGAAGATCACCGCCAAGACCCGCCCCATCCATTACCTGGAGCAGGACTATCTGAGCATCTCCCTGCCGATGCAGCCGGTCTCCGCCGTCAAAAAGGCCAGCGCCAAAAAAGCTGTCAAGAAGTAGGCCAGTGACTCAGGCCGTTTCCGCAGGCGCCTCGGCCGGGGAAGGCCTGCTCGACGGACTGCACACTGAAATCGCAGGCTACTACAGCCAGAAGGTGCTCACGCATGGCCCCACGCCGCTGGGCGTGGACTGGCCCTGCGTGCCGACGCAGGAATTGCGCTTTGTGCAGCTCCTGCGGCTGTGCGACTTTGCCCATCCCTTTGCACTCAATGACCTGGGTTGCGGCTACGGCGCCTTGCTGGCCTATCTGGCAAGACGGCACAGGCGCAGCAGGATCGACTACCTGGGAATCGACCTCTCGCCAGAAATGCTGGTCGAGGCAAGTCAGCTGTGGGCCAAGCGAAGCGAGACCGGGTTTGTCTTGGGGCACACCAGCCCCAGGGTCGCCGACTATTCGGTCGCCAGCGGCATCTTCAACGTGAAACTTCATCAGCCCACCGAAATCTGGACCCGCTTCATTGAAACCACCCTGACAAACATGCACGCCACCAGCCGCCGTGGCTTTGCCGTGAACTTTCTGGCGCCGCTGGCCGCGGGCGTGGAAGGGAAAACCGAGCTGTACCGTTGTCCGGCAAGCGTATGGCGGCAATTCTGTGAGGAGCAACTGGCGGCTCGTGTCGATGTGCTCGAAAACTACGGCCTGCGGGAGTACACCCTGCTTGTCAGGTCGGCGTAGCGGCCTCTCAGGCTGCAGACTGCGACAGCCGCCCGCGCTCATCCTGCAGGGACATTTCGTAAATCCGGGCACCGGTCTGGTGAATCAGTTTTTCCGCCCGGTCCAGCAACTCCAGGGCCTGTGTCCTGGTTCCTGCGTCGCCAGCGCGGCCCAACACACCCGCCCAGACAATCAGCGCGCGGCATTCCGTCAGCCGGTTGCTGCGGCGCTGGGACAGCGCCACCGCATCCCTGGCAATCGTCAGGGCCGGCTCGAGGTTGCCGGCCTGATAGTGGCGTTCGGCCAAGCTGGTCTGTATTTCCGTTTCGAACTCCACCGCGACGCGCGTTCCCACGATCAGTTCCAGCGCTTGCGAATAGCTGTCGTGCGCAGATTCCAGGTTGCCCCGGGTCACCTCCGCCACGCCGATGCACCACAGCGCAAACACGCGGGAATACGGGCTTCTGTGCTCCTGCGCAATTTTCGAGACTCTGGCGGAATGCGCCGCAGCCATGTCTGCGTTGCGCGACCAGGAGGCCAGTTCCACCGACAGATGATGCGCAATCTGTCCGATGACCGGGTCGTCCAGGCCAGACTCGGAAGAAAGCATTTTCTGCAGACACTGTTGTGCCTCCTCCAGCCTGTTCATCCGTATCAGCAAACGGGCACGAATGCCCAGCACCCATTGTTCGATACTGAAGTCAATGAACTCGCGATCAAACTGATCTATATGCTCAATGGCACGCAGCGCGGCATCGTTGGCTGCCAGTCCCTGATGCAGCAGCCCCGCCCAGGCATAGGCCTGGCTGAGCGCCACATTGAGCATCGCCACCCTTCCGGCATCCTGACCGGGAGGCGTCAGGGCCAGCGCCTTGAGAACGCACTCGACATAGTCATCCGCCGCGCCTCCGCCCGATTGCAGAATGCGACCTTGCGCAAACAGCAGCAACTGGACCAGCCGGCTGTCGACCTCGCTCGCGAGTTCGATCGCCTCATGAATGATCTGCTGGACCTCATCCGGCTTCAAGCCCTCGCGCCAGCCGAGGTAGACGATCCGTCCCCCCGCCAGGGCGCGCAGGCTGTTGACCTCGCGCGAGCGCTCCTGCCCCTCGAGCAGCGACCATACCCTGCGCCAGTGCTTGATGGCCTGCGCAGAATTGGTCGATCCCGTCCACCGGGCAGCCCGTGCTTCATGCTCGGCCGCCTGTACGAACTGCCCCGCGGCGGCATAGTGGTAGGCAATCAGCGCGGCAAACTCACCGGGTTGAGCGTTGTAGTGGGCCTCCATTGCGACTGCTACTGCGGCATGCAGATTGGCACGCCTGGCCTTGAGCTGGGTGTTGTAGGCCACCTCCTGAATCAGCGGATGGCGAAAGGCAAAGCGACGGCCTCCGGCGATCTCCCGCAGCAGCTGAAGCAACTCCACCTCGCACAACCCGTCCAGCCCGCTCTCCACCTGGCTGACAAGGTATACCGCGACATCCTGCAACACCGCCAACGGAATTTCCTTGCCGATCACGGCGCAGATGTGCAACAGCGTCCGTTGCGTGGCAACGAGCCGGTCAATACGTTCGCCGATCACCGCCTGCACAGTCGCAGGCAGGGCATGTACCAGCGGCGCCAGGTCCGGCACGCCTGCACCGGATATTTTCAATTGGACGCTTTTTTCGATCAGCGAGTTGACAAGCTCTTCGGCAAAAAATGGATTGCCCGCGGACCGCTCCACAACGAGAGACAGAAAGCCTTGCAAGTGTGGATGGTGCCGCAGCCGCTCGCGCACCAGATCCTGCGCATCGTCCGTTCCGAGGTCGGCCAGATGCATGGCCTGGAAGTGCGGCAACTCCGCCCAGGGCGCCTGGTAACCGGGGCGGTAATTGAGCAAGAGCAAAAGCCGGGTACCGGCTACCGCCTGCACCAGGGCAGAGACGAACTCGGCGCTGGCCTCATCGAGCCAGTGCAGGTCCTCAAACACGATGACGGAAAGACGCGTTCCGGTGTGCTTGACCAGTTCATGCACCAGCCCCAACAACCTCGCGCGCCGCGCTTTGGGATTGAGCGAACAAGCCACGCCCCCTTCCTCAGCCACACCCAGAAACTCGCACAGCAAGGCAAAATCATCGGCCGCGCTGGCGCCGGATTTCGCGAGGACGCCCGCAATGCGCTCGCGCGCAGCCGCAGGCTTGTGTGTGGGCGATATCTGAAAAAAACAGGTTCGCAACAACATCAGCACCGGCTGCAGGGGCGTGGCATGCCCATACAACTGCGTCCGAACCTCGAAGACCGGGATCTGCTTCGCGCGGCACCACTGCGCAAACTCGTGGCAAAGCCGGCTCTTGCCCGTCCCGGGCGCACCCGACAGGCCCAGCACCGCACCTTGCGCAAGTTCGGCACGGGCAAGCGCCTTTTGCAGCACCTCCAGCTCCCTGGCGCGTCCCCTGAAAACAGACAGGGATGCCTCATGGAAATGGTCGTTGTGCACATCGTGTGTCATGCCGAGCAGGACATGGATCTCCACGGGCTCGCTGATGCCCTTGAGCACATGAGGGCCCATCGGCCTGACGTCACAGACCGAGCGGACCAGCGCCAGGCAGTCGGCCGTCAGGCAAATACCACCCGGCTCAGCAACACCCACCACGCGGCTGGCCAGGTGGATGGCATGACCGTGCACGCCACCACCCTTCGTGGCATCGGCGGCCTCGGGATCAAGCGCCACCTGGCCGGAATGCAGGCCGACCCGGATGCGCAAGCCCTGGCCATGGCCTTCGAACGCCGCCTGCATGGCAATGGCGGCCTCGCAAGCCAGGCTGGCGTGGCCCTCTAGCGCCTTGGGAACGCCAAACAAGGCCATGACGCCATCACCCAGAGTCCGTACCACCGTCCCGCCAAAGCGCTCGACTGCATTGCACATGCGCTGCACTGCCGGGCGCAGTTGCTCCATGGCCTCCTCAGGATCGAGGCCGGCGACATGCTCCGTGGAACTGACGATATCGGCGAACAGGATCGTCGCCTGCTTGAGCGCGCCCCACTGGACTTCCAGTCCGCTTGACTGCGACACCGGGCTGGCCAGCTCGCCACCCGCATGGAGGAGGGTGCCGCATTGACCGCAGAATCGGTTAGCGTCCGGATTGGTGCTCAGGCAGGAAGGGCAACGCAAGGGCATCTTGGGGTGGGTACTCGGGGCAATGGCGACTTTGGCAATCTGGATGCTTGCACGCTGCCTGAAACAAAGCAAGGGATTGCGAACGGCTCAGGGCAGCACTTTGACGGCCCGCCATGCGTCGTGGACGGCACTGTACTCTTTTGACTTAACTCCATGACGCGCCGAGGCGGCCTGAAGCGTCGCTTTTGCGGCGTCCTCAAACCCCGCCCTGGGCGACAGCAAGGGAAAAGCCGCGTACCAGATCGGGCCGGCGCCTTCCCAGGAAAACCCGCCGATTTTCCTTGCAGCCAGATAAAACGCGTGGTTGGGAATGCCGGAGCTGTCATGAACATCGGCGCCTTCGACATACTGATCCATGCTCTTGAACTGATCGTCCTCATACCAGGTCAGCCTGCGGTTCCCCGGGTCCTTGAGCGAACGTATCGCCTTGCCATGCTCCGGCGCCAGCATGTGCTCACCCAGCAGCCAGCTGGCCCGGGTCACGTCCTCGCCCGCATGCCACTGCTTGACCATGCTGCCGACGACATCGGAGAAAGACTCGTTGAGCGCGCCGCTCTGCCCCTGGAGCGCATGGGTCTGCTCCTTGAACTCCCGGTCCCTGACCGGCACCCGGACCACCCCCAGACCGCCCGGCACGATGTGCTGGGTCACGCCATGTGTGAGCTCGTGGGCAATGATGTCGAGCGCCTGGGTGAATCCGCCCACGTTCTGGTCACCGTCCCCGTAAACCATCTGCTCGCCGGTCCACATGGCATTGCTGAAATTTTTTCCGAAATGCACCGCCGAGGTCACGCGCATTCCGCGGTTGTCGATCGAGTTGCGGCCGAACACCTTGAGGAAAAAATCCAGCGTGATGCCGGTGTTGTCGTAGACCTGGTTGACTGCCGCATCCCTGACCGGCTTGCCGCCTTCGGTTCGGGCGGACTTGCCCGGAAGCTGCATCGATGTGCCCGCATCGAACACGGCGCGCTGGTACGGCGCAGCCATCTTGTGCGCGGGTCTCGCAACAAGCGTGGGCAAGGGTGGCGGCGCGCTCCAGGCGCTTCGCTGCGAGCGAAGACGCGCTGTACTTTCGATGTGCCCGTGCATCACATGCCGGTCTGCTTCCACCGCCCGGGCTGCAAGTTTTTTGAGCAGCTTGGCGGGAACGGCAAAACAGGCGCACCGATACACAGATGTCACGGGATTTTCCTTTGGGGGCAGGACGGCGCCTGGCGCGACAGCCTGCTTGCAGGCCATCCGTCCGACGCGGTCACCAGCGGCTGGGCAGCTTCTTGAGCAACGTGATGCGCCGAATCCCCAGCTCGATGTAGCCGCCCTTTTCCAGATCCTTGAGCAGGCGGCTCACCATCTCGCGCGAAGCGCCCACGCGATTGGCAATGTCCTGGTGGGTGATGGATTCCAGCATGGCGGAATTGCCGGCGCCCTCGGCGGCATCGCTGCGGCGCTCTTCCAGCAGGGCAACCAGCCGGCCATAGACGTCGAGCAAGGCCATGTTCCTCGCGGTTTCGGTCGCAGCGCGGGCGCGGCGTATCACCTGAACCACGAGATTGATGGCAAATTCAGGTTCTTCAACCAGGTGCTCGCTGACATCGGTGCGGCTGAGCACCGCGCAGGTACACGGCTCGAGCGTCATCACGGAAGCGGAACGTGGCCCGCCATCGAGCGACATTTCGCCAAAATAGTCACCCGCATTGACCGTGCCGTAGGTGATTTCGCGTCCACTCTCGTCCATGGCGAACACCTTGACGCTGCCCTTGAGAAGCACAAAAAGACTGTCGCCCGCCTCCCCCTCGTTGATGAGGACCGCATTTTTACGGTAGGTGCGTTGCACACCGCGGCGCGCCAGCGAGCGCAATTCGGGAACCAGAGGGGTGTACAGGTCTTCGGCAGAAGGGATTGACGTGCTCATGATGAGCCGTAATCTAGCACGTGCCGTGCCCCCGGTGGAGCCGCCGGCGCGGCCCGGCGCGAATTTTTAGTGGATTTGAACCAGGTGGCAGGGCGCTACCGGCGGCAGGACCGCCACCCGGTTGACCAGTTCGCGTACCCCGCTGGAGCCGGTTTTGGCGCAAAGGCTGCGCACATGGCTGCGCACTGTGGAAACGGCCACTTTCATCTGCAGGGCGATTTCCGGAGTACTCAGGCCCCTGCACAAGATGGTCAGAACCTGCTCCTCGGTCTGCGTGAGCCCATAGCTGCGGGCAAAAAAGCCGAACATCCCCGATTCGCAGACTTCGGCCCGCGAAAAAAGCAGCGCAACCCGGCTTTTCCACGAATCCGCCTCGGGCTTGAGAGGCACCACCGCCAGCATGAGACTCAAGCCGCCGCCGGTGACACTGATCAGGCTGCGCTTGCCGGCACCGGCTTTGGTCAGGGCCATCTGAAGCGTTTTGTTGTCTGCGGGGCTGACGGCCTGCACCTCGTCACCGGCTTTGCACAGCACCCTGCCCCGGTTCAGTTCCACGCGGGCGATCTGGTTGGCGTGAACCAGCTGGCCGCGCTCACCGAGAACCACCAGACCGTGCGCCAGCACATCAATCAACACGGACAACACATCCGGGCTGGACTCGGGGAGACCCGGACTGGCAATAAGCAAGGCCGGGTCCGCGAATCCGGCATTCAACACGGTGTTCATTTCAGGCGCCTTGTAGCCGTTACAACTTGTTAAGCGTATGAAGCCTGAGCGAATGTTCATAGTGAATATGGCGCCTGTTTTGTGTGACTAATTTCACAGATAACAAGCCCGGCATACTGAGTCGTCAGCGAGCGACGTCTAGAAAGACGGGATGCCAGGGCAACAAGTGAGTGAGCACACACAACGACAGCACTCACCACCGGTCCATGAAGCAGTTTCCGGGAACAACCCAGCCGCAACAACGACCTACACCCAGGTGTTCAATACAGCCCGGGTTTGCGTCCAGTAGCTCTGCAAGCGCTCGAACTGCTGGCCGGCGTCGGCAGGGACAGCGCCTGTTTTGGCCGCCGCCTCGAGTTCGGTGCATACCGCCTGCATGGCAACGGCTCCGACGTTGCCCGTCGCCCCGATCAGGGCATGGGTCGCCCAGGCCAGCGCGACCGGATCTGCGGCCCGAATGCTCTGGTCGATGGCATCAAGCCTTTGAGAGGCGTCGGCGATAAACAGACCGATGACCTCACGGGTCATGGTCAGGTGCTCATCGTCAAACTCCTTGAACTGGGCCAACCGGTCAAGATCCATCAGTTTCACTTCCGGCTCGGGAACCGGAATGGTCTTGCTCAACGGCGCAGCGCCCGGGGATAAGGCTTCACCGGCCCGGTCCCGCGCGGGTGCCCGTTTTTCCGGTTTGCCCGAACCGCCAGCGGCCGAGTTCATCCTCGGCAACCAGCGTTCCAGCGCCTGCGCCAGCGCCGACACATGCAGCGGCTTGGTCAGGTAGTCGTCCATGCCGGCAGCGGCGCAGCGGGCCCGGTCTTCCGGCGAGGCGGCGGCGGTCAGGGCGATGATGGGTGGCGCCGTGCTGCCCATCATGGCCTGGATCTGCTGGGTGGCCTGAAAGCCGTTCATGCGGGGCATGTTCACATCCATCAGCACCGCACCAAATCGCCAGCCGGCCCCATGGGCCCGTGCCACCGCCTGAACGGCCTCCCGCCCATCCAGCGCAGTCTCGGTCTGGTAGCCCAGCCGGGACAGCATGGCGCAAGCGACCTTGAGATTGACCGCATTGTCGTCAACCACCAGCAGGGTCAGGTTTTTCGCGGCTGCCGGCGCACTGCCCGACGCGCTGTCCTCGTGCGCCTTCTGCGGCTGCTGTGCCGACAGACAACGGGCCAGCGCGTCAAACAACTGCTTTTGCCGGGCCGGCTTGAGCAGACGCGCCTCAAACAGCCGGGCGGCCTCGTGACCAGGCGGCATGAAGCCCGACGTCAGCAAGACCAGCGGAACCTTGGCGAGCGCGCTGCTGCCCTTGATCTCCCGCGCCAGCGTGACGCCGTCCATGTCCGGCATGTGCATATCGGTGATGATGATGTCCGGCCGCGGCGTTTTTTGCTGCGTCAAGGCCTGCAAGGCCTGGACCCCGGACTCGGCGCTTGTCACCTGCATGCCCCACATCTGCAGCTGCCGTGTGAGCACGCGTATGTTGGTGACATGATCGTCCACGATCAGCGCCTGCTTGCCGTGAAGCGTCGTTGCGTCAACCACGCCGGACAGCACGGGCGCCGCCACCACAGGCGCTTGGACGGTGAACCAGAACGTCGAGCCCTTTCCTGGCTCGCTGTCCACGCCGATGTTTCCCCCCATGAGTTCAACAAGGCGCTTGCAGATGGCAAGCCCCAATCCGGTCCCGCCATATTTGCGGGTGGTGGACGTATCGACCTGGGTGAATGCCTGGAAGAGCGATCCAATCCGGTCGGCAGGTATGCCTATGCCGGTATCCGAGATACGGAACTCCAGCAGGGCGAGTTTCGGGTCACCTGCATCCGGCAGCCGCCGGACACTCACGGCCACCTCGCCTTTTTCGGTGAATTTGACGGCATTGTTGATCAGGTTGATCAGCACCTGGCGGATACGCGTGATGTCACCGGCGATGGCGGCCGGCAGCCCGGGCGCACCACCACCCGCCTCCGGCACATCCACGATCAGTTCCAGATTTTTTTCCCTGGCCCGCGGGGCAGCGATGTCGCAGGCTTCCTCGATGGCACTGAGAGGGCTCAGGGGTTCCGCCTCCAGGTCGAGTTTGCCGGACTCAATTTTCGAAAAGTCCAGGATGTCGTTGATCACCGCCAGCAACTGGTCGCTCGACAAACGGATGGTCTGAAGATAATCACGCTGCTCGTCATCCAGCGCGGTTTCGGCCAGCAGCGTGCTCATGCCCACCACACCATTGAGCGGCGTGCGGATTTCATGGCTCATGGTTGCCAGGAACGAGGCCTTGGCCCGGGCCGCCTGCAAGGCCTCTTCGCGGGATGCCAGCAGCTCCTCGGTGCGCTGCGAGACCCGCTGCTCCAGCATCTCGTTGGCGTCTTCAATGGCGCGGGTTTTTGCTTGCACCTCCGCCCTGTAGGTCCGGAGTTGCTCAGCGCTGTCGTGCAGCACCTGCGAAAGCTCCATGACCTCCCGCAAATGGGTACGGCGGTCTATCCTGGGTACCTCGCCGCGGCCGAGCTGCTTGGCGGCCATGCTGAGGCGGTAAAGCCGCAGGCCGATGCGGTTCGCCACGTACAGGGCTGCCAGGGCGCCCAGGAAAACCAGCCCGCCAATCAGGCCGAGGGACAGTTTCCACGCCTTGTCCATCTCTGCCGTGAAGTCGCTTTCGGGCGCTGCCACGACCAGCGTCCAGCGCAAGCCCAGCGACTCGCCGAACGGGCGCTGGACCATCATCAGGGTGTCCCCGCGCATGGCCAGCCTCATCAGGGCGGTGCTGCTTGCGACGGAATCCTCGCGCTTGCGGGCGCGCTCAAGCTGGAGCGCCGCGAAGCTTTCGCGGATGACCGCATTGGCGCTGTATTGCGGACTGCGCCGGGTCTGCCCGCCTTGTTCATCCTGGAACAGGGGATCCCCTGCAGATCCGGCGACCAGCAGGCCAGCTTCGTCCACAATAAACGCCGCGCCCCGCGCGCTGATGCTTTGTGTTTGCAGCAGGCGGGAAAGCTGTTGCAGGTAAAGGTCCACACCGAACACCCCCGCCGCACCCTCGTCGCTGTCATAAACGGGTTGTGACAGCGTGACCAGCAATTGCGGCTTGCCGGGAACCGCCTGGATGGGGGAAAAAACACGTCCCTTGGCCAGCAGGGCACCCTGGTACCAATTGCGGGTCCGGGGCTCGAAGCCCGGTTGTGCCACCGGCAGCGGGCGGGTCCTGTCGCCGGGACGCCGGGCTGCAAAACCCTGTAACACCGTGTCGCCGGGACCGCGCAGCAGCACCGTCGCGCCATTGCCGGCGTTCTCGACCGAAAAAAACTCGCCTCGACTGTTTCCGAAATACAGGTGCGGCACGTCTGGGGATTGCCGGGTCAACGCAAACGCCATCGGCTCGAAAGCGGCGCCGTGGCGCAACCAGTCCCGCGCCTGTTCGGTTTGCGCCGCATTCAGACGTTCAGGAAACAGGCCGTTAAGAACGTTGTGAGCCTGCCCCAGATGCGCCTCGGTGCCGGCCTGGATCTTTGCGGCAACATTGAAGAGAATCCCTCCCGCCAGATCCTGCACGGCCTGGGCACTGCTGCGCGCCATCAGCCACGCGACCAGCACCGCAGGCACAAGCGCAAACAACAGAAGGCTGACAACCAGCACGCGGCGCAGCGAAAGCGTTTTTTTGCGCATGGGTCGTGGTGACTTCCGTCGGGCTGTCCGGCGCAGCGCTCAGCTCTGCAGGACCAGGCCCAACAACTCCGCCGCATCAAGCGCCGCAGTACGGCCCGGCAGTGAAATCAGCGCCCGCCCGCCGGTGCTCACCGCGCCCGTGACACCGCGCAACATCGCAACGCTGGCCGCAATTTGCCAGCCGGCCTTCTGGGCTTGCTTCTGCAATTGCAGCGTGGCACTGACCGTGTCGCCCACCGGCAGCACATGCTGGCCCCCGTGCAGCGGATCCTCAAGCTTGGCCAGCGCAACGGGGCCGCTGTTCAAAGCCACACTGACGTCGAAACGCGGGAGGTCCTGATGAGGGAAATGGCTGTTGAGAAATTTTTGCACGCGCCGGGCTGCGTCAAGCAAGCCCAGGGCGGCCCGGGCAGCACGCAGGCCGTGATTGACCGAGGTGGTGTCCGTGCTGTCCACAAACACCACCAGCAGACCTTCGCCGACAAACTGCATGTGCCGTGCTCCGAACAGATGCACCGTGTCGCCTGCATTGTTGTAAAACTGGCGCACCACATCGCTCAGATCTGAACTGGACAGCTTTTCTGCCAGCGCAGCGTAGTTGAGCACATCCACAAACAGGACGGTGGCATTGGAAAATTTTTCATCCTCCGTCGTCGCATCTGCCGCCGGCCACTTGTCACTCAGTTCAGAGGCGAGTTTTTGCTCGTACAAACGCGAAAGATGATGCTTCTGCTCCTCCAGTGCAGCCTGCACCGCCGCCTCTACCGCCATGGTCTGCAGCGCCGCCTGCACCTGACGCTTGTTCAACTGGGCGGCGGCTGCTTCGCGCAACTCGCCGGGCCTGAAAGGTTTGGTGATGTAGTCGTCCGCGCCGCTGGTCATGCCAATGCGCATGTGCGCCCGCTCCTGCAGCGAGGTCAGCAACACCACAGGGGTGGCCATGATGGCGGGGTCAGCCCGCAGGGCTTGCAGCATCGCAAAACCGTCCATCAGTGGCATCTGCACATCGCTGATCACCAGGTCCGGCTTGTTCTGCCGGACCAGTTCCAGTCCCGACATGCCGTTGTCAGCCGACAAGACTTCGTAGCCATCCTTCCTGAGCACCGAAGCCACCAGTGTGCGCGTCGCGGCATCGTCTTCCATCAACACAATCAGGGGCATGGTTCTTCCAGGCGGGTTAGCTCAAACGGGGCGGCCATCAGCATACACAATTTGTTACTGATTTTGTCACCGATCCGGCTCTGGCAATGATGCCCTAGGCACTTTTCCACAGGTCACCGCCTGTCATGGCCAGCGTGGCCTGCATGACCTCGGGCCGGAAAGCCAGTTGCACATGAGCGACGCCCTGCACCAGCCGATTATCCGCGCCGGGCAAGGTCGCGGTCGAGCTGGGAAACACAATGTTGTCGCAATTCGAGTACCAGCAGGTAAACAGCGTGTGCCGATGCGCCGGCATGTCCTGATCCAGCGACTGATGCCACGCCCCCGCCAATTGCATTTGCCGGCCATTGGCAACCCGGCTGAAGCGGGCCAGCCAGGTTCCGCGGTGCGGCGTCCCCAGCGTCACCACATGGTGGACACGGCTCTCCGACTTCATGGCCTTGAGCCAGGCGCGCGCCGCAAGCCCACCCATGCTGTGGCAGACCAGCAGGGGCGGCAGCCCGGTGGCTTGTGTCACCCGCCTGACCGCTGCATCGATCAGGGGCACATAGTCGTCGATCGATGAAAAAACCGGTTCCAGATTGACCGCGACATAGGCATGGCCGCTGCCCTGCAGCTTCTCCAGCCAGGGCGCCCAGAACCCGCGGTTGCAGAAAAACCCGTGAATGAATACAAGGCCACGCCGCCCCGGCACGGCCGATCGCAGTGCCGGCTCGTCGGGAAATGCCTGGGACCGAAACGGCTGGCGCCAGCAAAATACCCGCGGCGCCACCAGCGTCTCGCCCAGCCAGGCCTGTGCCAGCTGGCGCCATGAAGGCTGTGGCGCCGGGTCAGGCCGGTTGACGAATCGAAGCAGGAAAAACTCGATGGCCAGAAAGCCCGAGTAGCCCAGCACCAACAGCATTCCGCCGGACACCGCCAGCAACGGGGAAGTGCTCCAGAAAAACAACAACCATGCGGCCGCGCCAGCCAGCAGCGACACGGTGATCAACTGCTGCAGACGTGCCAGCGTGCCCGGCGCCCGCTCAACCGGCTCAGGCGAGCGTGACATCACGCCCGGTCAGCTTTTTGACCAGCCCCTGCGCCAGCCGGTTCACGGTGCCGTACACCGACAGTTGCGGGTTGGCGCCTATGCTGGTTGGAAAAAGAGAACCGTCATGTATCGACAGATTGCCGAGTTGCCAATGGATGCCGTCGGGGCGGGTCACGCCCTGCTTCTCGTTCCCGGCCAGGCCGCAGCCACCCATGACGTGTGCGCTGACGATCTTGGTCAGCATCGGTTTCATCGGCAGCGCCTGGATCGCATCCCTGGCCTGCGCCCAGGACGTATAGGGCTGGGCCATTTCGTGCAGCGGCAAGACCTGGCGCGCGCCAGCGGCAAACTGGATTTCCGCCATCGACAGCAGGGCACGACGCGCACCATCCATCACATAGTCCGTCAGCGCATAGTCCAGCACAGCCGATCCGTCGCCACGCAGCTTGACCTGCCCGCCGCGCGACTGCTCATGGAAGCCGTCGCGCAGCAGCGCCAGCAGGGTGTGGTTGTGAGGGAAGGTCTCGAGCAAATCCTGCTGGCTTTGGCCCATTCCAGGCACGGTGGACGCAAAAATCACCGGGTGCAGCGGCGGCGCTTCGAGTTTGTAGCCCATCGGTCCGTCAATGGCCTGGGTGTCCAGGAAGTGGTCGGTGTAGATCGTCTGCGGCGCACCGCTCCAGGCTTCGACTTTCTGCGCAAACACAGACGAACTCATCACCACCGGATGCAGAAAGGTCCGTGCGCCCAGCACGCCATGCGGATCGGGCGCGCCCGAGCGCAGCAACACGGCTGGAGAATTGATCGCGCCGCCAGCCAGCACATAGTGACTTGCTATGATTTTGGCAGCTGCTCGCGCTTGTCCGGCATGGGCTAACGCCCCATTTGGCATCACACTTTGGCAATAAAGCGCAGTCACCTTGCCGTTGGCCAGTTCAAACCGCTCCACCCGCATTTCCGTCAGTAGCCGGGCGCCGAGGTCAAGCGCGGCGGGGATGGTCGTGACCAGCATCGATTGCTTGGCATTGGTCGGGCAGCCCAGGCCGCAGGATCCCAGGTTCCAGCAACCCGTGACGTTGCGCGAAATCGCCGCCGCCTGAATGTTCAGCTTGGCAGCGCCACGGCGCAACAGGTCATTGTTCTCGTTCGGCGCGGTCAGCCAGGGCTGGATGTTCAGGCGTTTTTCGGCCTGCGCAAAGTAGGGCGCGAGGGCCTCGACCTTGTAATCCGGCAGGTCAAAATGATCCTGCCAGAACTTGAGCGTAGGCGCAGGCGTGCGGAAGGAACTGGTCCAGTTGACTGTGGTGGAGCCGCCAACGCAGCGCCCCTGGAGGATGTTGATCGCCTTGTCCTCGGTCTTGCGCGCCGCGCTTTCCTGATAAAGCTGAGGGTAGGCCTCGGACTCCTTCTGCTTGAAGTCGCTACTGCTTTTCAGCGGCCCTTCCTCGATCATCACCACATTCAGGCCGGCCCGGGCCAGCAGTTCGGCAGTGATGCCGGCGCCGGCTCCCGTGCCGACGATGGCGACGTCACAGACAATTTTTTCCGGCGCCGGTCCCCTGGCGCCTCCGAGGACTTTCCACCCGCGCTGGAGGCCGTCCCGGATCGGGTCTTTCAGTTGGCTCATGCGGTCTTTCGTGTCTGATCAAATGGCCAGTGGGCCGGGGTAGCCGAGCTGCGGCCAGGTCGCCTCATCCGTGAAGTAGGCCGCAGCCGCGATGTCATGCAGCGCTGCATACGCCTGCTGCCGCAATGCCAGGGTGGAAAGCCGCATCCCCTGCAAAGCCTGCTGGATGTCCGACTCGGTCGCCACTGGCCAGGGTCGGTTCAAACCCGCCAGCAGGTGACGACCGGGCACGCTCGCCAGCAAGGACAACAGCTGCGACAGCTCGTCCTGCGCGTGCGGAGGCAACGCCAGCGCCAATGCGTCGATGCGCTCCAGCAGGCCATCCAGCGCCGCCTGCCTGGCGGCCTCCACGGGCGGCAGGCTTGCCTGCAGAACCGCCCGCCCGACGGCCCGGAACACTTCGCGCCCGGCCGCAGCCAGCTTGCCATCGTGCAAGCCGGGTTGCAACAGCGCCGCCGCGCCCCCGCCCACGGCGAGCAATGCCGCCGAGGCCGCACCCAGCTTGAACAGGGTCCTTCTTTTCATCGATTGAGTTTCGCACGCGCCCGCCGCATTTCTATAGAGCACGGTACCTAGATAAACTCCGTGTTTATATGGACCCCGCCGCATCCCGCATTCGCGAAGCCATGCAGGCTGTCTCACTGTTGCGGCGCGCCCGCGCGAGTCAGCCGCCACTCGAACAGGCTTGCCTCGAAGTCAAGCGGTTTCAGGCGCAGCGCTTCAAGGCGACTTACGCCGACCTGCTGCACAACCCGCGTTATCGGGGTGCCGCCAGCTTTTTCCTGCAGGAACTGTATGGCGAGCAGGACTACGCGCAACGCGACCAGCAGTTCGCCCGCATTGCCAGCACCATTGCCCGGCTTTTCCCGCAAGCTGTGGTCGAAACAGCGGCGTCCCTGGCCGAGGTGCACGCGCTGACCGAACAACTCGATGACCGCATGGCCCGCCTTTGGCTGGCCGCCAGGGCGCCCACGGTGCAGGCCCGTTACATCGGCTGCTGGCGGATGTCCGGCGACAGGCCTGCCCGCTTCCGTCAGCTCGAGGTGGTGCTGCATCTCGGGCGCGAACTCGACAGACTGACACGCATGCGGGGCTTGCGCAGCCTGCTGAGAATGATGCGGGCGCCTGCAGCCGCGGCCGGACTGAGTTCGCTGCAGGCCTTTCTGGAGGCGGGATTTGATGCCTTCGCGGAAATGAAAGGCGCTTCCGAATTTCTGGGTCTGATCGAAAAACGCGAATCCGTCTGGATCAATGCACTTTTTGACGACGACACTGTCACCTGCGAGACGAAATTGCTTGAACTTCTTGCCGGCCCTTCGCCAAATTAGGGACAAGCCCCATACGCTTGCGCCCGCGGTGCTTTCACAATGGCACACAAGGAGTTTTCATGGACAAGTTTTGGCTCAAGAGTTATCCCGAGGGGGTCCCCCACACCGTTGACCCCGAGCAATTCCGCTCGCTGAACCAGTTGCTGGAGGACTCCTTCAAGAAGAATGCAACGCGGCCGTTTTCAGTCTGCATGGACCGCTGGATGTCCTATGGAGAGCTCGATGAGTTGTCCTGCGCAATGGGTGCGTGGCTGCAGGGCCAGGGCCTCGAACCCGGTGCCCGGGTGGCGATCATGCTGCCCAACATTCCCCAGTTTGCGGTCACCATGGCGGGCATCCTTCGCGCCGGCTACACCTGCGTCAATGTCAATCCGCTCTACACCGCCCGCGAGCTGGAGCACCAGCTCAAGGATTCCGGCGCAACAGCCATCGTCATTCTCGAAAATTTCGCCACAACCCTGGAAGAGGTGATCGACCGCACGCCCATCAAACATGTGGTCGTCGCGTCAATGGGTGATTTGTTGGGCTTTTGGTACGGGCGATGGATCACCTTTGCGGTACGCCACCTGGCCAAAATGGTGCCCGCCTACAAATTGCCGCTGGCGAACGGCCGCACCGTCACGCCCTTCAAGCAGGTCATGACTGAGGGAATGGGCAAAGCACTCAAGCCATCCCAGACGAACCTCGACTCCGTGGCCTTCTTGCAGTACACCGGCGGAACCACCGGCTTGTCCAAGGGCGCGGTGCTGACTCACAGAAACATTGTCGCCGCAGTCCTTCAAGCCGAGGCCTGGTTCACGCCCGCCTTGCGCCGCATCGGCGACGTCAGCAAGACCAACGGCATTGCCGCATTGCCGCTGTATCACATCTTTGCATTGACCTTGTGCCTGCTGGCGATGCGCTGGGGCTCTCACCTCACGCTGATCCCGAATCCGCGCGATTTTGGCCAGTTCATCGAAGTCCTGAAAAAACGCCCGTTTCACATGCTGCCGGCTGTGAACACCCTCTTCAATGCCTTGTTGCAGCATCCCCAGATCAAGTCGGTGGATTTTTCCAGCCTGTGCGTCTCGCAGGCCGGCGGCATGGCGGCCTCCGAAGGGACGGCCAAACACTGGCTGGAAGTCACCGGCAGTCCGATGATCGAGGGCTGGGGCATGAGCGAAACCTGCGCCATTGGCACCAACAATCCGGTACTCAACCGGGAGTTCACAGGCACGATTGGCTTGCCCTTGCCCGGAATTGAGATCGCGATCAAGGACGATGACGGCAAATCACTTCCTCCGGGAGAATCCGGAGAGATCTGTATCAAGGGTCCGCAGGTCATGACTGGCTATTACCGCCAGCCAGAGGAAAACGAGAAAGCCTTCACCGTCGACGGTTTCATGCGCACTGGTGATATCGGAATCATGGATGCAAACGGTTACACCAAGATTGTCGATCGCAAGAAGGACATGATCATTGTCTCCGGCTTCAACGTCTTTCCCAACGAACTCGAAAACGTGATTTCCTTGTGCCCGGGCGTGGTGGAGTGTGCAGCCATCGGCATTGCGGACGACAAGCAAGGCGAAGCGATCAAGGTCTTCGTCGTGAAAAACGATCCGACGCTCACGGAGGAAGCCTTGGGCGAATATTGCCGCCAGAATCTCACCGGGTACAAGCGCCCGAAATACATCGAGTTTCGGGATGATCTGCCAAAGACCAATGTAGGCAAGATACTGAGGCGCGAATTGCGTGCCACGCCGTGATGCGCAGGGTTTCGCCTGAATGAGCGGGTACGATCTGCCGCCAGGGGTCGTGGTTTTCGAACGCGGATGGTTGTCTTCCAACAACATTCTTTGCCTGGATGCTGATTCCAGCGCGCTGGTGGACAGCGGGTACGGTACGCATGCAGGGCAAACGGTGGAGTTGGTGGGTTCTTTATTGCAGGGACGTCGAGGGTGTCCCGAATTTTGTGTAAACGGGGCGAGCGTTAAGTCTTGGGCATTCTCTCCTCGAACTGGATGGTAAACCGGGTCAATGCAGCTTTCCAGTCTCTGAGCGGCATCGTCCATTTTTTACTGATGTTGGCCAGTGCCAGG
This sequence comes from Polaromonas sp., assembly GCA_030683705.1. GTDB lineage: Bacteria > Pseudomonadota > Gammaproteobacteria > Burkholderiales > Burkholderiaceae_C > Polaromonas. Next base: position 2,520 of record JAUXPP010000118.1, on the reverse strand, counting down.
TAGAACAGCTTGAGCAAGGCATCGTCACTGGGAAACGATCCCCGGTTCTTGGTGACCTTGCGCAAGCTCATGTTCACCGACTCGATGGCGTTGGTGGTGTAAATGATGCGCCGTATCTCTGGCGGGTAATCAAAGAACGGCGTGATGCGCGACCAGTTGCTGCGCCAGGATTTGACGATGGTCGGATAGTCCGCACCCCACTTGTCATCGAACTCCTGCAGCCGGATGTGGGCTTCGTCCACGGTGGCAGCGGCGTAGATGGTTTTCAAGTCGGCAGCAACCACCTTGCGCAGTTTCCAGCTCACGTAATTCAGGCTGTGGCGCACCATATGCACCAGGCACAGCTGGACCGCCGTCTTGGGGTAAACCGCTTCAATGGCATCAGGGAATCCCTTCAAGCCATCCACGCAGGCGATGAAGATGTCCTGCACGCCCCGGTTCTTGAGTTCGGTGACCACCTGCAGCCAGAACTTGGCACCCTCGGTCTGGGCGATCCACAGGCCCAGGATTTCCTTCTCGCCCGCCATGCTGATACCCAGCGCCAGGTACACCGCCTTGGCCCGCACAGCCCCGGCATCGCGCGTTTTGACGTGGATGCAGTCCAGGTAGACGATGGGGTACAGCGCGTCCAGCGGACGGGCCTGCCAGGCTTTGGCTTCATCCATGACGGCGTCCGTCACCGATGAGATCAGCGTGGGTGAAACTTCAGCCCCGTACATTTCTTCCAGATGACTCTGGATTTCACGCACGGTCATGCCGCGGGCGTAGAGCGACAGAATCTTGTCGTCAAAGCCTGTCCAACGGGTCTGGTGCTTCGTGACGATCTGCGGCTCAAAGCTGCCGTGGCGGTCACGAGGGATGTCTATGGGCAACTCACCAAAGTCGCCTTTGAGGGTTTTCTTGCTCTTGCCGTTTCGGGTGTTTCCCGCCGGGTTGGCAACGCTCTCATTCTTTGCGTGGCCCAGGTGTTCGGACATCTCGGCTTGCAGGGCACGCTCCACCAGTTTCTTGGTGAGCAGCTTGAGCAGGCCGTTCTCACCGATGAGGTCTTCAGGTTTCTTGTAATCAGCCAGCAGGCTGTCGATCAATTCGTTCGTGACGGTCATTTGTTTGCAGTTCCATTGAAGTGCAGCAGTTTCCTGCCAATTGACCGTTTACACAAAAATTTTTACACCCCCGGGACGTCCCCTGGATTGCCTCTTCAATACCCACCTGCATAGCGATCACTGTGGCGGAAACGCTGCGCTTCAAGCAACTTACCCGAAATTGCAAACACGGGTACCTCCCGGGCATGCACACTTCGTTTCCATCTGGGATCCGGTAGCCCTGAGTTATGAACCTACAGGGCAGTTCTGTCCCCGCTTTGGGTTTACCGGCTTGTTGAAGCCAGGCGATGAAATCCGGATGGCGCACAGAGGGTGGGAAATTCATGCCGCCCCTGGCCATGATCCGCACTCGGTCATACTTTTCGAACCACAGTCACGCACCCTGATTTCCGCAGACGCTTTGTGGGAGCGTGGTTTCGGCGTTGTTTTTCCGGAGCTCGACGGAGCTGATGCCTTCGGAGAAGTAGCCGCGACCCTGGATCTGATTGAACATCTGAACCCCCACACCATCATCCCGGGGCATGGGCGCGTTTTTGCCTATCGTCCCGAAGTGCTCGCATCGGCGCGTCAACGATTAAATGCGTTCATCTCCAATCCGACGCGTCACGCAAATCATGCGGCGAAGGTGTTGCTCAAGTTCAAACTGCTGGAGCAACAGCAACTGCGCTTCGTAGATTTCCGCGAGTGGGCCAGGTGCACCGCTCATTTTCAGCGCATACGTGAGAGTTTTTTCGCTTCGATCACATTTGAAGATTGGATAGAACAGTTGACCGCCGAGCTGGTGCGTTCGGCTGTGGCGCGTCGGGATGGAGAGCTGATCCTTAACGCATGATCCGGCGTAGGTGACGTCAACGGGCGACGCTCTGAAAACACCTGGCCAGCATTTGATCACCTGCTCGCCGGCCCCTGCCACACACATTTCTTTCGCCCAAAAGAAAACGCCCAGTTGACTGAATCAACTGGGCGTTTCTTGCTGTAAGAGCCTGACGATGTCCTACTTTCACACGGGAATCCGCACTATCATCGGCGCTGAGGCGTTTCACTGTCCTGTTCGGGATGGGAAGGAGTGGGACCACCTCGCTATGGTCATCAGGCATAACTTGTTGTCATCTTGACTGGGTCAAGACGACCAATTTATAGAGCCAATCAGCTTTGTATTTTTGAATGCGTCACTTGGCATAACAACCTTGATTGCTTGAATCAAAGTTATAGGGTCAAGCCGCACGAGCAATTAGTATCAGTTAGCTTAACGCATTACTACGCTTCCACACCTGACCTATCAACGTCCTGGTCTTGAACGACTCTTTAGGGGGCTCAAGGCCCCGGCAGATCTCATCTTGAAACGAGTTTCCCGCTTAGATGCTTTCAGCGGTTATCTCTTCCACACATAGCTACTCGGCAATGCCACTGGCGT
>JAUXPP010000113.1 GCA_030683705.1 Polaromonas sp. | reverse complement strand
TGGATGGTCAGCCCTTCAATCGCTTTCTTCGGCGCATTGGCCTTGGGCACCACGGCCACAGTGAATCCCAGCTTGGCGGCTTCCTTCAGCCGCTCCTGCCCGCGCGGTGCGGGGCGCACCTCACCGGCCAGCCCCACTTCGCCAAACGCAATGAAGCCTTTGGGCAGGGGCTTGCCGCGCAAGGACGAGGTGATGGACAGCATCACCGCCAAGTCAGCCGCGGGTTCGCCAATGCGTACGCCGCCGACGGCGTTGATAAACACATCCTGGTCCATACAGGCCACACCGGCGTGGCGGTGCAGCACGGCCAGCAGCATGGCCAGGCGGTCTTTGTCCAATCCCACGCTGAGGCGCCGCGGCGACGGCCCGCCGCTGTCCACCAAGGCCTGAATTTCCACCAGCAGCGGGCGCGTACCTTCCAGCGTCACCATCACGCAGCTGCCAGGCACAGGTTCGGCGTGCTGGCTCAAAAAGATGGCGCTGGGGTTGGTCACACCCTTCAGGCCTTTTTCGGTCATGGCGAACACGCCGATCTCGTTGACCGCACCAAAGCGGTTCTTGATCGCGCGCACCAGGCGAAAACTCGAATGTGTGTCGCCCTCGAAATACAGCACGGTGTCGACCATGTGTTCCAGCACACGCGGACCGGCCAGCGCGCCTTCCTTGGTGACATGGCCGACCAGGATGATGCAAACGCCGCTGGCCTTGGCTGCGCGTGTCAGGTGGGCCGCACATTCGCGCACCTGGGCCACCGAGCCTGGCGCGGAAGTGAGCTGGTCTGAATACACGGTCTGGATCGAGTCGATCACCGCCACCGCCGGCTTCGTGGCGTCCAGGGTGACCAATATTTTTTCGAGCTGAATTTCCGCCAGCACCTTGACCTGGGACCCGTCCAGCCCGAGGCGGCGGGACCGCAGCGCCACCTGGGCGCCGCTTTCCTCACCGGTGACGTAGAGCGTATCCATCCCGGCGCGCTGCAGCGAATCGAGGGCCTGCAGCAGCAGTGTGGACTTGCCGATGCCCGGGTCACCGCCTATCAGCACCACACCGCCCTCCACGATGCCACCACCCAGCACCCGGTCCAGTTCCTCGTGGCCGGTGGGCGTGCGTGCCATGTCGGTGGCCTCGATGTCGGCGAGGGTGGCGACTTCCGAGGGTTTGGCGAGTGAGGCAAAACGGTTTTTGACCGGGGAATTGCTTTCAGCGGCCGATTCGATCAGCGTGTTCCAGGCGCCGCAATGCGGGCATTTGCCCAGCCACTTGGGGTTGCTGCCGCCGCATTCGGTACAGCTGTAAATCGTCTTGTCTTTGGCCATGCCGGATATTACTGTATTTATAAACAGTACGGGTAAGTCCGAGCGCGACCACATGGGCGACGCCGCGCATTTTCATTTAACATGTTAAATAAATCACCAGCTTCACATGACCACCCCGTTTATTCACCGCAATTTGCCCCGGCTACTGCTGCAGGCGCGCGAGTCGGTCATGGCGCATACGCGGCCACAACTGCGCGAACATGCGCTGAGCGACCAGCAATGGCGGGTGCTCAGGGTGCTGGGCGAACACGGCGTGGTCGAAACCGGCAAGGTGGCGCGCGAGGCTTTCATCCTCGGTCCCAGCCTGACCGGCGTGCTGAACCGCATGGAACGCGACGGCCTGATCCGCCGCGCGCGCGATGCGGCCGACCAGCGCCGCACCGTCATCGAAGCCACGGACAAGGGGGCTCAACTGGTCAGCACCCTGTCGACAACCATAGAAGCGCATTACGCCTGGATGGAGCAATCGCTGGGCAAGGAAAATCTGTCACAGCTTTATGACTTGCTCGACAAGGTGATTGAACTGGAGCAGCCATGAACTGGATGCCTCAAGGCACCGTGTACGGCGTGCTGCTGAATTTCCGCCGCGAACTGGATGCACTGGCGCCGCAAATGAACCAGGCGCCTTACAAGTCAGCGCCCAAAGCGCCAGTACTCTATGTCAAGACCGCCAACACCTGGAGCACGCACGGTGCGGCGATTGCCGTGCCCGCGCGCGTGCCCGAAGTCGAGATCGGCGCGACCATCGCCATGGTCATGGGCGACGCCGGCCAGCTGCAGGGCTACGTCCTGATGAACGACCTGTCGATTCCCCACGCCAGCTTTTTCCGCCCGCCCGTCAAGTTCAAGTGCCTGGACGGCTTCCTCGGCATAGGCGGGCGTTTGCTGCCGGTGGACCAGGCGGGCGATCCGGCCGCCTTCACGCTGGAAGTGCACATCAACGGCGAACTCAAGCAGAGCGTCGATTTTTCGCAACTGGTGCGGCCGGCCGTGCAACTGCTGGCCGACGTCGGTGAATTCATGACCCTGCAGCCCGGCGATGTCCTCATGCTGGGCTGCGACACGGGCCGGCCGTTCGCCCAAGTGGGGGACCGCATCAACATCACGGCGCCCGGCTTCGGCACGCTGAGCAACACACTCGTCGCGGAGGCCGGATGAAACATGCCCGGGTGATTCACGACGGCGCGGTGCACAGCGCCACAGACCGTGACGGCCAGCTCCTGCTCGACAACGGAATTCTCGTCGCCGAGGACGCCGTCACCTGGTTGCCGCCGCTGGCGCCCACGCCGCGCCCGCGCACCATCCTCGCACTGGGCCTCAACTACGCCGACCACGCCAAAGAACTGGAATTCAAGGCACCCGACGAGCCGCTGGTCTTCATCAAGGGCGAAAGCACGCTGACCGGCCATCGCCAGTTGACACGCCGGCCGGCCGGTGTGCAGTTCATGCATTACGAATGCGAGCTGACGATTGTGGTGGGCAAGACCGCCAAAAAAGTAAGGCGTGATGACGCGCGCGACTTCATCGCCGGCTACACGATTGCCAACGACTACGCGATCCGCGATTACCTGGAAAACTGGTACCGCCCGAATCTGCGCGTGAAAAACCGCGCCACCTGCACGCCGCTGGGCCCATGGCTGGTGGATGCCGCGGACATCGCCGACCCGATGGCGCTGGCGCTGCAGACCACGGTCAACGGCCAGGTCACACAGTCGGGCAACACCCGCGACATGATTTTCGGCGTGGACTTCCTGATCGAATACTTCAGCAGCATCATGACCTTGCAGCCCGGCGACTTGATCCTCACCGGCACACCCGACGGCGTGGTCGATTGCCGACCCGGCGACTTCATCGTGACAAGCATCGAGGGACTGGGCGCCCTGATCAACACCATCGAATAACATGCAGATCAATCACCTCATCAACGGCAAGGCGATCGCCGGCCGCAGTTATTTCGAGACCGTCAACCCGGCGACGCAGGAGGTGCTGGCCGAGGTCGCCTCGGGCGGCGAGTCCGAGGTCAACGCCGCCGTCGCCGCGGCGAAAGAGGCTTTTCCGAAGTGGGCCGGCATGGCCGCGCCGGCACGCGCAAAAATCATCCGCAAGCTCGGCGACCTGATCGCCGCCCATGTGCCGGAGATTGCGCAAACCGAAACCAACGATTGCGGCCAGGTGATCGCCCAGACCGGCAAACAGCTGATCCCGCGCGCGGCCGACAACTTTTATTACTTCGCGGAAATGTGCACGCGGGTCGACGGCCACACTTACCCGACCGAGACGCACCTGAACTACACGCTGTACCACCCGACCGGTGTCTGCGCGCTGATCTCGCCGTGGAACGTGCCTTTCATGACAGCCACCTGGAAGGTCGCGCCCTGCCTGGCTTTCGGCAACACCGCGGTGCTCAAGATGAGCGAACTCTCGCCGATGACGGCGGCACGGCTCGGGGAGCTGGCGCTGGAGGCCGGCATCCCGCCCGGCGTGCTCAACATCGTGCACGGCTACGGCAAGGACGCCGGCGAGCCGCTGTGCCGGCACCCTGACGTGCGGGCGATTTCGTTCACCGGCTCGACCGCCACCGGCAACCGCATCGTGCAGGCCGCAGGCCTGAAAAAATTCAGCATGGAACTGGGCGGCAAATCACCGTTTGTGATCTTCGAGGACGCAAACATCGAGCGCGCGCTCGACGCCGCGATCTTCATGATCTTCAGCAACAACGGCGAGCGCTGTACGGCGGGCTCCCGCATCCTGGTGCAGCAATCGATTTATGCCGATTTCGCTGCGAAGTTCGTGGAACGAGCAAAACGCATCAAGGTCGGCGACCCGCTGGACGAGACGACCACCATCGGCCCCATGATTTCGCAGGGCCACCTGGCCAAGGTGCGCAGCTACATAGCACTCGGCCCCAAAGAAGGCGCCACGCTGCTGTGCGGCGGCCTCGGCACACCCGACCTGCCGGACCGCGTGAAAAAAGGCAATTACGTGTTGCCCACCGTGTTTGCCGATGTGGACAACCGCATGCGTATCGCGCAGGAAGAAATTTTCGGCCCGGTCGCCTGCCTGATTCCGTTCAAAGACGAGGCCGAGGCGATCCGCCTGGCCAATGACACGGCCTACGGTTTGTCGAGTTATGTCTGGACCGAAAACATCGGCAAGGCGCACCGCGTTGCCGCCGCCGTCGAAGCCGGCATGTGTTTCGTCAACAGCCAGAACGTGCGGGATCTGAGGCAGCCGTTCGGCGGCACCAAGGCATCCGGCACAGGACGCGAGGGCGGCACCTGGAGTTACGAGGTGTTCTGCGAGCCGAAAAACGTGGCGGTGTCGCTCGGGTCGCACCATATCCCGCACTGGGGAAGCGCATGAATGCGCTCCCCCTTGGGGTTCATGAGACGCCCCCCTCCCCATCCCTCCCCTCGAGGGGAGGTCGTCACAGCCTGAGGACTCGCCATGGGTAAGCTCGCTCTCGCCGCCAAGATCACCCACGTCCCCTCGATGTACCTCAGCGAGCTCGACGGGCCGCGCAAGGGCACACGGCAGGATGCGATCAACGGCCACCTGGAAATCGACAGGCGTTGCCGCGCCCTCGGCGTAGACACCCTCGTGGTGTTCGACACGCACTGGCTGGTCAATGCCAACTACCACGTCAACTGCGCGCCACACTTCAAGGGCCGGTACACCAGCAACGAACTGCCGCACTTCATCAGCAACATGGATTTCGAGTTTCCGGGCAACCCGGCGCTGGGCCAGTTGCTGGCGAAAGCCTGCAATGCGCAGGGCGTGGAAACCCTGGCGCACGACGCGACCTCCTTGAGTCCGGAATACGGCACGCTGGTACCCATGCGTTACATGAACGCCGACCAGCACTACCGGGTGGTGTCGGTCTCGGCGCTGTGCCAGGCGCATTACCTCAACGACAGCGCCCGTCTGGGCTGGGCCATGCGCCGTGCGATTGAGGACGAGTACGACGGCACCGTGGCTTTTTTTGCGAGCGGCTCGCTGTCGCACCGCTTTGCGCAGAACGGACTGGCCCCCGACTATGCATTCAGGATCTGGAGCCCTTTTCTCGAAACGCTGGACCATGAGGTGGTGCGCATGTGGCAGCGCGGCGACTGGAAAGCGTTCTGCGCGATGCTGCCCGAATACGCTGCCAAAGGCCACGGCGAAGGTTTCATGCACGACACCGCCATGCTGCTGGGCGCCCTGGGCTGGTCGGACTACGACGGCCAGGCCGAGGTCATCACGCCCTATTTCGGCGCTTCGGGCACCGGGCAAATCAACGCGGTGTTCCCGGTCACGCCGCAAACCGGCGCCGCGATTCCCGCTGCGCAGGCCTCTTCCGCGCACGGCTACCAGGCCATCTCCCGCTTGTAAACACCATGCCCCACCTCGTCATCCTCTACACACCCAACCTGGAACAGGCCGACATGACGGCGCTGTGCCGCAAGCTGGCCGACATCATGCTGGCAGTGCGCGACGATGACGGGAAGCAGGTCTTCCCGACCGGCGGCACGCGGGTGCTGGCCTACCCTGCGGCGCATTACGCGGTGGCCGACGGCCAGGCGGACTACGGCTTCATCTACCTGAACCTGCGGATGGCCGCAGGACGCACCCCGGCCACGATAAAAAGAGCGGGAGACGCCTTGCTGGCAGGGGCCCAAGACCATTTCGGCGCACTCTTCGAGCGGCGCGCCGTCGGTTTGACCCTGCAGATCGACGAAAGCCCCGGCCAGGTTTACGACGGCAAACACAGCAGCCTGCATCCTCTTTTCAACAAGGCCTGATACGCGATGTTCAGCAAGGAACTGATAAAGCAGCTCGCCGCCGAACTGGACCAGGCCGAAAAAGCCCGTGTGCAGCTCGAGCATTTTTCCAAACGCTTTCCGGACATGGCGATTGAAGACGGCTATGCCATCTCGCGCGCCTGGGTGCAAAACAAGATTGCTGGCGGCCGGGTCGCGCGTGGCCACAAGATAGGCCTGACCTCGCGCGCCATGCAGATCTCCAGCCAGATTGATGAACCCGACTACGGCACCTTGCTGGACGACATGTTTTTCGAGCCCGGCGACATTCCGGTATCCCGCTTCATCGCGCCCAGGGTCGAGGTGGAACTGGCCTTCATCCTGAAGAAGAAGCTGGAAGGCACGGCCATCACCATAGCCGATGTGCTGGACGCCACCGACTACGTGCAGCCGGCCATCGAGATCATCGACGCGCGCATCGAGCAATTCGACCGCCACACCAAGGCACCGCGCAAGGTCTATGACACCATCAGCGACAACGCCGCCAATGCCGGCATCATCCTGGGTGGCCGGCAGGTCTCGCCGCACCGGGTGGACCTGCCTTGGCTCGGCGCCATCCTGCGGCAAAACGGTGTGGTCGAGGAAACCGGACTGGCTGCCGGCGTGCAGGGCCACCCGGCCATCGGTGTGGCCTGGCTGGCCATGAAACTCGCGCCCTGGGGCGAATGCCTGGAGGCCGGCGAGGTGGTGCTGGCCGGCTCCTTCACCCGGCCGGTGGCAGCCAAAGCCGGCGATGTTTTCGACGCCGACTACGGGCCGATGGGCCGTTTCGAATTTTCCTTTGTGTAAATCAATAGACAAGCCACATGCAAATCCCCATCAACACCTTCAAGCAGGCGATCGCCGCCAAACAGACACAGATCGGCCTGTGGGTCAGCCTGGCCGACGCCTACAGCACCGAAATCTGCGCCGGCGCCGGTTTCGACTGGCTGCTGCTGGACGGCGAACACGCGCCCAACGACGTGCGCAGCATCCTGGCGCAACTGCAGGTGGTGGCAGCCTACCCTTCGCATCCGATCGCGCGTGTGCCCATGGGCCACGGCCATGTCGGCGAAGCGCTGATCAAGCAGTACCTCGACATCGGTGTGCAGACGCTGCTGGTGCCCATGGTGGACACCGCCGGGCAGGCCGAGGCCCTGGTGCGCGCCACGCGTTACCCGCAATACGACGCCGAGGGCCGGGACATAGGCGGCATCCGCGGCATGGCCGGCGCGCGCGCCTCGCGCTGGGGCCGCATTCCCAACTACGCGCACGAGGCCAATGCGCAGGTCTGCCTGCTGGTGCAGGCCGAGACGCAAACCGCGCTCGACAACCTGGACGCGATTGCCGCCTTGGACGGTGTGGATGGCGTGTTTATCGGACCGGCCGACCTGTCGGCATCGCTGGGCCACGTCGGCAACCCCGGCCACCCGGATGTGCAGGCGGCGATCGAGTCGGCGATCGCGCGCATCATCAAGGCCGGCAAGGCGGCCGGTATCCTGACCACCGACGAAAAGCTGGCGCGCCACTACATTGCCCTCGGCTGCACATTTGTTGCCGTCGGCCTGGACACCAACCTGCTGGTGCGCCACACCAGCGCACTGGCCGCCAGCTTCAAGGGCGGCGTCAGCGTCGCGCCTGCTGGCAAGACCTACTGAGCCCATCCGACCCGGAGCCTGACCCATGAACGCTGTCCTGAATACCCCGCCCGCCGCCATGCACCCCGAAGAATGGGCGGCGCGCCTGCAACTGGCCGCCTGCTACCGCGTGTTCGCGATGCTGGGCTGGACCGAAATGATTTACAACCACATCACGGTGCGCCTGCCGGACAGCGTGACCGGGGGCGACAAACAGTTCCTGATCAACCCCTTCGGCCTGCATTATTCGGAAGTCACGGCCAGCAACCTGCTCAAGATCGACCTGCAGGGCAGGAAGCTGGACAACAACCCCTGGCCGGTGAATCCGGCCGGCTTCACGGTACACGCGGCGATCCACGACGGCCTGCCCGACGCGCATTGCGTGATGCACACCCACACCACCGCCGGTATCGCGGTCGCCTGCACCCAGGGCGGCCTGGCGCAGAACAATTTTTATTCGGCGCAGCTGCACGGCCTGGTGGCCTATCACGACTTCGAGGGCATCACCATCCATGCCGACGAAGCGCCGCGCCTGCTGAAAAACATGGGCGACAAGCCGGTGGTGATCCTGCGCAACCACGGCCTGCTGGCCTGGGCGCCGACCCTGCCCCTGTGTTTTGTGCGGCTGTGGACGCTGCAGCGCGCCTGCGACATCCAGCTGGCGCAGGCGGCCATGGGCCCGGCGATTGTCGTGCCCGAGGCCGTGGCGAAAAAAACCACGCATGATTCCTTCCAGTTCGACGCGCAGTTCGGCGCCGGTCAGGATGTCTTCGATGCGCTGGTGCGGCAGGTCGACCGGATCGACGACAGCTATAAAAAATAGAGCGCGTCACGCACACCACACAAGGGCTGGAGGCCGATTTGACCATCAAGAAAGTTTGTATTTACGGCGCCGGTGCGATCGGCGGATGGATGGGCGTGAAGCTGGCGCAGGCCGGTTTCGATGTCAGCGTGGTGGCACGCGGTGCGACCCTGACCGCGCTGCAGCAGCATGGCTTGCGGCTGCAGACCGGCGAGGCTGTCGCGTCCGTGCAGGTGAAGACCAGTGCCGATCCCGCCGCGCTGGGCGTGCAGGACCTGGTGATCATCGCGGTCAAGGCGCCGGCGATGGCCGAAGTCGCGCAAGCGATCGCGCCGCTGATCGGCCCCGACACCGTGGTGCTGACCGCCATGAACGGCGTGCCCTGGTGGTTTTTTGAAGGCTTCGGCGCACAGTACGCCGGCACGCGTCTCAAAGCCGTGGATCCGGACGGCGCGATCGCCCGCGCGATTCCCGCGAAACACATCGTCGGCTGCGTGGTACATGCGAGCTGCTCGCTGAACAGCCCCGGGTTTGTGAAGAACCACTTCGGCAACAAACTCATCATCGGCGAGCCATCCGGCGAAAAAACCCCGCGGGTGCTGGCGCTGGCAGCCCTGCTGGAGCGCGCCGGCCACGAAGTCGTGGTCTCGGAACAGATCCAGAAAGACACCTGGTACAAACTCTGGGGCAACATGACGGTCAACCCGATCAGCGCCTTCACCGGCGCGACCACCGACCTGATCCTGGGCGATCCGCTGGTGCGGGATTTCATCTCGAAAATCATGCTCGAAGCCAAAGAGATCGGCGCGCGCATCGGCATCCCGATTGACCAGCAGCCGGAAGACCGGCATGCGGTGACACTCAAGCTGGGTGCCTTCAAGACATCGATGCTGCAGGACGTGGAAGCCGGCAAGACGGTCGAGCTCGACGCGCTGGTCACGGTGGTCAAGGAGCTGGGCGAGCTGACCCAGGTGCCGACGCCCTTCACCGACGCGCTGCTCGGTTTGTCGCGGCTGCACGCCCGCGTTCACGGTCTGTACTGATGGCGACCACCAAAGCCATCAGCGGCACCGCCTTCGCCACCTTGCTGCTGATCGCCCTGATGATGGGCGCCAACCATGTCGCGGCGCGGATTGCCTTCAACAACGGCGTCGATGTGGCCACCGCGGTGGTGTTCCGCAGCGGCGTCACCACCCTGGTCATCGTGGCCTTGCTGGCCGTGGCGCGCGTGCGTGTCAGCTTCAGCGCCCGCCACAAGCGCATGTTGCCGTTGATCGGGCTGCTGATCGGCATCCAGAGCCTGTGCCTGTATTCGGCCGTGGCGCGCCTGCCGGTGGCGCTGGCCCTGCTGGCCTTCAACACCTACCCGATCTGGACCGCGCTCTGGGCAGCCGTGGTGTACCGGCAGAAACCGGAACGTGCCATGCTGATCGCCATGCCGGTGATCCTGCTCGGGCTGGCGCTGGCGCTGGACGTGTTCGGCGCCGCCTCGGGCCTGGGCGCTTCCGGCCAGTGGGCACGCATAGGCGCGGGCGTGGCCTTCGCGCTGGCGGCGGCCGGCACCTTCGGGCTGGCGCTGGTCATCACCCAGCAGGAAACCGCCGACGTGGACGGCCGCGTGCGCACCGCCACCACCATGGCCATCGCCGGCCTGATCGCCCTGGCCATGGTGGGGACGCAGGGCGGCTTTCACCTGCCGCAGGCAGCCGCCGGCTGGGCCGGCCTGGCGGCGCTGACCTTTTTGTACGGCACGGCCTTCACCATCATGTTCACCGTGCTGCCCAAACTCGGCGTGGTGGGCAACTCGGCCATCATGAACGTGGAGCCGGTGTTCGCGCTGGTGCTGGCCTGGCTGATCCTGGGCCAGGCCATTGCGCCTGTGCAGGTGGCCGGGGCGCTGCTGGTGGTGGGGGCGGTGATGGTGCTGGGGTTGAGGAAGCGCTGAACTTGCCACAGCGCGCCGTCGCCGGGGCAAGCCCCCGCACCCGAGCATGCAGCAGACAGCAAGGCCTAACTCCCCACTCCCTCCCCTAGCCCCTCCCTCGCCCCGCTGGGCGATGGAGGGGGACTTCATGTGGCCGCGTGCGCTGCGCTCGCGTGCAAACATGACGGCCGCTTGGGATTCCCGTCCCTGAAGCGCTGCGCGCTTCAGGGACTCCGGATTTTTCCCGGCATTGGTTTTGCACCCCACCCGTCGGGCTGGGCCGAGGAGCGCAGCAAAAAATGGATCAGGGCGAGCGATTGTCTGAGCCGAAGGCGAGTTCGAGCTCGACCCAATTTTTTGCGTGCACCGCAGGTTGCCCGCAGCGAAGCGAAGGGACCCGGACCATCGGGTCGCCTTCTCTTTGCTTACTTTCTCTTGGCGACGCAAGAGAAAGTGAGTTGCCGCCGGGCAACCCCCGGCCAACTGTCGTTGGCAAGCCGCAGC
>JAUXPP010000112.1 GCA_030683705.1 Polaromonas sp. | reverse complement strand
GTTGCGCCCGGCCACCGTACGGGTGACGAACTGAGCGGGTTCGGTGACCTCCGAGGCATGCCCCAGATACAGCCAGCAGCGGTTGAAAATGGCGTCACGCTCGGCTTCGAACACATCGGTGCTGACAAAGGACGCGCGCGGCACCTTGAACAGGTTTTGCGTGTTGTCGACATGCAGCTTGATGACTTTGGAAATGTCTTTCATGGGGTGTTTTCCTTTTCCAGGCGGGTAAGATGTCGGTCTGAAATTCGGGACAAGGCGGGTGTGGGCACGGCGGCGGCGCGTCACACCCCGAGGTAGTGGTTCAACAGGGCCTGATCGGCGCGCAGCGTGGCACTGGGCCCCTGCGCCACCACGGCGCCGCGTGACATGACCGCGACCTCGTCGGCCACGTTGAACACGGTGTCAAGGTTCTGGTCAACCACGATCAGCGCCATGCCGCTGCCCCGCAGCGAGCGCAGCACCGCCTGAATTTCGTGGACGATCAACGGTGCCAGTCCTTCGGTCGGTTCGTCGAGAATCAGCAAGCGTGGGTTGGTGAGCAGCGCACGGCCAATGGCCAGCATCTGCTGCTCGCCGCCGGACAAGGCGTCGCTGCGGTTGCGTCGGCGCTCGCCAAGGCGGGGGAAGACGTCCAGCACGCGCTCCAGCGTCCAGCCGGTCGCGCCGTTGGCGGGTGGCCGCGCCGCCAGCGTGAGGCTTTCCATCACGGTCAGGGACGGGAACACCCCGCGGTTCTCGGGCACATACGCGACGCCCAGACGCGCGATTTCGTGCGTGGCCCGCCCGGCCAGGGGCTGGCCGTCGAACAGCACCCGGCCGGCGGCCAGCGGCATCAAGCCCACCATGCTGCGCAGCGTGGTGGTCTTGCCCGCGCCGTTGCGGCCAATCAGGCCGAGAAAGGTCGACGCGTCGGCGCGCAGACTGACGCCGTGCAGCACCGGTGTCACACCGTAGGCCGCGGAAATGTTCTGCAGCTCAATCAAGATGACGCCCCTTGAAATAGATCTCCTGCACCCGCGCGCTGTCACGGATTTGATTGGGTGTTCCCTGTTCAAACAGAGCACCCTGCTCGAACACGAACACGTGGTCGGTCAGGCCTTCGATCACCTTGAGGTCGTGCTCGATGATCACCAGGGTCAGCGCCCGGGGCAGGCTGGCGCGCAACATGTCGACCACCGCATGGGTTTCCTCTTCGCTCATGCCGGCGGTGGGTTCGTCCAGCAGCA
>JAUXPP010000063.1 GCA_030683705.1 Polaromonas sp. | reverse complement strand
GCGGAACCGATGGCATAACCCTTGGTCACGGCCTTGGTGGTGTTGCCCACCGCGTCCAGCGGGTCGGTGATGTCGCGCACGCTGCTGGGCATGTCGGCCATCTCGGCGATGCCGCCGGCGTTGTCGGTGATCGGGCCGTAGGCGTCCAGCGCCACCACGATGCCGGCCATGCTGAGCATGGAGGTCGCGGCAATCGCGATGCCGTAGAGGCCCGCCAGCGCGAAGGACACCCAGATCGCGATACACACAAAAATCACCGGCCAGGCGGTCGAACGCATGGACACGCCGAGGCCGGCACTGATGGTGGTGCCGTGGCCGGTGGTCGATGCCTGGGCGATGTGCTTGACCGGCGCGTACTGCGTGCCGGTGTAGTACTCGGTGATCCAGACCAGCGCGCCGGTCAGCACCAGGCCGACGGCGCAGGCGCCGAACAGCGCCATCTGGGTGCCCGAGGCCTTGATGGCGTTGTCGGGGATCAGCCAGGTGGTGACGAAGTAGAAGGCGATCAGCGACAGGCCGCCGGCCACTGCCAGGCCCTTGTAGAGCGCCGGCATCACGTTGGTCATGCCGGGCGAGGCCTTGACGAAGAAGCAGCCGATGATGGAGGCAATGATGGACACCGCGCCCAGCGCCAGCGGATAGACCACCGCGGCCGGGCCGGCGGCGCCCAGCAGCAGGGCGCCCAGCACCATGGTGGCGATCAATGTCACCGCGTAGGTCTCGAACAGGTCGGCGGCCATGCCGGCGCAGTCGCCGACGTTGTCACCGACGTTGTCGGCGATCACCGCCGGGTTGCGCGGGTCGTCTTCCGGAATGCCGGCCTCGACCTTGCCCACCAGGTCGGCGCCCACGTCGGCGCCCTTGGTGAAGATGCCGCCGCCCAGGCGCGCGAAGATGGAAATCAGCGAGGAGCCGAAGGCAAAACCGATCAGCGGGTTCAGCAGGTTGGCCAGGTTGGTGTCCGGCTTGTAGTTGCCGTTGCCGACCAGGAACCAGTAGAAGGCGGTCACGCCCAGCAGGCCCAGGCCCACCACCAGCATGCCGGTGATGGCGCCGCCGCGGAAGGCGACGTCCAGCGCGGGGCCGATGCCCCGGGTGGCGGCCTGCGCGGTGCGCACATTGGCGCGCACCGAGACATTCATGCCGATGAAGCCGCAGGCTCCCGATAGCACCGCGCCGACCACAAAGCCGATGGCGCTGGGCACGTCGAGGAAGATGGCGATCAGTATCGCCAGCACGACGCCGACGATGGCAATGGTTTTGTATTGGCGCGCCAGGTAGGCGGCGGCGCCGGTCTGGATCGCCGCGGCGATCTCCTGCATGCGCGGGTTGCCGGCGTCCTGGGAAAGAATCCAGCTTCGTGCCCAGAAGCCGTAACCCACGGCGACGAATCCGCAGACGAGCGCAAGAATGAGCGCTGAGTTGCCTGTCATAGAGAAATCTCCTACGTTGTTTTTCGCTTGGAGGGGGCGCCACGCTAGCGGTGCCCCCGCTGCGTTGCTTCCTCGTCGCTCCCAAACATGCGTGGAGACGATTGGCCAACTTTCGAAATTTAACGCCAAAACGTGACAAGTTCGCGAAGCGTCAGGCCCGAATCAGTAAAATGAGGGTAAATACCAACTGATCGTTTTACCTTTTTCACTATCCCAACACAAAGAGACCATGTCCCTCGATAAAGTTACCCCCGGCAAAAACGCACCCGACGCCTTCAACGTCATCATCGAAATCCCGATGAATGCCGACCCCGTCAAATACGAGGTGGACAAGGAATCCGGCGCGATTTTTGTGGACCGTTTCATGAGCACGTCCATGCACTACCCGACCAACTACGGTTATGTGCCCAAAACCCTCAGCGGTGACGGCGACCCCGTGGATGTGCTGGTGATCACGCCGGTGCCGCTGATTCCCGGTGTGGTGGTGACCTGCCGCGCCATCGGCATCCTGAAGATGACCGACGAGGCCGGCGAAGACGGCAAGGTGCTGGCCGTGCCCGTCGACAAGAAGTGCTCGCTGTACACGCAGTGGCAGGAGCCCGGGGACATGAACCCGCTGCGCCTGAAAACCATCGCGCATTTCTTCGAGCACTACAAGGACCTGGAAGAAGGCAAGTGGGTCAAGATCAACGGCTGGGAAGGCTCGCAAGCCGCCCACAAGGAAATCATGGACGGCATTGCCAACTACCGCAACGAACACCCCGAAGCCGCCTGAGTTTCAAGCCTTTTGCTGCTCCAGCTCTTATTCGACGGGCGTAAGCAGCTATCAAAAAAAGAGCGCCTGCAGCGCAAGTCGCAGGCGCTTTGTGCATTCCGGGCGTGGCCGCTTCAGGCCGCGCGGGCCGGGTCGGGGTAGATCAGGCCGTGAAAAAACGTGCCCTTGCGCTGGAAGGCCTGCCACTGGCCTTCGGGCTGCGCCAGCCGGTCGGCCACCGCCCACCAGGCGCTCGGGTTCAGGCCCAGGCCGACATGGCTGGCAATGACTTCGACGTTTTCGGTGTGCGGGTTGTGCGCGGCGCTTTGCTGGACGCTGCCCTGCCAGGCGACGATGCCGTCGCTGCGTGAATAAATACTGGTGGTCGGCACCGGCGGGGCGGCCGGCAGGTCGTAGTTGTCGGTTTCGCGCGCGACCTTGCGGCCGCTGGCCAGCTCGTAAATGCGCCAGGCGTTGGTCGAGCGGTGTGATCCGGCAAACGGTGTGCCCAGGGTGATCACGCCGCGCACCATGTGCGGCAGTTCCTTGGCCAGTTCACGCGCGTACACGCCGCCCAGGCTCCAGCCGATCAGGCTGACCTTGCGGCCGCTGCTGTCAAAAGCGCGTTTCACGCCGGCCCTGGCCGACTCCAGCACGCCGGCACGCGGGCCGAAGTTGAAGCCCTGTTCCCAGCCGCTGGTGGCGTAGCCCAGCGAGTCGAGGTAGCGGCGCAATGGCATGGTCGAGCCGTCATTGGCCGACAGGCCGGGGAACACCACAACGCCGTGGCCGTCACCGCGCGGCGCCCGGGCCAGCACCGGCCAGGCCGGCAGCAGTGCGCCGAATTCCCAGAACGCGCGAAATTCCAGCGCGAGCAGCCAGGCGTTAGGCGGCGGACCGTCGTGCAGGGCCTGTTTTGGCGCGGGTTTTGGTTTTGCTGGTGCGGAGGGTCGGGCTGCGGGTTGTGCCATGGCTGCTTGCATCGGGTGTTGTCGTTTTGTTCCGGATGGTACTGATCTTGGGACCGGCGGCGCGTTTTACAGAGGGAGGCTTCCCTGAGGACGTCGCTGAGGCGACAGCGGCTTTGCGGGTTTTCACCGGGGCCGCTGCGGGTGCAGGCGCGGCGGGCTCGCCCAGCAGGGCCTGGGCTTGCGCAAAGGCATGTTTGATGGCGCGCACCAGGTCCTGCGCGTGGGGCAAGGCCTTGTTGCCGGCCACGATGCCGAAGTCCACCTGGCCGGCATAGGTCTGGATCGTGATGTTGAGCGCCAGGCCATGCAACACGATGGACAGCGGGTGAAAACTCAGGAATTTCGCGCCGGCGAGGTACAGCGGCACCGGCGGACCGGGCACGTTGGAGATCGCCAGGTTGGCCACCATGGGCAGGCGGCCGGCCATGCCGCTTTTGCCATAGGCGTTGAGCGCCGCCTTGCCCGCGCCGCCGACCAGCCAGGGCGCCAGCAGGGAAGGGTAGTCGGTCGGCAACAGGCTTTTGAGGCTTTGCATCGAGGTCTTGACCTTGCCGGTGGAGGCCATGATGGCATTCATGCGTTTGAGAGGGTGGGCAATCTGGGTGCCGAGCTCGACCAGGCTCATGCTGACCTGGTTGCCCAGCTCGGCCGCATCGCTGGCACCGGCTTCACGCAGGGACACCGGCATGGCCGCCACCAGCGATTTTTCGGGCAGGCTGTGATGCTGCGCCAGGTAGCTGCGCAGCGCGGTCGAACAGATCCACAGCAGCAGGTCATTGAGTGAGCCACCAACCGCCTTGCCCATGGCCTTGCACTCGGCCAGCGGCAGGGTGGCGGTGACAAACACGCGGTCCGGGCTGATCCCGGTGTTGAAAGGCGTGGGCGGCGCCAGCTTCATCCTGGGGCGCGCACCGCCCGCTGCGCCCGTGGCGGTTTGCCGCGCCAGGGTCCCGGCTGCAGCCGGCAGGCTTCTGGCCAGTTTGGCGAGTTGCCCCAGCGAACTGGAAAACACCGAACCAATCATCTTGCCGGCCGTGAGCCCGGACGCCGTGTGGCGGCGGCGCGCGGGGTCGGGCGGCGCCACCTCGCGCGGTACCGGCCCCATGTCCAGCATGGCGTTGGCGAGCATCACGCCGCCCTTGCCGTCCAGCGCGGCATGGTGGATCTTGGAGAAAAAGCCGGCGACGCGTTCACCCGAGGGCAGTTTGATGGCGTCGAACACATAAAACTCCCACAGCGGGTGGCTGCGGTCTATCAACTCGCTGTGCAGTCTGGCAACCACGGTGTGCGCCTGTGCCAGCGTCATCGGTTTTTGGGCGGAGCAGGGTACACGCCGCACATGAAAGCCGATGTCCACCGACTCGGCCTCCACCCACAACGGATGGCCCAGGTCAAACGGCATGGCCACCAGCTTGCGGCTGAAGATGGGCGCCAGGTGCATTCGGCTGGCAATGTGCGTCTTGACCGCCTTGTGGAAGCTGCCCTTGAATCCGGCCGGAAACTCGCACAGATTGAACGAGCCCACATGCATGGGCATCTCGGGGGTTTCGAGGTAGAGGAAAGTCGCGTCGAGGCCGGTCAGGGATTTCATGGTCACATCTCCAGCAGGGACCATAACCGCGCCGGACGGCGCGCGGCACTAGGGTTTGCCGGGGACTGGCCGACTGCGTGAGGCTTACACTGAGTCATAACGACAAAAAGGCACAGTTGCATGGAGACTGCTTCGTGATGATTCCCCACGCTTCCTACCAGCGGCCCTTGATGCTGGTTGCCGGCATCTGGCTGGCCAACGCCGCCCTGCTTCTCGCGTTTGTGCTGGTGCCCGCGCTGCATTTTGAGCTGCCTGCCGCTGTCCACACGAATTTGCACACGCTGTTCGAGACGGTGTCCATCATCGTGTCGGCGCTGGTGTTCGCCGCCGGCTGGTTCACCTTTTCGCGGGAGGGACGCAGCAATGTGGCGCTGCTGTGCAGCATCTTCCTCGGCGTGGCCATTCTTGATTTTGTCCACCTGCTGTCCTACGAGGGCATGCCGGCGTTTTGGATCCCGGCCAAGGACGGCAAGTCGATTTCGTTTTTTCTGGCGGCACGCCTGCTGGTGGCGGGCGCGCTGGTGGCGATTGCCTTCCAGCCCTGGAACCGCAGCATAGGCACGCAGGAGCGCCGCTGGGTGCTGGGCCTGAGCCTGGTATTTGCGCTGGCGGTGTCGGCCTATGGGCTGGTCGAGCCGGACCTCAGAACCCTGTTTTTTGTGCCGGGTTCGGGGCTCACGGCCACCAAGATCGCGGTGGAATATTTTGTCATTGCTCTGAACCTCGCGGCGGCCGCCGGCTTTTACCTGCGCATGCGCCAGCCGCAGCCCTACCCGCTGGTTCCGCTGTTTGCCGCCGCCTGTTTGATGGCCCTGTCGGAGCTGTGTTTCACCCTGTATGCGACTTTTCATGACCAGTATTCCATCGTCGGCCATGTGATCAAGGTCGAGGCCTACCTCTTTGTTTTCCGGGCCATCTTCATCGAGTTCCTGGAGGGGCCCTACCGGCAACTGGAAACCGCACGTGCCGACCTGGTGGAAAGCGAGGAAAAGTACCGGCTGCTGTTTGAAAACGCCCCGGATGCCTACCTGATGGCCAATCCCGACGGCTCCTTCCACGCGGCCAACCCGGCAGCTTCGACGATGTTCGGTATCGCGCGCCAGGACCTGTGGCGGATCGGGCGCAACGATGTGACCAGCGACCCCCGGCTGGCGGACTTTCTGGAGGAGCGCGCGCGGACCGGTTTTGTCCGGGGGGAATTGATTCTGCGGCGCGGCGACGGCAGCACGTTTCTGGGCGAATTGTCTTCCACCACTTACACGGACAGCCGGGGCCGGCAGCTGAGCAGTACCTTTATCCACGACATCACGGCGAAGCGGCAGGCGGAAGAAGAAGTCCTCAAGCTCAATGCGACGCTGGAGCAGCGTGTGCGTGATCGCACCGCAGAACTCCAGGCGGCCAACGAGGACCTCGACCATTTCTCGCACCTGATGGCGCATGATTTGCGTTCGCCGCTGGTGGCGATCGAGGGTTTTGCCGGCCTGCTCAAGAGCAGTACCGCCGGGCTTCTGAATGACAAGCAGGAGCGCTACCTGGGCCGGATACGCAGCAACGCCGGCCGCATGGCCGAGATGATCGATGCCTTGCTGGAACTGGCGAATGTGGCGCGGGCCCCGCTGAAGATACAGCCGTTGGACTTGTCTGCGATTGCCACGGAGGTGCTGGCGGCTCGCGAGCGGCGTGAGCCCGGCCGGGCCGTCAAAACCGTGGTCCAGCCCGGGATCACGCTGGCGGGGGACGCCTGGCAGCTGACCCTGGTCATGTCGCATTTGATGGACAGCGCCTGGACTCACACCGCCCGCAACCCGGCGGCCGAGATTGCCGTCGAAACCGAGCCGGGTGCCAATGGCGCGATGGTGTATGTCGTGCGGGACAACGGTGCGGGATCCCAGACGGTGCAAACGGGCAAGGTGCTGGACCGCCTCGGGATCTGGCAGGGCTCTGGTGATGCTGCGCATGAGGGCATCATGATGGCTGCAGTGCGCCGCATCCTGGGCCGTCACGGCGGCCGGGTCTGGGCCGAATCGCTGCCCGGCGGGGGCCTGGCGGTGAGGTTTTGCCTGGACCGCCCCGCCGCCTGATCCCGGTGGGCGTGCCTCAGGCGCGGGTCACTCGTCGAAAAGATACTGGATCTCTCCCAGCCAGCGCTTTTCGATCATGGTCAGGTGGGAGCGCTTGCCTGCCTGGATTTTCCGGCCGACAGAACTGCGGAACGCCGCGCCGGGCGTGATTTCCAGCCAGCGGTCCGCGGTCTCGTCGGGAAAGTCCAGTCCCAGCTGTTCGCCGACCTCGATACCGCTGTCGCATCCATGGGCATAGGCCAACAGCAGGGACATGGCCAGGCGGTGTTTGCCGGCGCCGCAGTGGAACACCCCGACCGCCCGGTCATACACAAAAGGCACGCTGAGGTCGGCCAGATGCAGCGGCTGCGGCTCCTTGACCCCGGCATCCAGGAGCGCTTGCCATTGTTCGGCGGTGAAATGGGTCATCGTTTTTTTCAGGATTGCGTCCCTTGCAGGGACCACCGGTGGGCGCTTCGGCTCGCGTCATCGCAGGTTTGCCGGCTTTGTTGCCGACAGTTCCAGTTTAGGCGCTTGTCCCGGGGTCTGCCGCCGCTGCCATGGTCGGGACAGGGTTTTCCTTGTGACTTATTTGGCAACAAGACGTCCGGTCAGGCAGTCGCCTCCGCGTCGCCCAGCAGTCCCTGTTCATCGTCCCGCAGGCCGCCCAGCGGTGTCGCCTTGGCCAGCGCCAGCCAGACGCCGAAAGGCAGGGATTGCCGGCTGCGCCGCGGTGCGGCGCGCAGCACGCGCAGGCCGTTGCCTTCCACCTGCAGCACGCCGCACTCGGGCGGCACCTCGTCCGGCCCGGCAATCGGCTGGCCCTTCGCGTTGCAGCCCAGCACATACCAGCATTCGCCGCCCAGATCGAGGTAGGCCGCGCGCTTGTCGGGGCGGCGCAGGTCGCCGAGCAGGTCGGAGCGGCGCACCTTGATCTCGTGGACCACCGGATCGACGTAGTCGGCCACCGAGGTGTTGCGTATCGAGAAGACATCGGGTCTGGCGATGCACCAGCGCGCCGGGCCGCCTTGCTCGAGCGGCGGCAACTGGGCCCGCAGCCCCAGGCCACGCCAGGTGATGCGGCCGGCGCGCAGCATCTCGCAGGCGATGCGTTCGACCAGGGCTTCATGCGCCGACAGCGCCGAACGGTTGCGTACCAGCGTGTCGGCCAGGTAACGTATCCCCGCGTCGCTGACACGCAGGGTTTCGTGGCCTGCCGGGCCGGCCACGCGCTGCAGCATGCCCGACGCCAGCAGCTCAATCTCGACCAGGTCCTGGCAGGGCCAGCCGGCCGAGCGGTAAATCTCGCGCAGGCGCCGCGCGTGAATCTTGCCCAGCGCGGCGGGCGCGCCGGCGGATGCTGTGGCCTCAGGCAGGAGGGGGGTCGGATCAAACATGCTGAAAATCGTCCGGTTCAGGCCGACAGCTTAAAACAGCCGGTTTCATAAGCCAAACTGGCCTCCATCCCTTGATGGACGTGCGTAGCCTGCTATCAAAAGTGAAGCGGATCAGGCGCCGCCGGCTTGCCGGAAGGGATTGCGCCGCTCCAGTTCATCCATGTAGCCGCTGATGCCTTCCCCTTCACGCTCGAGGAAACGCTCGACCGCGTCGGCAAAAGCCGGGTGCGCCAGCCAGTGGGCGCTGGTGGTCTTGACCGGCAGCAGGGCGCGCGCCATCTTGTGTTCACCCTGGGCGCCGCCCTCGAAACGCTGGTAGCCGTGCTGGATGCACCACTGCAGCGGCTGGTAGTAGCAGGCCTCGAAGTGCAGGCAGTCGACACGCTCGGTGGCGCCCCAGTAGCGGCCGTAGGCGATTCTGGCCTGGGGCCCGGTGTCAATTTGGCCTGCGGCACCCGTCGAACGCAGCGAAGGGCCGCCCCGAGCAAGTTCAGTCCCCCCGGGGGGCAGCGAACCACACGCAGTGGGGAGCGTGGGGGCCACTGGACCTGCGCTGACAGCTATCAAACTTGTAGCGATTGGCGTGCCATTTCGTTCACCGACGAACAGCAGCCAGTTCTCCGGCATGTCCTGCTGCATGCGCCGGAAGAAATCGCGGCTCAGGTAGGGCGCGTTGCCGTGTTCGTAATAGGTGCGCTCGTAACAGCGGTAGAAAAAGTCCCAGTCGGCGCTACGGATGTCAGAACCCAGCGACCAGCGAAAGCTCACGCCGGCATCTGCCACCTTGCGCCGCTCCTGGCGGATTATCTTGCGCTTGTCCTGGCTCAGCGACATCAGGAACTCGTCGAAGTCGCGAAACGGACGGGGGTTGCCGTCCGTGCGGCGCTCGGGGGCGAAATTTTCCGACGGGCCGCCCCCAGGAAAATCAGCCCCTTCTTGTGATGAAAGGGGCAGCGCACCGCCGGAGGCACACGAAGTGACAAGCGTGGGGGCCACATTCGTCCAGTGGAACTGGACGTTGTGCCGCAGCATCAAGCCGGCTTCCTCGCAGGCTGCCACATCGGCATCGCTGGTGAACAGCAGGTGCAGCGAAGACAAGCCTTCGTCGCCACACCAGGCCACCAGCGCCTGCACCAGCAACGCGCGCGTCGCTGCATCACGCGCCAGCAGGCGGGGCCCGGGCACCGGTGTGAAGGGCGGCGCGACCAGCGCTTTCGGGTAATACGCCAGGCCGTGCTGGTGGTAGGCATTGGCCCAGGCGTGGTCGAAGACGTATTCGCCGTAGGAGTGGTCCTTGAGGTAGAGCGCGCAGGCGCCGGCCAGTTCATCGCCGTGCCACAGGGTGAAAAACCGCGGCGTCCAGCCGGTGGCCGGTGTGGCGCTGCCGCTGTTGTGCATGGCGCTCAGGTACTCGTGGCGCATGAAGGGGTTGAGCCCGCCGTCCGGGTCCTGCAGCGCCAGCAGGGCATTCCAGGCGGCGCCATCGATCAGCCCCGGCGCGTCCAGCACACGGATGACATAATCGTTTTCAGCCACAGCACCCACCGTTTCTTCTTTTTCCATGACTCTCAAGATCTGCGTTGCCCAATTGAACTACTGCGTCGGCGACATGCCGGGCAATGCGCAAAAAATCATTGCTGCGGCGCGCTCGGCCTATGCCGACGGCGTGCGGCTGCTGCTCACGCCCGAGATGGCGATTTGCGGTTATGCCGCCGAGGACCTGTTTTTGCGCCGCTCGTTCATCGCCGCCTGTGATGATGCCGTGAATCTCATTGCCCGGGAGCTGGCCGGGTTAAAGGGCCTGACGGTGGTGGTGGGCACACCGACCCACGGCGACAGCGGCAAGGCCCTGCGCACCAAAAGTGTCGAGGTGCAGCAGCGCCACAACGCCGCCCGCGTGTTGCGTGAGGGCGCGGTGATCGCCAGCTACGCCAAGCGCGAGCTGCCCAATTACCAGGTCTTCGACGAGCGCCGTTATTTCACGCCCGGTCAGGGCGTGTGTGTGTTCGAGGCCGGCGAGGGCGAGGGCGCCGTGCGTATCGGCCTGCTGATTTGCGAAGACGCCTGGTTCGAGGAGCCGGCGCGGCTGGCCAAAGAGGCCGGCGCCGAACTGCTGGCCGTCATCAATGCCTCGCCTTTCCACGTCGGCAAGGGCGGTGAGCGCGAGCAGATGATGCGCCAGCGCGTGCTGGCGAGCGGCCTGCCCATGGTCTACGCGCATCTGGTGGGCGGGCAGGACGAGATTGTGTTCGAGGGCCACTCGTTTGCGCTGCAGGCCGACGGCGCACTCGCCGGGCGGGCCGAAAGTTTCAGGGAAAACCTGTTTACAGTGCAGGTGCAGCGTGCGCAGGCAGCTATCAAATTGGTAGCAGATATTGCCCCGGAACGCAGCGCGGAGGCCGACCTGTGGGACGCGCTGGTGCTGGGCGTGCGCGACTACCTCGGCAAAAACGGCTTTCCCGGCGCCATCCTGGGCCTGTCGGGCGGCATCGATTCGGCGCTGGTGCTGGCGATTGCGGTCGATGCGCTGGGCGCCGACAAGGTGCGCACGGTGATGATGCCGTCGCCCTATACCGCCGACATCTCCTGGATAGATGCCCGCGAGATGGCAGCGCGCCTGCAGGTGCGTTACGACGAGATGTCGATTGTTCCGGAATTCGAGGCCTTCAAGGCCTCGCTGGCCGGGGAGTTCAAGGGCCTGCCCGAGGACACCACCGAGGAAAACATCCAGGCGCGCATCCGCGGGGTGTTCCTGATGGCGCTGTCCAACAAGTTCGGCGCGATCGTGCTGACCACCGGCAACAAGAGCGAGATGGCGACCGGTTATTGCACCCTGTATGGCGACATGGCCGGCGGTTTTGCGGTGATCAAGGACTTGCTGAAAACCACGGTGTTCCGGCTCGCCGAGTGGCGCAACAACAACGACCCCTACGGCACCGGCCGCAACCCGATCCCGGAGCGCATCATCACGCGCCCGCCCAGCGCCGAACTGCGCGCCGACCAGACCGACCAGGACAGCCTGCCGCCCTATGAGGTGCTGGATGAGATCCTGCGGCGGTACATGGAAAACGACGAAAGCATAGACAGCATCCTCGCCGACGGCTTCGACCCGGCCGTGGTCGAGCGGGTGACGCGGCTGATCAAGATCAATGAGTACAAGCGCCGGCAGGCGCCGGTCGGCATCCGGGTTAGCCACCGCAGCTTCGGCAAGGATTGGCGCTATCCTATTACCAGCAAATTCAGGCAATGAGTCCCCACGGCCGCTCGTTTGGCGCCTGCGGCAGCTCCCTGCCACTTGAACCGCACAGGGGGCGCTGCGCCTGCGGGCCGGCAAAGCCGGACTCGCGGCCCCGGTTGGGTCAAGCCATGTGTGCCTTGTGCTTTCGTGAAAATTCAGAAACCAACGGAGATAGTCAGTGAAACAAATTACCGCCGTCCTCAAACCCTTCAAGCTCGAAGAAGTCCGTGAAGCCCTGGCCGAATGCGGCGTGACCGGCCTGACCGTCACCGAAGTCAAGGGTTTTGGCCGCCAGAAGGGCCACACCGAGCTGTACCGCGGCGCCGAGTACGTCGTCGACTTCCTGCCCAAGGTCAAGGTCGAGGTGGTGGTGAAAACCGAAGACGTGGACCGCTGCGTGGACGCCATCGTGCGCGCCGCCCGCACCGGCAAGATCGGCGACGGCAAGATTTTCATCACCAGCGTCGAGCGTGTGGTGCGTATCCGCACCGGCGAGGAAGACGAAGCGGCTGTTTGACCAGCCGCTAAATCTGGTCCAGCCGCTGGCCTTCGGGCGCCATGCCGGCGACCTGCACCAGTTGTTCCAGCAGGGCTTCCGGCTCGCTGCCGACATGGATCAGCTCCATCTGCCAGTCGCTCATGAAGCCGCTGTTGACCGATGAGGCCAGGAAGGCCAGCAGCTCGGTGTAATAACCGTTCAGGTTGAGCAGGCCCACCGGCTTGGCGTGGTAACCGAGCTGGCGCCAGGTCCAGACCTCGAAGAATTCTTCCAGCGTGCCTATGCCGCCCGGCAGCGACAAAAAGGCGTCGGCATGTTCGGCCATGATGCGTTTGCGCTCATGCATGGTGTCGACAATGTGCAGCTCGGTGCAGCCGGTGTGCGCCCATTCCTTTT
Organism: Polaromonas sp.; assembly: GCA_030683705.1. Lineage (GTDB taxonomy): Bacteria > Pseudomonadota > Gammaproteobacteria > Burkholderiales > Burkholderiaceae_C > Polaromonas. The sequence continues at coordinate 4,942 of JAUXPP010000063.1, read as the reverse complement.
CGACCAGGGCTTTCGGGATCACGCCGATCACGCGGCCGCCGGCCGCCAGCGTGGCGTCGGCGACGATGCCCATCAGGCCGTTGTGCCCGCCCCCGTAGACCAGCTGCCCGCCGTGCTCACCTATCCAGCTTCCGACCCGGCGGGCCGTCTCGGCAAAGGCCGGCTCCACGCCGGGGCGTGAACCGCAATACACACAGAGCGAAAAAGCCGGCGTCATGCCACAAACCGGTGGAACAGTGCCAGCGCCCAGGTGCCGGTACACAGCAGCAGGCTCAGCAGCACGGCCGCGCTGCCCATGTCCTTGGCGCGTTTGGACAGGTCGTGCCACTCCGGGCCGATGCGGTCGATGGCGGTTTCTATGCCGGTGTTGAGCAGCTCGATGATCATCACCAGGATGACCGAGCCGGCCAGCAGCACGGTCTCGACCCAGCTGCGGCCCAGCCAGAAAGCGGCCGGCAGCAGCACCAGCGAGGCGATGGCCTCCTGCCGGAAAGCGGTTTCCTGCCAGCCGGCGCGCAGGCCGGCGACCGAATAGCCCAGCGCGTGCCACACGCGGTTCAGGCCCTTGCGGTCTTTCTGGGGGTTGACGGGGGAGGCTGGCTTTGAAGCGGCAGCTTCGGGAAGGGGAAAGGAGGCGGAGTCGGGCATGCGGCCATTGTCGCGTGGCTCTGTGGCAGTTTGATGTGACGCCTGCATGCCTGCGCCTCAGGCCGGTTTCGGCGACTTGACGGCCGGCAGGCTGGTGACCAGGCGGGTGCCGGCCAGGGCATCGTGCCAGAACTGCCGGTCCGGGTGAAAACGCGCCAGGATGGCCCAGATCGGAATCCAGCCCAGGGCCAGCACCGCCGCTTCCCGGGCCGGCAGGCCGAACGCCCAACTGGCCACCAGCGGCGGCAGGAACCAGAGCCAGCTCAGCACATAACGCAGCAGCGCGCGTGTCTGGCTGATGGGCGCGCCATGTTTGTCCACGACACGGATGTTCCAGGTTTTCATGGCCAGGGTCTGGCCCTTGGCCCAGAACCAGACAAAGTAGATCCCGAACACGACGAACAAAAAGGCCTGCTGGGCGTGGCGGTTGTCCATGGCGTTGCGGGTCTGGCTCAGTGCGCTGAACAGGTAGCCGGCGATGAACACCACCCCGAACATCAGCAGGCCCTCGTACATCCAGCAGGCCATGCGCCTGCGCAGCGACGGCGTGACGGCGGGGGAGGTGGAATCAACTATCAATTTTGTAGCAACCAGGTGAGGGTGGGCATGGGCTGCAGCACGAATTGACCCAGCATGCATGCCGCCCGGCACGTCCCCTCAAGCGCCTACTGGGGCGGGGCGGGTGTGGCCGGCGGGCCGGCAGGCGCCACAGCGGGCGGCTCATTCGACTGCGAAACCGCAATTTTAGGCGCAGCCTTGGCTTTGGCCTGCTCCGCCGCGGTCGGGATGGTGGCCAATTTTTGCCTGGACACGGGCTTGGAGGCCGGCGCGGCACCGACCGGTTTGGCGGGCGCCTTGTCGGCCAGCTTGCGTTTTTCCTCGGTGCTGAGTGACTGGTAGGCCTCCCACTTGGCCTTTTTCTCTTCCGCCGTCAATTCCTTGGACAACTCTTTGGTTTTCGCAAAATTCAGGCGCGCCTGGGTGCGCTGCTGGGGACTGAGCGCCACCCATTCCTTCATGCGGCCCTGCATCTTGACCTGTTCTTCCGGGGGCAGCGCGCGGTAGCCACGGGCCATTTCGAGCCACTTGCGCTTGTGGCTTTCGCTCAGGGAGGGCCAGGCCGAAGCCAGCGGTGCCAGCACCTCGCGTTGCGCCGGGCTCAGCTCCACCCAGGCCGGACCGGAAAAAGCCTGGACCACCACGGTTTTCCCCGGTGTGGCCACGGGCACAGGCTGGGTGGTCTGGGCCACTGCAAGCAGCGAGCCTGTGGTCACCAGCAGCAGCGCCCACCGGCCCGCCAGCCGCGCGCGGTTCTTGCCGGGCAGGCACAACACGTCGTCAGTGGGGCGGGGGAGTGGCGCGGTCATGGATTCAGCTCTTGCGTGTCAGTGGCGGCAAGCGCCGGGTTTAAAGCGTGGTTTTGAGAAACTGCACAAAACCCGGGTCGGAAAAGGCGTCCGGCGGCAACTCGTCGGTCAGCAGGGCCGAATCCACCTCGGCGAGCTCCTGGACCAGTTTGTCCGTATGCAGCGAATTGATGGCCAGCAGGCCGGCGACCAGGGCGATCAGCGGCAGGATCGATCCGATCCGGTTCCAGAGGCTGAAACCTTCGTCCGGGCCCCAGGTCAGCGTCGCGCCGGAACGGGCGCCGGCCGTGACGGGGGCGGTTTGCAGTTTGGCCATGCGGCGTGCGGCCACGGCCTGGGCGCGTGCGGCGCGCAGGCGCTCGGAGATGTCATAAGGCAGGTCGACCGTGCCGGCCGACAGGTAGGAGGCGGCTTTCAGGCCGTAACGGTCCTGCAGGATGTCGGTGTGGTTTTGCGGTGAGCGGTTCATAGTTTGATTCCCCTGGCGGCCAAAGCTTTACTGAGTGCATGGACGGCTCGCGAACAATGCGTTTTCACGCTACCTTCGGAGCACCCCATGGCAGCAGCTGTTTCAGCCACATCCATTTCCTCCCAGTAACGCATGAGAAAGGCTTCCCGTTGACGCCCGGGCAGCTCCTTGATCTCGAGTTCTATTTCTTGCAAGATCTGAGCCCGTTCCGTCGCGTCCTGCGCACTCTCTGTGCCTTCTGAGTTGGTCGAGGACTCCAAAGTTTCAAGCAAATCGAAATCTCCGTCATCGCCGGACGATTCGAAGTCGCTCATGTTGGAAAACAGCGCGTTGCGGGTCTTGCGCCGGCGGAACCAGTCCAGCGTGGTGTTCGACAGGATGCGCTGGAACAGCATGGGCAACTCGGCGGCGGGTTTGTCGCCGTAGTGCTGCGCCAGCTTCATCATGCTGTCCTGAACGATGTCAAGCGCGGCTTCATCGTCCCGAACGTGGTAAACGCTGCGCTTGAAAGCGCGTTTTTCAACGCTTTTCAGGAAGTCGGATAGTTCTTGTTCGGTTGCCAACGGTTGTTTCCGGTTTGTCCCGGCGCTGTTGTCTTGTTTTACTTGTTGCCGGCCGCCCATTGGGCGCGGCCAGCCCCAACAGGCCTTGTGCCGGTGGGCTGCACCGGCTGCGAAAATTATCGCATCAAGCACAGTGGCGGCCCGACTTTATTGGCAAAAAGCCAGGGTGCGCTGCCGTGGCCTATAATCCGGCCTGCAATTCAAACAGCAAACGGGTCATGATCCGGCGGTTTATGTTTCCGCTCATGGTTTTGGCCTCAAGTCTCGACGCTACTCCACAAGAGTGGGTGAAGAGGCACCCAAGGTATTTCGTTAGAGAAATTCACAAAGGTTCATCATGGAAATCTCAAAGGCCGAACTCGCTTCGGCAGCGGCGGCAGCATCTGCCCCATCGACCCCGCAAGAACTCCGCGGCGCGGAAATCCTCATCAAGGCCCTGCAGGCCGAGGGCGTCAAGCACGTCTGGGGTTATCCCGGCGGCGCCGTGCTGCATATCTACGACGCTTTTTACAAGCAGGAATCGATTCAGCACATCCTGGTGCGCCATGAGCAGGCGGCCGTGCATGCGGCCGACGGTTATGCGCGTGCCACCGGCGATGTCGGTGTGGCGCTGGTGACGTCCGGCCCCGGCGTGACCAATGCGGTCACCGGGATTGCAACGGCCTACATGGACAGCATCCCGATGGTGATCATCACCGGCCAGGTGCCCACGCACGCCATCGGCCTGGACGCCTTCCAGGAGTGCGATACCGTCGGCATCACACGGCCCATCGTCAAGCACAACTTCCTGGTCAAGGATGTGCGGCACATGGCCGATATCATGAAGAAGGCCTTCCACATCGCTCGCAGCGGCCGGCCCGGCCCGGTGGTGGTGGACATCCCCAAGGATGTTTCCTTCAACAAGACGATGTATGCCGGCTACCCGCAGACCGTCGAAATGCGCTCCTACAACCCGGTGCGCAAGGGTCATGGCGGGCAGATCCGCAAGGCGCTGCAGCTGCTGATGACGGCCAAGCGGCCCTACATCTACACCGGCGGAGGCGTGTTGCTGAGCAATGCCTCGCAGGAGTTGCGTACGCTGGTCGACATGCTGGGTTACCCCTGCACCAACACCCTCATGGGCCTGGGCGCCTACCCGGCCAGCGACAAGAAGTTCCTGGGCATGCTGGGCATGCACGGCACCATCGAGGCCAACAACGCGATGCAGAACTGCGACGTGCTGCTGGCCGTGGGCGCGCGTTTTGACGACCGTGTGATCGGCAACCCGAAACACTTTGCGCAGAACGAACGCAAGATCATCCACATCGACATCGACCCGTCGAGCATCTCCAAGCGCGTACGGGTGGACATCCCCATCGTCGGTGACGTCAAGGACGTGCTCACCGAACTGATCGCGATGATCAAGGAGTCCGGCCTCAAGCCGGACGGCAACGCGCTGGGCGGCTGGTGGGAAACCATCGAAGGCTGGCGCAAGCGCGACTGCATGAAATACAGCATGGGCAAGGGCGATGTGATCAAGCCGCAGTATGTGGTGGAGACGCTCTGGAACATGACCAAGGACGCCGACACCTACATCACGTCCGACGTGGGCCAGCACCAGATGTGGGCCGCGCAGTACTACAAGTTCGACGAGCCGCGCCGCTGGATCAACTCGGGTGGCCTGGGCACCATGGGCGTGGGCATTCCCTACGCCATGGGCATCAAGCTGGCCAAACCGGACAGCGAGGTGTATTGCATCACCGGCGAAGGCTCGGTGCAGATGTGCATCCAGGAGCTGTCGACCTGCCTGCAGTACAACACGCCGATCAAGATCGTCGCGCTGAACAATCGCTACCTCGGCATGGTGCGGCAGTGGCAGCAAGTTGAATACGCTGGCCGTTACAGCAGCAGTTACA
>JAUXPP010000105.1 GCA_030683705.1 Polaromonas sp. | reverse complement strand
CGCGGCCACATGAAGTCCCCCTCCATCGCCCAGCGGGGCGAGGGAGGGGCTAGGGGAGGGAGTGGGGAGTTCAGTCCTGCTGTATGTGGCATAACCGCCTGCCGCGGTGCGCCAGCGACCGTTGGCCGGGGGTTGCCCGGCGGCAAGTAACTTTCTTTTGCTTCGCCAAAAGAAAGTCACCAAAGAAAAGGCGACCCGATGGTCTGGGTCCTTCCGCTTCGCTCCAGGCAACCTGCGGTGCTCGCCGAAAGTGGGGCCGAGCTCGAACTCGCTTCGCTCAAACAATCGCTCGTCCTGATCCACTTTCGGCTGCGCTCCTCGGCCCAGCCCGACGGGTGGGTGAAAAAGAAAAGAAATACCGGGGACAAAGATCCGGAGTCCTTGAAGCGCAAAGCGCTTCAAGGACGGGAATCCCAACGAACGGCCATGTGTGCTCGCGAGCGCAGCGCACGCGGCCAAATGAGGCTCCCTTCTCTCGCCCAGCGGGGCGAGGGAAGGGCGGGGGGTTGGGAGTGGGGAGTCAGACCCACCGACGCAGGCTGTCCACAGCCGCGGCGTGACGCTTGATCCAGGACCTAGGCCGCCTGCAAACGCGGCGCCGGCAACAACCCTGCGTGTTGCCACGCCCTGTTCAGCACCGCCGGCGAGAAGGTCTCTTCCGGGATCAGCAGGTAGTGCCTGGCCCGCATGCTCCGGCCGACGCCGACGCGGCTGGTCAGCACCGTCATCGGGATGGCCAGCAGCAGTGGCAGGCCGACCGGCAGCAGCCAGACCAGCGCACGTGCATCGATGGCGGCGATGCCCAGCGCCAGCAGCGCGATGACGCCGCTCATGGGTGCAAAACGCAGCAGCGCATCGCGCCAGGGCACGGCGGCGGCTTCGCGCGGCGGCGATTTCCAGTCCAGTTTCAGGCCGGTGATGGCGGCCAGCACAAACAGCGAATGGGCGAGCATGCGGATCGGCGCCTGCAGCAGGGCAATCATGGTTTCCAGCAGCGCACTGCGCAGCAGGCTGAAGCGGCCGCCGAAGGCCCCGGCCTCGCCCTTGATCAGCACGGCGGCCATGCCGAGCACGCGCGGCAGGAACAGCATGGACAGCGTCCAGGCCCAGAGCGCGGCGAGTTCGGCCGGCACCAGCATCCAGTCGGTCATGATGTGCGAGCCCGACAGCCAGAGCGCCGTGCCCAGCGTCAGGAAACACAGCCACAGCGGCGCCGACAGGTAGGACATGGCGCCCGTGCCGAACATGGCGCGGTGCACCGGGTGGATGCCGGGTTCGGCGATCAGTCGCGAATTCTGCAGGTTGCCCTGGCACCAGCGGCGGTCCCGCTGCAGTTCGGCCAGCAGGTCGGGCGGCTGTTGCTCGTAGCTGCCGACCAGGTCCGAGGCCAGCCACACGTGGTAACCGGCGCGGCGCATCAGCGCGGCTTCGACAAAGTCGTGCGACAGGATGCCGCCGGCCATGCCGCCGCTGCCGGGAATGGGGGCCAGCGCGCAGTGTTGCATGAAGGGCTCGACCCGCAGGATGGCGTTGTGGCCCCAGTAGTGCGATTCGCCGAGCTGCCAGAACTGCATGCCCAGCGTGAACAGCCGGCCGGTCATGCGCGAGGCGAACTGCTGCGCACGCGCATGCAGGGTGACGTGGCCGATGGCCTGCGTCGCGGTCTGGATGATGCCGGCGGTCGGGTTGGCTTCCATCAGCTTGACCATGTTGACCAGGCAGTCGCCGCTCATCACGCTGTCGGCATCGAGCACGATCATGTAGCGGTAGTCCTTGCCCCAGCGGCGGCAGAAGTCGGCGACGTTGCCGGCCTTGCGGTGGGTGCGGCGCTGGCGCAGCCGGTAATACACCTCGATCAGCGGCTGGCCGGCCTGCGCGGCCAGTTGCATGCGCAGTTCTTCCCAGGCGGCGCGTTCGGCCTGCCGGGTCGCCGGGTCACTGCTGTCGGACAGCACAAACACGTCGAAGGCGGCCGCATGGCCGGTGGCGGCGACCGATTCACAGGTGGCGCGCAGGCCGGCGAACACGGTGCGCACGTCCTCATTGCAGATCGGCATGATGATGGCCGTGCGGGCCGTGGCATCCAGCGTGTGCCCGGCCACGCTGCGCGCGGTCAGCGCGAATTTGTCGCCACGCAGGGTCACGTAAAAACCCATCAGGGCCGTCATGAAGCCGGTCACGACCCAGGCCGACAGCAGGCCGAACAGCGCGATCTGCCCGTATTCCAGCCAGGCGCTGTCGTAGTCGGGCTGCATGTCGGCAAACAGCGCGGTGGCAAACGCCGTGCTCAGCACCGTCAGCGCCACCAGCATGGCGCGTCGGCGTTTGGCGGCGTGTTGCCAGGGCGCCATGGCGGTTGCGGCAGGGGCGGGCCGTGCGCCGCCGGTCAGGCGCAGCAGCACGGCTGTGCCAAGGCTGTTCCAGAAGCCGCGCCAGGGCCGCGCCGGCATGGAGCCGCGGTTGATCGGCGGTGTGGTCACCGAGTTGGGATGGCGCTGCTCGCGCAGGGGGCTGCGCGCTGAAACCGCGGGCAGCGATGCGGCGGGCATCAGGGGGTGACGAGGGTGGTCCATGTTTCGCTTACGGTGTGTTTGTCGTGTTGGAGAAAGGCGCGCAACTCGACCGGCCTGGCTGGGTCGATACGTTGCACGCGCAGGGTCATGCGCCACTGGCCATTGACCGGATTGCGGTAGGCATTGCTTTCGGCGACGCGGCCGTTGCTGTCGCTGGAGACGACGGCGCGCACCGGCGCGTCGTCCTTGAGGCCATCGAGCGCCGGGCCGGCAAAGTCGATGACATATGAAATCGTCTGCTCCAGCGTCTGCGCGTCGAGCTGGTTGAAACCGATGCCGCGGCGTGACTGGATGACCCAGCCGTTGGGCGGGCGCTGCTGCTGGTTACCCTGCCAGGCCAGCTGGTAGGCGAAGTCCAGCGACTCGCCGGGCTGCGGCAGGCGATCCGGCACCCAGTACGCCGCCACGTTGTCGTGGGTCTCGTCGGGTGTCGGAAGCTGCAGCAACTCGACGCGGCCCGGGCCCCAGTCGCCGATCGGCGTGACCCAGGCGCTGGGACGCGCTTCATAACGCGCCTCGGTGTCTTCATAACTGGCAAACAGGCGGTCGCGCTGCATCAGGCCGAAACCCTTGAGGCCTTTCATGGCGAACGAGGTGACGACCGGCGCCTTGGGGTTTTGCAGCGGCCGCCACAACCACTCGCCCTCGCTGCTGGCCATCATCAGGCCGTCCGAATCGTGGACTTCGGGGCGAAAGTCGCCGGCGCGCGGCTGGTTTTCGCCGAAGAAAAACATGCTGGTCAGCGGCGCCAGGCCCAGCGTGGCGACGCGGGGACCGGCGCCGGCGCGCATGAAGACCCGCGCATGCACCTCGGTGACAGTCTGCTCGCCGGGGCGGATGTCGAAGCGGTAGGCGCCGGTCATGCGCGCTGAATCGAGCAGGGCGTAGACGGTGATCTGCCTGGCATCGGCCGCCGGCTTTTCCAGCCAGAAATCCGTGAAGCGCGGAAATTCCTCCGGCCGTCCGCCCGCGCCGGCGGTGTCCACGGCGAGGCCGCGTGCCGACAGGCCGTAACGCTGGCCGGCACCCAGGGCACGGAAATAACTCGCGCCGAGGAACACCACCAGTTCGTCCTTGTAGGCGGGGGAATTCAGCGGCGTGTGGATGCGGAAGCCGGCGTAGCCGAGATCGCCCCAGCGCGCGGGCTGGAAGCTGTTCTTGCCGAAACTGAAATCGCCCGGGTTGTAGGACAGCGCCTTGTTGCCGGTGGCAGACAACTCATGGATGCGCACCGAATCGCTCTGGCGGCCCACATGGAAAAATTTGGCTTCGTAGGGCAGGCCGTCGGCACGCCACAAGGCCTTGTCATCGTTAAAACGGATGTCGCGCAGGCCGTCGTAGTCCAGATTTCCCAGTTCGGCGGGGATGGCCTGGCGCACCGGCTGGTAGGGGGTCTGGGCGCGTTCCCGGGCCAGCTGGGCGACGTCGTCCAGGGTCCAGGCTTGGGCCGCACCAGCCAGCACCAGAGCTGCCAGCAAAGCTGCGCTGCGGGCCACCCGCGCCATACCGGTGCGGACTGAAATCGGGGGGAAAAGCAGCAACATGCACAGACAAGGGCAAACCCTGTGCCAGGCATGAAAAACTGAATGAAATCAACAGCTTAAAAGCCGTCCGGCTGAAAATCCGGGACCCGGGTGGAGAAACCAAGGGAAAACCCTTGATTTTTGTCGCCGCTCAGCGACACCCCTGCAGCTCAGAAAGAAATTACTGTTTTAAATCAGGTACTTGGCCGTGTCGCTCATCGGCGACAGCGTCTGCATGAGCGGGGCCCGCTTCAGTTTTGAAGTGGCTGGGCGTCAGGCCATGCTTTTGCATCAGGCGGTAGAACTCGGTGCGGTTGCGGTCGGCCAGGCGTGCCGCATCGGCAACGTTGCCATCCGTCAACTTGAGCAGGCCGACCAGGTACTCATGCTCGAAACGCTGGCGCGCATCGGCCAGAGTGAGCACCTGCACACTGGGCGAGCGCAGGGCGCGCTGGATCAGCGCCAGCGGGATCAGCGGCGTGCTGGCCAGCGCACAGACCTGCTCGACCACGTTGTACAACTGGCGCACGTTGCCGGGCCAGGCAGCGGTGGTCAACGCCTTGAGCGCTTCCGGTGCGAAACCGCTCAGGCGCTTGCCGTATTTGCCGGCCAGCTTGACCAGGAAGTGGTTGGCCAGCAGGGCGATGTCCTCGCGCCGCTCGGCCAGCGGCGGCAGCGTCAGCGTGACCACATTGAGGCGGTAGTAGAGGTCGGTGCGGAACTGGCCCTCGGCCATGGCGGCGTCCAGGTCGCGGTGGGTGGCCGACAGGATGCGCACATTCACCGGGATCGACTGGCTGGAGCCGAGCGGGCGCACCACGCGCTCCTGCAGCACACGCAGCAGCTTGACCTGCAGCGCCAGTGGCATGTCCCCGATCTCGTCGAGCAGCAGCGTTCCGCCCTCGGCCGCCTGAAACAGGCCCTTGTGGTTGGCCGAGGCATCGGTGAACGCGCCCTTGACGTGGCCGAACAGCTCGGACTCCAGCAGCGCCTCCGGAATCGCGCCGCAGTTGACAGCAATAAACGGATGGGCCGCGCGCGGGCTGGCCTGGTGGATGGCCTGGGCCAGCAGTTCCTTGCCGGTGCCGCTTTCGCCGCGCAGCATCACGCTGGCATCCGAGCGCGCGACCATCCTGGCTTCGGCCAGGGTTTCGGCCATGCGGCTGGAACGGCTGACGATGGCGTTTTGCCAGCTTTCCTCGGGGCCGGCCTGGGCGGCAGGGGCCGGCGCGCTCAGTGCCAGTGCCTGCGCGATCTTGCCTTCCAGCGCCTTGCCGTCGAAAGGTTTGGTCAGGTAGGTGAAGACGCCGCGTTCGGTGGCTTCGACCGCATCGGGAATCGTGCCGTGCGCAGTCAGCAGGATCACCGGCAGCGACGGGTGGCGCGCGCGCATGTCCTCGAACAGCGCCAGCCCGTCCTTGCCCGGCAGCCGCACGTCGCTGAGCACCAGCTGGGGCCGTTCGATGTCGAGTTGTGCCAGCGCGGCCTCGGCCGAACCCACGGCGCTCACGCGGTAACCGGCGGCCGTCAGGCGCATGGTCAGCAGGCGCAGCATGTCGGCGTCGTCGTCGACGACCAGCAGGTGTGCACCGGTGGCGGTGGCGCTCATGGGGCGGCCTGCCGCGCGCGGCTGTTGGGGGCGGATGCGGGTGCTGCCGGCGGCCGGCTGGTCAGGCTGCGTTCGATTTCCCTGAGCGCGTCCAGCTTGTCCTGGGTGTCCCCGAGACGGCGCTGCAGCTCGCGTACCTGCTGGTTCTGGCGTTCCAGCTGGTCTTCCAGCCGCCGCTGTTCGGCGTACCGTGCGCCCAGCAGCCGGGCCAGCACATGCAACTCGCGCGCTTCCTGGGTGGGGTTCGCCAGCACACGCTGCAACAACTCCTGCGCGCGCACCAGGTCATACAACTGGCGCGTCTGGCTCAAGGCCATGGCCAGGCGCAACTGGTCGGCGGGCGCACCGGGATCATTCAGGCGCGCGATTTCCTGGGCCAGTTCCGCACCCTGCAGGCCCCGTACGCGGTCGGCGTGCTGCAGCAACTGCGCCACCGTGTCGCCCGCGGTCGGCGCCGTGGCGGTGGCGGGCGCAGCGGATGCCGGGGCTGGCTCGATGATGACGGTCTGCGCCGGCGCCTGCCGAGGCAGGGTGCAGCCGGCGGCGGCCAGGCAGGCGGCCAGCGCCGCGCAGAAGACCAGGCGTTTGCCGGGGCGGTGATCAACGCTTGAAAGCATGGGGAAGTTCAATCCTGAAATGGGCGCCGGGGCCGTCCGGCAGCAGTTGCGCCTGGCCTCCATGCGCCGCAATGTATTCCTGCACGATGGACAGGCCGATGCCGCTGCCGCGCACGGCCTGCGCTGGCTGCTGCGCGCCACGGTAAAAAGGTTCAAACACACGGGTCCGGTCCTCAAAGGCGATTCCCGCACCTTCGTCGATCACATCGATGCGCACGGCTTCGGCCAGACGGCTGAGCCGGATACGGATGCGGCCTTGCGGCGGGGAATAACGAATGGCATTGGACAACAAATTGGCGATCACGGTTCCCAGCTTGTCGCGGTCGACTTCGGCCTGCACGGCCTTGCCCTCGATGTCGACCTGCAGCTCGCGCGCGCGCCACTGCAGTTGCTGGGCCTGGACCTGTTCGGTGATCAATTGCAGCAGGTCGGTTTTCTCGCGCCGCAACTGGCGCGCCTCGAAGGCGGCGGCGTTGAAACGCAGCAGGTCCTCGATCTGGCCTTGCAGCAGGCCAGTGTTGTGGCGCAGGATCTTGGCAATTTCGCGCTGGTTGCTGCTGAGTTCGCCGGCCACGCCATCCTCGAGCAGCGAGACGCCTTCGCGCAGCGAGGCCAGCGGGGTTTTCAATTCGTGCGACACATGCCGCAGGAAACGCGATTTGTCCGCGTCCAGCTCGACCAGGCGCAGGCGCAGCCACTCCAGGCGCTGCCCGACCAGTTGCAGGTCGGCGGGCCCGTTGATGGCGATGGCTTCATCGAGGCGGTTTTCACCGAGACCGATGATGGCCTTTTCCAGCCGCCTGAGCGGCCGGGTCAGCCAGATGCCGAAGGCCAGCGCGAGCAACACCGACAGGCCGATGGCGCCGACGACCTGCTGCGTCAACTGGCGGCGCCGGGTCTCCAGCGTGTCCAGCAGGCTGCGGTTTTGCGCCGCAATCGCCTGGCGCACCTGCTGCGCAATCGCGGCATTGACCCCATCGAGCTCGCGAAACTCCAGCGCGACCTGGCGATCCCGGTCAAAAGCGGTGTCGGGTGCGCCGTCGAGCAGGGCGGTGATCCGCTCCAGGCGCTGGCGCCAGTCGGCCACCTGCGCGGCGGGCACGCCCTGCACCGCCAGCCGCGTCAGCACCTCGCGCGCCTCGGCGGCGGCTTCGTCAAAGCGGCGGCGCAGCAGTCGGTCGCCCAGCACCAGCGACTGGCGCGCGGTGCGTTCCATGGCCACGCTGCGCTCCGTCAGCGACTGCGCCGCGGCGCTCAGGTCCAGCGCGCGGTCGGCGCTTTCGCGGCTTTGCAGGGTCAGTTGCTCCAGCGTGAACAGGGCGCGCAGCGAGGCAGCGGCCAGCAGCGCGGCGATCAGCAAAAAGGCGACCACCAGCAACTGCCGGAAGGAAACGTGCTTCAGCATCCTGGGTGGCGGCCTGTCACGGCGTCTGGCCTCAGGCCGGCAGGGCGGCTTCTTCGTGCAGCAGCACCTCGCCGCGCAGTGAGCGCTGGGACGCCTGCGTGATGGTGACATCGATCATCTGCCCGACCAGGCGCGGCGAGCCGGTGAAATTGACGACGCGGTTGCATTCGGTGCGCCCCATCAGCTCGGAGGCATCCTTGCGCGAGGCGCCTTCGACCAGGATGCGCTGCACCGTGCCCTGGCGGCTGGCGCTGATGGCGCGCACGCTGTCGTCGATGGCGGCCTGCAGGCGTTGCAGGCGCGCGAGCTTGACCGCGTGCGGCGTATCGTCGGCCAGGTTGGCGGCCGGCGTGCCCGGGCGCGGGCTGAAGATGAAGCTGAAGGAGGTGTCGTAGCCGACGTCGTCTATCAGTTTCATCATCCTGTCGAAGTCCTCGTCGGTCTCGCCGGGGAAGCCGACGATGAAGTCGCTGCTCATGGCCAGGTCGGGACGGATGGCGCGCAGCTTGCGGATGGTGGACTTGTATTCCATCGCGGTATAGCCGCGTTTCATGGCCATCAGGATGCGGTCCGAGCCGTGTTGCACCGGCAGGTGCAGGTGGTTCACCAGTTTCGGGATCTTCGCGTAGGCCTCGATCAGGCGCGGCGTGAACTCGTTGGGATGGCTGGTGGTGTAGCGGATGCGCTCGATGCCGGGGATGTCGGCCACGTACTCGAGCAGC
>JAUXPP010000101.1 GCA_030683705.1 Polaromonas sp. | reverse complement strand
CCACCTTCTTCAACCTGCTGACGAAATTCCTGCACCCGACCACGGGAACGATTCTTTTCAACGGTACCGACATCACCACCGAACAGCCGGCCCAGACCGCGCGGCGCGGCATCGTGCGCTCCTTCCAGATCTCGGCCGTGTGTCCGCACATGACGGTGCTCGAAAACGTGCGCGCCGCGGTGCTGCGCCACCTCGGCGCCTCGTTTCATTTCTGGAAAGCCGAAAGCACGCTGTTTCACCTGCACGAACGCGCCCGCCAGTTGCTGGCCGAGGTGGACCTGCAGGACTTTGCCGACGAACTCACCGTCAACCTGCCTTACGGCCGCAAGCGCGCGCTGGAACTGGCGACCACGCTGGCGCTGGAACCCGAGCTGATGCTGCTCGACGAGCCGACCCAGGGCATGGGCCATGAGGATGTGGACCGCGTGACCCAGCTGATCAAGCAGGTCTCGGCCGACCGCACCATCCTGATGGTGGAACACAACATGAATGTGGTGGCCTCGATTGCCGACCGCATCACGGTGCTGCAGCGCGGCGCCATCATCGCCGACGGGCCGTATGCCGAGGTGTCAAAGAACCCACTCGTCATCGAAGCCTACATGGGCAGTGCCAACACCGAGTTGCAGGGAGCGCACTGATGTTGACCCCCACACTTTTCACTGCGTGTAATACGCTGCCCCCCGAGGGGGCCCAGGCCCTCCTTGGGACGGCCCTGCGGAGGCCTGCATGACCAAAGAACTCCTGAAAATCGAAGACCTGCACGCCTGGTACGGCGAATCGCATGTGCTGCACGGCGTCAACCTGACCGTCCACGAAGGTGAAGTGGTCACGCTGCTGGGGCGCAACGGCGCGGGCCGCACCACCACCATGCGCGCCATCGTCGGCCTGACCGGCACGCGCAAGGGCTCGATCCGCATCCAGGGCGAGGAAACCATCAAGCTGGCGCCGCACAAGGTCGCACGCTTGGGCGTCGGTTATTGCCCGGAAGAACGCGGCATCTTCGCCAGCCTCACGGCCGAGGAAAACCTGATGCTTCCGCCGACCGTGGGTCCCGGCGGCATGAGCCTGGACGAGATCTACGACATGTTCCCCAACCTGAAGGAGCGCGCGTCCAGCCCCGGCACGCGCCTGTCGGGCGGCGAGCAGCAGATGCTGGCCGTGGCGCGCATCCTGCGCACCGGCGCCCGCCTGCTGCTGCTCGACGAGATTTCCGAAGGCCTGGCGCCGGTCATCGTGCAAAAGCTCGGCGAGATGATCCTCACGCTCAAGGCCAAGGGTTACACCATCGTGCTGGTCGAGCAGAACTTCCGCTTCGCCGCGCCGCTGGCCGACCGTTTCTACGTGATGGAGCACGGCACCATCGTCAAGCAGTTTGCCCAGAACGAGTTGACCCAGAACATGGGCATGCTGCAGGAATACCTCGGCGTCTGACAAACGCCTGCATCCACAACCCGCTTTCGACCACAACCCTAGGAGACCCCATGAAACTCAAGACCCTCGTCGCCGCCCTGGCGATCGGATTCGGCGCCGCCGCATCTGCCCAGAACACCGGCCCGGTGAAAATCGGCTTCATCACCGACATGTCCAGCCTGTATGCCGACATCGACGGCCCGGCCGGCGGTGAAATGGTCAAGTGGGCCGCCCAGGATTTCGGTGGCAAGGTCCTGAACCGCCCGATCGAGGTGTTGACCGCCGACCACCAGAACAAGGCCGACGTGGCCAGTTCCAAAGCCCGCGAGTGGATGGACAAGGACAACCTGTCCATGCTGATTGGCGGCACCAACTCCGGCACCGCGCTGGCCATGGCCACGGTTGCCCAGGAAAAGAAGCGCCCCTTCATCGCCATTGGCCCCGGTTCGGCACGCCTGACCAATGAAGCCTGCTCGCCCTACACCGTGCACTACGCCTACGACACCGTGGCCCTGGCCAAGGTGGCCGGCGGCGCGCTGGTGAAATCCGGCGCCAAGAACTGGTACTTCCTGACGGCCGACTATGCGTTCGGCCACTCGCTGGAAGCCGATGCCTCCACCGTGGTCAAGGCCAACGGCGGCACGGTGGCCGGTGCCGTGCGCCATCCGCTGAACGCCTCCGACTTCTCGTCTTTCCTGCTGCAGGCCCAGTCGTCCAAAGCCCAGATCCTGGGACTGGCCAACGCCGGCGGTGACTTCACCAACGCCATGAAGGCTGCCCGGGAATTCGGCATCGGCAAGACCATGAAGGTGGCCGGCCTGCTCGTGTTCATCAATGACGTGCACAGCCTCGGACTGGCCAACACCGAAGGCCTGCAGCTCGCCGACAGCTGGTACTGGAACCAGGACGACGCATCCCGTGCATTCGCCAAGCGTTTCTTCGACAAGTACAAGCGCATGCCTTCGAGCCTGCAGGCTGCCGACTACTCGGCCGCGATGAACTACCTGAAAGCCGTGCAGGCCGCCGGCACGACGGACGGCGACAAGGTCATGGCCACCCTCAAGGGCATGAAGATCGACGACTTCTACAACAAGGGCCAGATCCGCGCCGATGGCCGCATGATCCACGACATGTACCTGTACCAGGTCAAGTCGCCCAAAGAGTCCACCACCCCATGGGACTACTACAAGATGGTCGCCAAGGTTCCGGGTGACCAGGCTTTCACCACGGCCGCCGAGTCCAAGTGCGCGCTGCTCAAGAAGTAAGCTGAGCCCCCGGTGGCCGTCCGCGCAGGCGGGCGGCCACCTTTTACTTTCCCTTTTTGTTTTTCTATTGCATCGCGCGTGAACTGACGGGTCTCCATGGAAATTTTCGGCATTCCCCATCAAGCATTTCTGGGCCAGCTCCTGCTGGGCCTGGTCAATGGCGCTTTTTATGCCATGCTCAGCCTCGGACTGGCCGTCATCTTCGGCCTGCTGGGCGTGGTCAATTTTGCGCACGGCGCACTCTACATGCTGGGCGCGTTTGCCGCCTGGATCATGCTCGACAAGTTCGGCATCAATTACTGGGCGGCGCTGATCCTGGCGCCGCTGGTGGTGGGCGCCCTCGGCGTTGTCATCGAACGCCTGTTCCTCAAACACCTGTACAAGCTGGACCCGCTCTACGGCCTGTTGCTGACCTTTGGCCTGGCGCTGATTTTCGAGGGTGTGTTCCGCGAAATTTATGGCGCATCCGGCCAGTCCTACAACGTCCCGGAGCTGCTGTCGGGCGCGACCAACCTGGGCTTCATGATCCTGCCGAACTACCGCGCCTGGGTGGTGCTGGTGTCGCTGGTGGTCTGCCTGGGCACCTGGTACCTGATCGAACGCACACGCCTTGGCGCCTACCTGCGCGCCGGCACCGAAAACGCCGCACTGGTGCAGGCCTTCGGCATCAACGTGCCCATGATGGTCATGCTGACCTATGGCGCAGGCGCCGCGCTGGCCGCGCTGGCGGGCGTGCTGGCTGCCCCCATCATCCAGGTCAATCCGCTGATGGGCTCCAACCTGATCATCGTGGTGTTTGCCGTGGTGGTCATCGGCGGCATGGGCTCCATCATGGGCTCCATCGTGACCGGTCTCGGCCTGGGCGTGGTGGAAGGCCTGACGCGGGTGTTTTATCCCGAAGCCTCCAACATCGTGGTGTTTGTCATCATGGTCATCGTGCTGATGTTCCGGCCTGCGGGTCTCTTCGGCAAGGAGGCCTGAGCCATGGCCAACGCCCTCACCCCTTCCCACGACAACAAGCAGATGTCCCAAGCCGCCAAACTCATCCGGATCACCTACATCGTGCTGCTGGCACTGGCGCTGGTGGCGCCCATGCTGGGGCTGTACCCGGTGTTTGTCATGAAGCTGTTGTGCTTTGCGATTTTTGCCTGTGCCTTCAACCTGCTGCTGGGTTTCACCGGCCTGCTGTCCTTCGGCCATGCGGCGTTTTTCGGTTCGGCGGCCTACATCACCGGCTGGTTCCTCAAGTCGCAGGGCTGGACACCCGAGCTGGGCATCCTCGCCGGCGTTGTCGCTTCCGGCCTGATCGGGCTGGTGGTCGGCGTGGTCGCCATCCGCCGCCAGGGCATTTATTTCGCGATGATCACGCTGGCGATTGCACAGATGGTGTATTTCGTCTGCCTGCAAGCGCCCTTCACGGGTGGTGAGGACGGCCTGCAGGGCGTGCCGCGCGGCGCGCTGTTCGGGCTGCTGTCGTTGGAGTCCGACACCGCCATGTATTACCTGGTGGTCACCGTGTTTGTGGCCTGTTTCCTGGGCATCGCGCGCATCGTGCGTTCGCCTTTCGGCCAGGTGCTCAAGATGATTCGCGAGAACGAACCGCGCGCGATTTCGCTGGGCTACAACGTGGACCGCTACAAGCTGCTGGCCTTTGTGCTGTCGGCGGCGCTGGCCGGCCTGGCCGGTTCACTCAAGACCCTGGTCATGGGTTTCGCCACCCTGTCCGACGCCCACTGGTCGATGTCCGGCGAGGTGATTTTGATGACCCTGCTCGGCGGTGTCGGCACCTTCTTCGGCCCGGTGTTCGGCGCAGGCATCGTGATCGCGCTGCAGAACCTGCTGGCCGACAAGGTCGGCTCCTGGGTCAGCGTGATCATCGGCGTGATTTTTGTGATCTGCGTGCTGGCCTTCCGCAAGGGTGTGGTCGGCGAACTGCAGGCTTACATGGAGCGGCGCCGGCGCGCTGCAACAGCGTCCGAAAACTGACGCGGGCTTCAATAGAACATGGCCGTGCGCAGCGCAGGGCCGCCCCAAGCAAGCACAGCCCCCTCGGGGCTGTTGCCTGCGGCTCCGAACGTGCTTGAGCAGGTTTGGACAGGCATCAGAAGCGAAGCCTCTGGCGAGCAGCGGCCTGCAAGGTGCAGCGAGCTACACGCCAGTGAGCGAGCGTGGGGGCATTAATCCTCGATGCCCGCAGTCGACAGGGCGTCGCTGATGTGTTCGGGCAGCACCAGGTTGCCGCTGTCATCGGGCAAGGCCTCGATGCTGATCACCGGCGCCGAGGAACTCACGCCACCGAACATGGTCGCAAACGCCGCCGACGCGGCATCCCGCCCGGTGGCGAAACGCACAAAACCCATGGGGATCGCGGTGCCCGAGGGGTCAAACATATACCAGCGGTGGCCGACATAGACCTCCACATAGGCATGGAAGTCGGTCGGGCCCAGCGCCGGGTCGGCGCCGTAATCGATGCCGCTGACAAACCGCGCCGGGATGTTGACCGCGCGGCACAGCGCAATCATCAGGTGGGCAAAGTCGCGGCAGACGCCGGCTTCGTCGATCAGGGTGTCCACGGCGGTGGTGTAGCCGGTCGAGCTGTTGGAGGTGAAGGTCACGCGCTGCTGGACCCAGTCGCGGATGGCCTGCACCCGGCTGTAACCCTGGCGCAAATGGCCGAATTCCTTGACCGCCAGCCGGTGCAGGCGGTCCGACTGGCAATACCGGCTGGGATAGAGGTAAGGCAGCACCTGGCCGGGCAATTGCAACACATTGATCTCGGACAGGTTGTCGGGCGACTCGCGGAAGTGAAACACATCGACCGTCGCGGCGTAGTTCACCGTCAGCGGCCCGGGCGTCGCGTGGAAACGCAGGTAGCGGTTGTGGCTCACCGCGTCGGTATGGATGTCGGACTGCAGCACCTGGCTGATGCCCAGGGTTTCGTACACCACGGTCTGCTGGCGCGTTTGCGCCGCGTGAATGTTGAACACGAAGTCGCAGCCGGCGTCGGCCACCTGGTATGCGAGTTCGATTGAAAATTTGAGCCTGACCATGGATGGATCCTGATTGGGAGCGCAGCCGGCGGTTGCGGGCTGCAGGAACTGAAAAACCGGAAGAAAAAACAGCGCGGAAAGTGCAGCGGTGTACACCGCAAGCCGGGCATCACCCGCCATGGTGGATTGTGATGACATCCAGAGACCCTGCCGGCAACTCGCGGCTGCGCCCCATACCGGGCCGCCCCCGCGCCTGACGCACGTGCAGCACATCCGCCTACAGTCGCGCCGGAATCACTATCATTTTTATAGCTGCTCACGCAATCCCGGAAAGGGCTGCAGGCACACTGGATTGAATGCCTAAAAAGGCAGCGTCTGGCCCCGGTAGTCCACCAGGGCGCCGCTATCAGCCGGCCCCAGATCGGCCAGCACAGCCAGCAGCTCGCGGGCAGCTTGCTGCGGCGGGCGCACGGTGAGCCCGGTTTTGGCAAAGGGCTGGCTCAGCGGCGTGTCCACCGTGCCCGGGTGCAGCGCCACACACAGGCTGTCACGGTTGCTGCGCCTGAGTTCGATGGCAGCCGTCTTGACCAGCTGGTTGAGCGCGGCCTTCGATGCCCGGTAGCCGTACCAGCCACCCAGCGCGTTGTCGCCGATGCTGCCGACTTTGGCCGAGACAAATCCGGCCACGCAGCGCCCCTGCCGGGGCAGCAGCGGAAAAAAATGCTTGATCAGCAGCGCCGGGCCGAAGGTGTTGACCAGGAAGACCTGCTGCAAGTAGCCGGCATCGAGATGCCGCCAGCCGCGTTCAGGCTGGCCTTGGGCTCCATGCAGAAAACCGGTCGCCACCAGCAGCAGGCGCAAGGCCAGCCCGGACTGGTCGCAGAGGCCGCCGACAGCCTGGGCGGCAGCGGCGATGCTGGCCTCATCCGCATAGTCGATGCGGACCTCGCCCGCGCGCCCCAGGCCCAGCACGCGGCCGTAATGCCCCTCTTGCTGCAGTTGCGCCAGCAGGGCCGCGCCCAGCGCGCCGCCGGCGCCCACCACCACGGCCAGCCCGGATCTGCCCGGCGTATCGGCTGTCACGGCGCTGCCACTCAGGCCTCGTCCATGAAGCGCACCTTGACACTTTTGCCCTTGACGCCGCCATTGGCGAGTTTTTGCTGCGCCCGGCTGGCCAGCGCGCGCTCCACCGCGACATAGGTGGAGAACTCGTTGACATTGATCTTGCCGACCTGCTCGCGCGTGAAGGGCGGGATATTGCCGGCGTCCCCGGTCAGCGCGCCCAGCACGTCGCCGGCGCGGATTTTTTCCTTGCGGCCGCCGACAATCTGCAGCGTGACCATGGGCGGAAGCAGTGGCTCGTTGCTGGCCGGCGTCAACTCGCTGAGCTTGTGCCACTCGGACTCGGCTTTCTGCAGCACCTCGATTTTGCCGACGTAGCCCATCTCGTCCATGCTGGCCAGGCTGATGGCCCAGCCTTCCTCGTCGGCACGGCCGGTACGGCCGATGCGGTGGATATGCACCTCGGCGTCCGGCGTCACGTCGACGTTGATGACCATGGCCAGTTGCGCGATGTCCAGGCCGCGTGCCGCCACGTCGGTGGCCACCAGCACCGAACAGCTGCGGTTGGCAAACTGCACCAGCACCTGGTCGCGCTCACGCTGCTCGAGCTCGCCGAACAGGGCCAGCGCACTGAAGCCCTGCGCCTTCAGGTAAGCCACCAGCGCACGGCACTGCGACTTGGTGTTGCAAAACGCCAGCGTGCTGGCCGGGCGGAAGTGGCGCAGCACCTGGGCCACGGCGCCGAGCCGGGCCTCGTCATGGTCGCTGTCGGGCACCTGGTACCAGCGCTGCTGGATCTTGGTTTTTTCATGCTGCGCCTGCACAGTGATGGTGTGCGGCGTTTTCATGAACTGCTGGCTGAGTTTGGCGATGCCTTCCGGATAGGTGGCCGAAAACAGCAGGGTCTGGCGCTCTTTCGGGCATTGTTTCGCGACGGTGACGATATCTTCGAAAAAGCCCAAGTCCAGCATGCGGTCGGCCTCGTCCAGCACCAGGGTGTTCAAGGCTTCCAGCGTCAGGTGGCCGCGCGCCAGGTGGTCCATGATGCGGCCGGGCGTGCCGACCACGATGTGGGCGCCGTTTTCCAGGCTGGCGGTCTGGTTGCGCAGCGGCACGCCACCGCAGAGCACCACCACCTTGATGTTTTCCTCGGCGCGCGCGAGCCGGCGGATTTCGCTGGCCACCTGGTCGGCCAGTTCGCGTGTCGGGCACAGCACCATGGCCTGCACCGCAAACCGCCGCGCATTCAGGTTGGCCAGCAGGGGAATGGCGAAGGCGGCGGTCTTGCCGCTGCCGGTTTTGGCCTGCGCGATGATGTCCTTGCCGGCCAGCGCCAGCGGCAGGCTGGCCGCCTGGATGGGCGTCATGGCCAGGTAGCCTAGCGTCTGCAGATTGGCCTGCATCGCAGGGTTGAGCGGCAGCGAACTGAAGTCAGTGCTTGCTGCGCCGGAAGTCGGAGGGGAGGAAGTCATGTATCGATTATCGGCGCTGGGTCCTTTTCGCCACCCCGATGGCCGCCGGGAGACCTTGTTCGGCGCCAGCAGCGGGCTCCCGCATCCTGCCCCGATGACAGGTCAAATCGGCCTCCAGCCCATATTCGACAAGCGTAAGCAGCTATTAAATTGATAGCACCGAAGCGCCGATGCGCCCTTGCGGCGCGCATGCAGGTCGGGCCAGCGCGCGCAGGCCTTAAGCTTGGTGCGCAGGCTGATCGCCACCTTCGCCCCGCCCCTTTACAGATTCCTCATGCCCGACAACAACTTCCCCGCAGCGCTGGTCCAGACCCTGGGCGCCCACGCCCTGCTGCTGTTTGTACTGTTGCTGGCTGCGCTGCTGCCGCTGGCCGCCGCGTTGTGGTGGCTGTTCCAGCGTTATGCGCTGCCGCGCGACACCAGCACCCTGCGCCCCGGTGTTTACCTGCTGATCCGCCTGGCCGCAGGTTTTGCGGCGCTGGTGGCCGGCGCCGCCCTGTTTGCCGGCATCGCCGAGGAGCTCGGCGACGGTGAACGCGCCGGCCAGCTCGACCAGTTGTTCTCTGACGCGGTGCGTGAACATACGCCGGCCTGGGCGCTGCAGGCCTTTGCGGGGATCACCCGCCTCGGCGACACCGCCACCCTGAGCGTGCTGGCCGTCGTGGTGGCCGCCGCCCTGCTGCTGCGCGGACGGCGCTGGCTGGCGCTGGCCTGGCTGATGGCGGTTGGCGGCAACGCGCTGCTCAACACCACACTCAAGGCGGTATTCGCCCGGACCCGGCCCTTGCACGAGGATGGCCTGATCCAGGCCGGGGGCTGGAGCTTTCCGAGCGGCCACAGCTCGGGCGCCGTCGTGGTCTACGGCATGCTGGCCTATGTGCTGATACGCAGCCTGCCCCCGGCGCTGGCCCGGCGCGTCAGCTTGCCGCTGGTGTTGCTGGCCACGGCCACCGCCTTCAGCGTGGGCTGCAGCCGGATCTTCCTGCAGGTGCATTTCGCCACCGATGTGCTGGCCGGCTTTGCTTCAGGCTCGGCCTGGCTGGCGGTCTGTGTGGCCAGCGTCGAATGGGCCAGGCACTACCGTCCGTCCGGTCCCAGATAAGGCGACAGCTCGGCCGGCCCCCAGCGCAGCGGCAAGCCGCCCTCGACGCGCCGCATGGACAGCAGTTGCATGCGCAGCAGGCGCTGGGCGCCTTCGAAGCCCCGCAGTTCGGGGCCATCCCAAATGATGCTCGCCGCCACCGCGAGATACAGCAAGTCGCCCCTGTCGAAATCGATGAACAGCAGGCCCGCCTGCGGATTCACCGCGATATTGCCCAGGGTATTGAAGAAATAGTTGCCGACGTAGTCCGGCACGGTCAGACCGCCGTCCCCGTCCAGCCGCACAAAACCGGGCCTGCCGCCGCGGTGCGACACGTCGACCCCGCCGGCATGACCGGCCCCTGCGCTGTCCCCGGCGTAGGCCGTGGCGATAAAAAAAGTGTCTGCGCTGGTGATGAGGCGGCGCGCCGCCTCATCCAGCTGCAGCGACGCGTGCACAGCCGGCGCCGCGCTGGCGCCCTGCTCCAGATACACCGGCTCACGCGCCTGGATGTACTTGGGGCAGTTGCCGAAGCTCTGGCTGACGTCCACCGAAAACCCGGAATCCTTCACCGCATGCACGATGCCGTTCATGCGGTTGCGCCGCCGCGTGTGTGGCTCCAGCCCCAGCAGGCCGATGGCGGCGCCGTCGCTCAGCGTGTTCTCCAGCGGATCACCCGGCAAGGGCCGCGCGCCGACCTCGAGTTGCCGCGGATGCGGCGAGTGCAGGAAACCCGGCGGTCCCACCAGCACCGAGGCCCAGGGCTGGCGCTGGGCATCCAGCGTGCCGGTGATCACAAACGGCAGCTGCCCGAAAAACTCGCGGTGCTGCTCCGGCATGAAGTCGCGGATCACGCGCGGGCCGAGCTGGGCCATGCGCTGCGCCACGCCGGCACGCGCCTGCAGCGCGCGTTCACCTTCGTGGAAAGCCGGCGCGTTCATGCCGCAGGCGCCAGCAGCCCGACGGGACTTTGAAGCATGGGCACAAAACCCGGCAGGGCCTCGATACGTGCCAGCCAGGCGCGCAGCTGGGGATAAGGCTCCAGCGACACCCGGCCTTCCGGTGCGCGCGCGACATAGCTGTAGTTGGCGATGTCGGCCAGGGTTGGCGTGTTGCCCGCCAGGAAGGCGGACGATGCCAGGTGCTGCTCCATCACCGCAAACAGCGCATGTGAACGGTTGACCGCTTCCGGATTGGCCGGCCGCTTGAACAGTTCGGTCACCCGCGCCAGCGAGGGTCCGAAAGCGAGCTGCCCGGCCGCCACCGACAACCAGCGCTGAACGCGGGCAGCGGCGAGCGGATCGCGCGGCAGCCAGTTGTCCGGCTCGGGCGCATACCGGCCGGCCAGGTACACCAGGATGGCATTGGAGTCGGCCAGCACGGTGTCGCCGTCGGCGATCACCGGTACCTGGCCGAAAGGATTCATCGCGAGGAAGCCGGGCGTCTTGTGCTCCTTCGTCACCAGGTCGATGTCGACCATCTCGAAGGGAAGGTCCAGCATCGAAAGAAACAAAACCACGCGGTGGCAATGGCCCGAGATGGCGGCGCCGTACAGCTTGATGGCTTGCGCGGGAAAAGCAGCGGGGAGGGTTCCTGAGTTCATGCAGAGGCTTTCGAAGTTGTGCAGAAGCCCTGAATTCTGTTTGATTCGATATCCTGAATAAATACCCATCAATGGATTTGACTGCTCCGTTTAATGGAAGAATCGGTTTACCATGCGACCATGGACAAACTACGCGCCATGCAGGCCTTCATCCACATTGCCGACGAAGGCAGCCTGACTGCCGCGGCCCGCGTCATGGAATCGTCGCTGCCGGCCATGGTGCGCACCCTGGCGAGCTACGAGGCACTGCTGGGTGTGCGCCTGTTCAACCGCACCACCCGCCGCATCTCGCTGACCGACGAGGGCCGCCGGCACCTGGACAGTTGCCGGCAGATCCTGGCCGCGCTCGATGACGCGGAATCGGCCCTCTCAGCAGATGCCGCGGAGCCTGCAGGCCATCTCACCATCACCGCACCCGTCCTGTTCGGGCAAATGCATGTGGCGCCTGCCGTCACACGGTTTGTGCAGCACCACGAAAAAATGCGCTGCAGCATGGTGCTGGCGGACCGCGTGGTCAACCTGCTCGAAGAAGGCATCGATGTCGGCATACGCATAGGCGCGCTCGACGACTCCTCCCTGGTGGCCCAGCCGGTCGGCGAAATCCGCCGGGTGGTGGTGGCCAGCCCCGCCTGGTTGCGCCGGCACGGCACGCCGCGCCATCCCAAAGACCTGCTCAAGGCCAACTGCGTGCGCGTGACCGACCATGCCCCCACCTGGGGACCCTTTAACGACAAGGGCCGCCCCCTGCGGCTGGCCGTCGATGGCAATCTCGCTTTCAACCAGATCGCGCCGGCGGTGCAAGCCTGTGCGGCAGGCGTGGGCCCGGGCAGCTTCTTTTCCTACCAGGTGGCGCCTTTTGTGAAAAACAAGCAGCTGCGCATCGTTCTCGAAGACTTCGAGCCGCCGTCCCGCCCCATCAGCGTCGTTTACCCGCATGCCCGCCTGCTTCCCATGCGCACCCGGGTCTTCATCGACTGGATCAGGCAGGAGCTCCGGGAATTCCGGGCCTGAAGCTGCCCCGACTCAGGGCAAGCTCATGGTCTCCAGCACTTGCATCAGGGGCGCGGCGATCTGTTGCAAAAAACCGGTCTCATGCTCGGGGACTGCGACCGCGCCGGGACTGGCGTGGGCCAGCCAGCCGTAGTGCCGCCCATCGGCGTGAAACAGCTGGATGCCGCAAAACCCCCGGAAGTGCGACCGGGCGGGGTGCCGGCAACTGCGTTCATCCAGCAAGCCATCGGCGGTCGCGAAGGCCGGCTCGCTCAACATGAACTCGAAAAAGGTCTGCGTCACCGGCACCCGATCACGGCTCGAGATGTACAGCGACTCCCGGTCATGGACCATGATGCGCCGGGCAAACGGCGGTTCGGACTTGTAAATAAAGGTGAGGCGGTAGTCTGTGCGCGTGTTCAGGAAGTCCAGGGCCGCTCCCAGGCCGCCGACGAGCAGCACCTCGCTGAACGAATCGAGTTCAGCGGCACCTGCGGGGAAGGAGGCAGAAACAGAAGTCATGGCCATGGATAACTCATGTCCCAGTCTGGGGCTTTTCCGGCCGAAAACAAACGGTAGTTGCCCGCCCCGGCGGCTCCGCCACCCGCCTGAGCCAGCCATCAGCCCCACGCCCCGATGTGGCTGGCGCTTTCAGCTATCCTTTTGAGACCGAAGTTCCTGCAGCGTGCAGCTTCACGTCGCTGCAGGCATGCTGCAGCCTTCCGAACCGGGCCAACCAGACCTTTTTATGAAAAATTTTGATTTCGACCTGTTTGTCATAGGCGGCGGCAGCGGGGGCGTGCGGGCCGCCCGCATGGCCGCGCAACGCGGCGCGCGGGTGGCGCTGGCCGAGGTGGCGGCCATGGGCGGCACCTGTGTCAACGTCGGCTGCATCCCGAAGAAGCTCTACAGCTATGCCGCCCACTATGCCGAATCCTTCGAGGAGTCGCACGGTTTCGGCTGGGCCGGCGAAGCACCGGTCTTTGACTGGGAAGTCCTGAAGGCCAACCGCGCGCGCGAGATCACGCGCCTGAACGGCATCTACCAGGGCCTGCTGTCTGGCGCCGGCGTGACCATCATCACCGGCTGGGCCACGCTGGTGGACGGCCACACCGTCAAGGTCGAAGACACCTCATTCACCGCCAAAAACATCCTGATCGCCACCGGCGGCACGCCCACCGTGCCCGCCGTGAGCGGGCGCGAACACGTGCTGACATCGGACCAGATGTTCGACCTGACGCCTTTCCCGAAACGCCTGCTGGTGGTCGGCGGCGGCTACATCGCCTGCGAGTTCGCTTCCATCTTCAACGGCCTGGGCGCCGAGGTCATCCTGGTGCACCGCGGTGAGAAACTGCTGACCGGTTTTGACGACGATGTGCGCAGCTTTGTCGCCACCGAGATGACAAAGACCGGTGTCACGCTGGAATTCGGCACCGAAGTGGCCGCCATCGGCAAAACCGACAGCGGGCTGACGGTCGAGTTCAAGGGCGGCGCCGCGGCCTGCGCGGTGGATGCGGTGCTTTACGCCACCGGCCGCGTGCCCAACACCAATGGCCTCGGCCTGGAAACAGCCGGTGTCAAGCTCAATGCGAAAGGCGCCATCGAGGTGAACCGCCACTACCAGACCTCGCTGCCATCGGTTTACGCCCTGGGCGACGTGACGGCGCGCCTGCAGCTCACACCCGTGGCGCTCGGCGAAGCCATGGTGGTGGTGGACCATTTGCTGGGGGCAGCCGCCGGCAAGAAGCCGCGCAGCATGAGTTACGAGTTTGTGCCGACGGCCGTGTTCACCCACCCGAATATCGGGACGGTCGGTTATTCGGAGGCGGATGCCCGCAAGGAGTTCGGCAATATCACGGTCTATCGCGCCGACTTCAAGGCGCTCAAGCACACCCTGAGTGGCAGCGGCGAACGCACGCTGATGAAGCTGCTGGTGGACGATGCGAGCGATCGCGTGGTCGGCCTGCACATGGTGGGCCCGGATGCGGGCGAGATTGTCCAGGGTTTTGCGGTGGCGATGAAGGCCGGCGCCACCAAGGCCCAGTTCGACAGCACCATCGGCATCCACCCGACGGTGGCAGAAGAGTTTGTCACCATGCGCGAGCCGGTCAAGGCTGCGCCGGCAGCTTCTCAGTAAGGGGCGGTTGCCGAGAGCAGTTCGTCGGACTCGGGCGGCAACACGATGTTGGTGCGCTCGATGGCCGCGTCGAAGGCCGCCAGGTCGGCATCGGCCTGGAAAGCGGCACGCGTGTCCAGCGGGTGAAACACCTGGTGCTGCAAGCGGCGCAGTGAATCTGACTTCTCCATCGCCTCCAGCACCTGCTGGGGTGCCATCATCAATGCAAACGGGTTGGCGAGGGGGGTGTCGACTCTCATGGCAGCTCCTTGGTATGTGGCACAGGGTGGTTGATGGCTGTGACTGTAGGAGAGCCGGCAAATTTGGGCTAGTCAGCAGGCAGGCAGATCAGCTGTAGGCACCCGGCTGACAGACACAGCGCTTCGTCCGACAGCCAGCAACCCTAAAAGGCCCGCTCGCCCAGGTGCCAGGCGCCGCGCACGATGGGCATGCCGCCGCTCTTGCGCACGCGGATCAGGTCGGCGCGCAGGCCGGGCGCCAGTTCGCCGCGATCGCTCAGGCCGATGGCACGGGCCGGGTTGCGGGTCACGGTGTTGACCGCCTTGGGCAGGCTCCAGCCAGCGGTCTCGCACAGCAGGAAGGCCGATTGCAGCAAACTGGCAGGCACGTAGTCCGACGAGAAGATGTCCAGCAGGTCCAGGCTGGCCAGCTCCGCCGCCGACACATTGCCCGAATGCGAGCCGCCTTTCACCAGATTCGGGCCGCCCATCACGATGGCAATGCCCGCATCCCGTGCCGCCTGCGCCGCAGCCACCGTGGTCGGAAATTCCGAAATCGCGATGTTTTCCGCGCTCGCCTGTTTCACATGCTCGACTTCGGTGTCGTCGTGGCTGGCCAGCGGCACACCGCGCGCATGGCTGGCGGCAATCACGGCGGCGCGGTTCGGGATGGCGTAGCGCAGCTGGTGCGCCGTGAGTTCCGCGACCAGCGCCTCGTACTGCGCATCATCGAAGCGCCCGTAACGCTCGGAATAACGCCGGTATTTGCTCAGGTCGCGCCACTGGCGCTGGCCCGGCGTGTGGTCCATCACGCTGACCAGCTCCAGCAGCGAATCGTCGGCATAACGCTCGAAGACCTCGACAATATCGGGCGCCGAAATCTCGCAGCGCAGGTGCAACAGGTGATCGACCCGCAGCAGGCCTTCGCCGCGGCATTCGTGCAGCGCCTGGATCGACACATGCTGGGTCTGGCTGCGGGCGCCGCCACGGTCCATGTCGCCGATCACGATGGAGTCGAGCACCGTGGTGATGCCGGCGGCGGCGCACAGCGCGTCATGTATCACGGTGGCCGAGTGGGCATTCCACAGCACCCCGGGCCGCGGCACCAGGTGTTTCTCGAGGTTGTCGGTGTGCAGTTCGACCAGGCCGGGCAGCAGCCAGTCGCCGGCCCAGTCTTCGGCCGCCGCCACAGCGGTGTCGCCGCGGTCTATGGAACGGATGTGTTGCCCCTCGACCACCAGGCAACCGGTGAATTCCTCCCCGGCGGTGACGATTCTGGCGTTTTTGATGATGCGTTGTGACATGGGGGTTCCGGTTCAGTGGGAGGGACGATGCTGTTCGACGTTGAAGCAGCGGCTGGCCACCGCCTCGCGCACCTCGTCGTCGTGAAAAATGCCGATGACGGCGGCGCCCCGGGCACGCGCGGCCCGAATCAGGTCCACCACCACGGCGCGGTTGTCGGCGTCGAGCGATGCGGTCGGCTCGTCCAGCAGCAGGACCGGCTGGCCGGCGATCAGACCATGGGCGATGTTGACGCGCTGTTGCTCACCGCCGGAGAAGGTCGCCGGTGGCAAATGCCACAGGCGCTCCTGCAGGTTCAGGCGCGCCAGCCACTGCGCCGCTTCCGCGCGCGCATCGTCGGCGGCGACACCGAGGCGGCGCAGCGGTTCCGCCACGATGTCCAGCGTCGAGACACGCGGGATCACGCGCAGGAACTGCGACACATAACCGAGTGTGCGGCGCCGCACCTCCAGCACCTCGCGCGGCTCGGCATGCGACAGGCGGACCCAGGCCTCATCGTGGCGCACGCGCACCTCGCCGGCACTGGCGCCGTAGTTGCCATACAGGCAGCGCAGCAGTGAGCTTTTGCCGCTGCCGGAGTGGCCGGTCAGCGCCAGGCACTCACCGGCAAAAACGCTGAGGTCGATGCCGGAGAACACCGGCAGCGCCAGCCCGCCGCGGCCATGCAGGGTGAAGGTTTTGGACAGTTGGGTGGTTTCCAGCAATGCAGTCATGGGGGCAATCACGTGAGGGATGGGGATGGAGGGTTCAGGGTGTGAGCACCGAGGACACCAGCAACTGCGTGTAGGCATGTTGCGGGTCGTCGAGCACACGGTCGGTCAGCCCCTGCTCGACCACCTGGCCGTCCTTCATGACCAGCATGCGGTGCGCCAGCAGGCGGGCGACGGCCAGGTCGTGGGTCACGATCACTGCGGCCAGCTGCAACTGGTCCACCAGTTCGCGCAGCAGGTCCAGCAGGCGCGCCTGCACCGACACATCGAGCCCGGTGGTCGGTTCGTCCATGAAGACCAGCCGCGGGTGCGTGACCAGGTTGCGCGCAATTTGCAAGCGCTGCTGCATGCCACCCGAGTAGGTACCGGGCAGGTCGTCGATGCGGTCCACGTCGAGTTCGACACGTTGCATCCAGTCCAGCGCCTGCCCACGCAGCTTGCCGTAGTGGCGGCTGCCCAGGGCCATCATGCGTTCCCCGATGTTGGCGCCGCCCGAGACATTCATGCGCAGCCCGTCGCGGGCATGCTGCTCGACAAAGCCCCAGTCGGTGCGGGCCAGCCAGCGCAGGCGGGCTTCGGACAGGTCCGCCAGGTTGACCAGGCCGGCTTGGCTGCGGACCGGCGCGGCGCCGGCGGCACCGGCTTCCTCCCGCACGTCGTAAAACACCGACCCGGCATCGCAGGCCAGGCGCGCAGCCAGCAGGCGCAGCAGGGTGGACTTGCCGGAGCCGGATTCACCGACCACCGCCAGCACCTCGCCGGGATAAAGGTCAAAACTCACATCGCGGCAAGCCCAGCGCAGCCGGCCGGCCTGCATGAACTGCTTGCCCGCACCGCGCACCGAAAGAAGCAGATCGCCGTTCATCGCGCATCCTCCGCAGCGGCATGCGCCAGCACATCGGGCATCTGCACCGCCTGCTGCGTCCCGGTATGGCCGCTGTCGCGGCGCTCGCTGCAGTAGTCGCTGTCCGAGCACACAAACAGCCGGCTGCCGGCATCGTCCACAATCATTTCATCGAGAAAACTATCGGCCGCACCGCACAGCGCGCAGGCATGGTTCCAGCGCTGCACCTCGAAGGGATGGTCCTCGAAATCCAGGCTGCGCACCGCGGTGTAGGGCGGAATCGCGTAAATGCGTTTTTCGCGGCCCGCGCCGAACAGCTGCAAGGCCGGGTTCATGTGCATCTTGGGGTTGTCGAATTTCGGGATCGGCGAGGGCGAGCTCAGGTAACGCCCGTTGACCAGCACCGGGTAGTCATAGGTCTTGGAGATCGCGCCAAGCTGGGCAATGTCTTCGTAGAGTTTCACGTTCATCAGGCCGTACTCGGCCAGCGCATGCATGGTGATGGTTTCGCGGCGGCGCGGTTCGAGGCGGAACAGCGGCTCCGGCATCGGCACCTGGTACACAATGATCTGGCCTTCTTTCAGCGCCACCTCGGGAATGCGGTGCCGCGTCTGGATGATGCTGGCGGCTGTGGTTTTTTCCGTGGTTTCCACCCCGGTGGTGCGCGCAAAAAAGCGCCGGATGTTGACCGCATTGGTGGTGTCGTCGGCGCCCTGGTCGATCACCTTGAGCACATCGGCGCGCCCGATGATGCTGGCGGTGACCTGCACGCCGCCCGTGCCCCAGCCATAGGCAAAAGGCATCTCGCGCGAACCGAAGGGCACCTGGTAACCGGGGATGGCGACGGCCTTGAGCATGGCACGCCGGATCATCTTCTTGGTGCGCTCGTCGAGAAAGCCGAAGTTGTAGTTGGCATCCATCATGCGGCCTTCTGTATCGTTGCGGCGGTCTGGCCGGGATGTTCTTCGCCCTGGCCAGCCTTCTTTTCCTGCACGTGGGCAGCGCGCAGCTTGCGCACCAGTTCCAGTTCAGACTGGAAATCCACGTAATGCGGCAGCTTCAGGTGTTGCACAAAACCGGAGGACTCCAGGCTGTCCGCATGCGACAGCACGAACTCCTCGTCCTGCGCGGGTGAGGTCACCAGTTCGCCCAGTTCCCGCGCGCGCAGCGACCGGTCCACCAGCGCCATCGCCATGCTCTTGCGTTCGGCGCCGCCAAACGCCAGGCCGTAACCCTGGGTGAACTGCGGCGGATGCTCGCGGTTGCCGGCAAACTGGTTGATCATCTGGCACTCAGTCAACTCGACCTCGCCGATGTCAATGGCAAACCCGAGCTCGTCCGCCTCGATTTCCACCGACACCCTGCCGCGCCGGATTTCGCCCGCAAAAGGGTGGCTGTTGGCATAACCGCGCTGCGTCGAATAGCCGAGCGCCAGCAGCCAGCCCTCGTCACCACGCGCCAGCGCCTGCAGGCGCAGCGGGCGATCCGCCGGGAACATCAGCGGATCACGTGTCAGGTCGCCGGGCGGCTCCTGCGCCCCGGGCTGCGGTATTTCCATCAGACCCTCACGCGCCATCAGTTCGTTGATGCGCGGCATGTGTTCCGGCAGCGCCTGCGCCGCGTCTGCCGGCGCCCCTGGCACGCCCTCGTCCTCGCCGTCGGCCAGCAGCGCAAAGTCCAGCAGGCGCTGGGTGTAGTCGTAGGTCGCGCCCAGCACCTGGCCACCGGGCACATCCTTGAAAGTCGCCGACACCCGCCGTGTCAGCGCCATGCGGGCGGTATCCAGAGGCAGGCTGTAGCCGAAACGCGGCAAGGTGGTACGGTAGGCGCGCAGCAGAAAAATCGCCTCGATCAGGTCGCCGCCGGCCTGCTTGATCGCGAGCGCGGCCAGTTCCGGGTCGTACAGCGATCCTTCCGACATCACCCGGTCCACCGCCAGCGGCAATTGCTGCTGGATCTGCGCGACCGACAGGGCCGGCAAGGCGGTATCGCCGCGGCGCTGCGCCGCCAGCAGGCGCCAGGAGGCTTCGATGGCGGCGGTGCCGCCCTTCACAGCTACATACATATCAGATGCCCTCCAGGCGGCGAACCCGCGTTGTGCGCGGCAAACCCAGCACGGCATCCGCGCAGGTAAACACAATGTCCACGCCCTGCGGGAAGGCCGCATGGTTGGCCTGCCACTGGGTCCAGAAACTGGCGGGCAGGCCGGCGAGCCGCACCGTCTGCATCTCGCGGATGCCGGGACCATGCCACTCGACCGCCGGGCCCGCGCTCAGGGACGGAACCTCGATCAGCAAGGTTGCGGCGTGTTCCGGCGATTCCACCGAACCGGCCGCAAACCTGTCCAGTGCGGGCATCGCGCCCACATCGGCTATCACCGCAAAAGCAGCGTCCGCTGGCGCTGCCGCCACAGGGGCGCCGGTATGAAAACGCAGCCAGTCGGCCGCTTCACCGCCTGCCTGTTGCCACCAGACCGGCGTATCGTCATCGGTCAAGGCCAGCAGCAGGTGCGCCATCGCCGGACCCAGCGCCAGTCCCTTGACCGGGCGGCCGATGGCCACAGGCTGCCCCGGCCGGGAGAGCGCCTCCAGCACGGCACGGAAGGCCGTCTGGGCCTCGTGTACCGGGTCGGCAAACCCTGCGCTTAATGCGTGTTGATTCATGCCTCACCCCGGACAAAAGTAAAAAATTCGACTTTGGAGGCAGCGACCGAACGGCTGGCGGCCTCGCGCCCGGCCGCCTGCCGCTGATACATCGGTGTGATCAGCTCGCGCTGCAACTGCGCCTGCCGCGTCTCGTCCTGCAGCAGCGCATCGAACAGCGCCACCAGTTCAGCCTTGCGGCGGTCCCGCCCCAGCGTGTAGCCAACACCCAGCGCGCCGTCGCCCACCCGCAGGGCACAACGCGTGACGGTGGCTTCGCCGAGATTGAAGGCATCACCGGTGCCCCCGACCCGGCCGCGCAGCATGACCATCCCCGGCTCGGGGGGGCGGACATGTTCGATGGGCGGCAGGTCGGCAAGCACCGTCAGCGCCTGCTCCAGCTCGGCGCGACCGGCGCGCGACAGCACGCCCAGCCAGCGCTGGCGAGCGGCCTGGTTTTCATGAATGGCCTGGTTTGTCATACGGATGTCTAAATCAATCACTAGAGTTGAAGGCAGTGCAAAAAAACTGCACATCGGATGCAAGAGACAGCTAGTTCAACCGGACAACATGACCAAATGATGACAAGCGAACGCACTTTTTCCAGCGCTCCCGGCAGGCGCAGCGGCGTTGCCGTGTGGAAGCAGATAGCCGACACCCTGGGCACCGAGATCCGCAACCGCGCCTTCACCGCCAGTGGGCGCCTGCCCAGTGAGAGCGAACTTTCGCAGCGCTTTGGCGTCAACCGCCATACCCTGCGTCAGGCGGTGGCAGCGCTGCAGCTCGACGGGCTGGTGCGCATCGAGCCGGGGCGCGGCACCTTTGTGCAGCACGAACTGCTCGACTACAGGTTGTCTCGCCGCACACGCTTCAGCGAAAACCTGCAGCGCCAGGGCCTGCTGCCCAGCAAACAGTTGCTGACGGCCCGGGAAATCCCGGCGCCCGAACGTGCCGCCGAAGAACTCAAGCTGGAAAAAAACGCGAAGGTGTTGATGGTCGAGATGCTGGACGAAGCCAACAACCAGCCGATTGCACTGGCCACCGCGTATTACCCCGCCGCGCGTTTTGCCGGGCTGCTGGAAATGCTGAATGACGGAACCCGCACCACCGACATCCTGCGGCATTTCGGGGTCGTCGATTACCTGCGCGCGGAAAGCCGCATCACCACACAAATGCCGTCGGACGAAACCGCGCGCCTGCTCAAACAGGCCACCAGCCGGCCGGTGCTGTGTGTCGAATGCCTGGATGTGGACATGGACGGACGGCCCATCAAATACGGCGAGACGGTGTTTTGCGGCGACCGCGTGCAACTGGTGGTCAGCGCCGGCCAGGATGCTGGGGATGCTGCATGAGCGCGCGTTACGCGATTTATTTCTCGCCGGCCAAACACTCGGCCTGGTGGACATGGGGTGCCCACTGGCTGGGCCGTGACGAACACGACAACACGGCGCTGCCCCAGCCCGAGCTCGCGGGGATCGGGCCGGAGGAGCTGCAGGCCATCACGGCCGAGCCGAGGCGCTACGGCTTTCACGCCACGCTCAAAGCCCCGTTTCATCTTTCAGCCGGCCACCAGGAAGCCGACCTGGTCGCGCGTTTGGGCCGCCTCGCACAGACGCTGGCGCCGGTGGCGCTGGGTCCGCTGCAGCTGGCCACGCTGGGCAACTTCGTGGCACTGGTACCGCGGGCACCTCCTGCGGGCCTGCAGGCCCTGGCCGCGACCTGCGTCACCGGCCTGGACGACCTGCGCGCGCCGCTGACCGAGGCCGAGCTGGCGCGGCGCCGCAGCGCCGGTCTCGATACGCGCGAAACCGAACTGCTGGCGCTGCACGGTTATCCGCATGTGCTGGAGCGCTTTCGCTTTCACATGACCCTGACCGGCCCTGTGGACGCGGCCACTGCGCAGCGCGTGGGCCAGGCCCTGGCCGGGGAGGCTTCCAGGCTGAATGCCCAGGCCCCGCTGTTGCTGGACCGGCTCTGCCTGTTTGTCGAGCAAGGCCCTGGAGCGCCGTTTCAGCGCGTCATCGACCTCAGGCTGTCCGCATGAGCGCCACTCCACAGATGGGGGCCTGGGTGTTTGTCTGCGGGCCTTCGGGCTCCGGCAAGGACAGCGTGATGGCGTACGCGCAGCAGGCCCTGGCGGCCCGCCCTGACATCGTTTTCACCCGCCGCTTCGTCACCCGGCCGGCGCATGCCGGCTCGGACCACGATGCGCTGACACCTGCGGCCTTCGCCGTGCTGCTGCAGGCCGGCGGCCTGCGCTGGCACTGGCAGGCCCACGGCTTTTCCTATGGCATCGCCAGCCAGTACGGCGATGCCGTACTGGCCGGGGGGCTGGTGGTGGTCAACGGCTCACGCGCGCATGTCCACAGCCTGCCGGTGTCGCCCGATGTGCGTGTGGTCCACGTCACCGCGGACGCCGAGGCGCTGGCCCGGCGGCTGCGCCAGCGCGGCCGTGACAGCGCCGAAGCGGTCGCACAGCGCCTGGAACGCAACGCGGATTTCGACGGCACAAATGCCGACTGTGTGATCGTCAACAACGGCGAGCTGGCGGATGCCGGCCGGCAGCTTGCAGACTACCTGGCCGAGGCCAGCCCGGCGCAGCTGGCACGCTGAAGCACCGCGGCATAGTGGGCCCAGCCGGGCGTCAGAGCCTGCGGGTCCTTGGCGCTGTCGTCCCAGCGCCGCAGCGCGACGGCATCGGCCGCAAACGCCTGGGCCATGAAGTCATGCGCTTCCCCTTCAGAGAAAGGCCCTCCCTGCAACACCAGGCTTTTTTTGGAAGCCGGTGACAGGCCTGCCCAGTAGCTGGGATCTACCCGGCACATATAACGCTTGGCATCCACGTGCAACCGTATCGGTGCCAGCACGGCCTCGGGAAACACACCGCGCAAAAACGGCAGCGCCATGAACTGGTGCAGATCGTCCGCACCCGCCGCTACCGGCGCCCTCTCGGCGGCCAGCAAATGACCGAGGTCATGCAGCAGCGCCGCCGCAATCAGCGCCGGCGAGGCGCCGGCCTGCTCGGCCAGTTGCGCGCACTGCAGCGCATGCTGCTGCTGGGTCACGGCTTCGGCGCCGTACTGGACCGCCCCGTTCGCATGGAACAGCCCGGTGATGTCGTCGAGGGACAGCGCCACAATGTTTCTCCTAAACCAGGGCCTTGCGGATACGCGCCGAGATCAGGTCGATGACGCTGACCGTGACCACGATGATGATCATCACGGCGCAGGTTTCGGCGTACTGGAAGCCACGGATGATCTCCCACAAGACCACGCCGATGCCGCCCGCGCCCACCATGCCGACCACCGAGGCCGAGCGCACATTCGACTCGAAGCGGTACAGCGTGTAGGAGATCCACAGCGGCAACACCTGCGGAATCACGCCGTAGAGGATTTCCTCGAGCGCGTTGGCGCCGGTGGCGCGTATGCCCTCGACCGGCTGCGGGTCAATCGACTCCACCGCCTCCGAAAACAGCTTGGCCAGGATGCCGGTGGTGTGTATCCACAGCGCCAGCACGCCGGCAAACGGGCCCAGGCCCACGGCCACGATGAACAACATGGCAAACACCATCTCGTTGATGGCGCGTGCCGCGTCCATCAGCCGGCGCACCGGCTGCCGCACCCAGACCGGCGCGATGTTGGCCGACGACAGCAGCGCCAGCGGAATGGCGCAGACCACCGCCAGCGCCGTGCCCCACAGCGCAATCTGCACCGTGATCACCATTTCATGCAGGTAGTTGCGCCACTCCCTGAAGTTGGGCGGGAAAAAGCTGGCCGCGTATTCGGCCATGTTGCCGGAATCACGCAGCAGGTCCAGCGGACGCATGTCGGCGCCCTTCCAGGACAGGGCCAGCAAGGCCAGCAACACGCCCCAGGCCAGCATGCCCAGCAGGCTGGTGCGCGGCATGTCCGGCAGCGCAGGCGGGGGCTGCACCGGCAGGCGCGCAGTGGTACTCACGGCCGGACTCAGTTCTTGGCCAGCTCGGCGAGCTTGCGGTCAATCTCGGCGACCTTGGCCTGCTTTTCGGCGCCGGGCAGGTTGGCGTCGGCCTCGAACTTGTTGCGCTCCTTGAAAAGTTCGAGCTGGCGGATAGGGATCAGCTGGGCGTTGGTCGAAGGCTTGAAGGCCGACAGCTTGGAGATCTTCATCATCACGTCTTTTTCATGCTGGCCGCCCTGGCCGTAGCTGTAGAAAAAGTCCTTGAGCTTTTGCTGTGCAACAACCGGAAGGTCCTTGCGCATCACCAGCGGGTCCAGCGGAATCAGCGGCGAGGTCCAGACCACGCGGATGTCCTTGAACTTCTCGGGCATGCGGTCCTTGATCTTGTCCAGCGTTTCACTGTTGGTGACCGCCACATCGACCTGTTTGTTGACTGCGGCCAGCGCATTGGTTTCATGGTTGGCACTGCGGGAGACCCGGAATGCGGTCCGCGCATCGATCTTGTTCTGCGCAAAAACATAGTAGCTGGGGACCAGAAAGCCCGATGTCGAATTGGGATCACCGTTGCCGAAGGACAGGCTTTTCGCGTTTTTCAGGACGTCGTCGAGGTTCTTGAGCGGGCTGTCCTTGTGCACCACAAAGTGCGAGTAATAACCCTGGGTGCCGTCGGCGTTGACCATCTGGGCGAACACCTCGCCGCCGGCCCGGTCCACCGCCTCCATCGCCGACTTGTTGCCGTACCAGGCGAGGTGCACCTTGCCGAAACGCATGCCTTCGATGATGCCGGCATAGTCGGGCGCAAAGAAGGCATTGACCTTGTAGCCGGTCTTTTTGGCCATGTCTTCGAGCAGCGGCTGCCAGTCGGACTTCAGGTTCTGCGAGGACTCGGTCGAAATGATGCCGAAATTGATTTCCTTGAGGTCCTGCGCGTGGACGGGGGCCAGCGCGAGCAGCGTACTGGCGGCCAGTCCGGTCAACAGTTTCTTGAGCATGGTGATTCCTTGAAAAAAGGTGGATGGATAAGCGTCGGATCAGGCAGCCTGGGCCATAGGCGTCGGCCAGGCCAGGTGGGGAACGGGTTTGACCTTGTCTTCCAGGCTGGAGATGGCGTCGCCCAGGGACAGGATGTCGTCGGCTTCAGCGCCGTACAGGTCGCGCAGCACGGCCGGTGTCAGGCCCACCGAGGGGCCGTCGTACACCACCTTGCCCTGGTGCAGGGCGATGGTGCGGGCGCAGTACTTCATGGCCACATTGACCTGGTGCAGCGACACGACCACGGTGCAGCGGTCTTCGCGGTTGATGCGCGCCAGGATGTCCATGACCTTGCGGGATGACTCCGGGTCCAGCGAGGCGATCGGCTCGTCGGCCAGCACCACTTTGGCGCCCTGCACCATCGCGCGTGCAATCGCGGCGCGCTGCTGCTGGCCGCCCGACAGGGTGGAGGCGCGCTGCGCGCAACATTCGGCAATCCCGACGCGGCGCAGGGCTTCGATGCCCCTGGCCTTTTCCTCGGGCGTGAACCAGCGGATCAGGCTGCGCCACATCGGCACGCGGTGCAGGGTGCCGGCCAGCACATTGACCAGCACTGGCAGGCGGCCCACCAGGTTGAACTGCTGGAACACAAAACCGATGCCGGAACGCACCGATCGGATGTTGGCGGCGATTTTTCCGTTGCTCTGCACCGTGCGGCCGTGGATCACGATGGAGCCCTGGCCGGCGGAGTCACCGGCCATCAGGCCCGCCATGTGCCGCAGCAGGGTGGATTTACCGGAGCCGGAAGCGCCGATCAGCGCGACCATTTCACCGGGCGCAATACTCAGGTCGATCTGTTGCAGGGCCTTGCGGCCGTTACCAAATGTCTTGCTCAGGGTGTTGATCCGGATGGCAGCTTCCATGGTCTCTCCAGGTGGTGTTGCGCTTGAATCTAGGGTCGCAATGTGTCGGTTTCGTGTCAGTGGCGGCCAAAACCCGGCGTTTCGGCCAGCCGGGCACAATGAGAACTTGTCCGAAAGTTCCACGCCCATGCCTTACCTGCCCGCCTTCATCGCGCCCACCCGTTACACCGACCCCGCCGCCGCGCTGGCGCAGGTCCGCCTGATTTATGAGCAGCAGATCGCCCACCTGCGCGGCGCGATGCACCGTTATGTGGCGGGCGAGACCCTGCCCGGCCATGTGCGCGCCTGTTACCCCTTTGTGCGGGTGCAGACCGAGACCGTGGCCCGCGCCATCCTCGAGACACCCGACATCGACCAGCTCAGCTACGGTTTTGTCGCCGGCCCGGGCCGTTACGAAACCACGCTGACCCGGCCCGACCTCTACGGCAACTACTACCTCGAGCAGTTCCGGTTGCTGCTGAAAAACCATTCGGTCGAACTGGAAGTGGGCACCAGCACCCAGCCCATCCCGGTGCACTTCTCGTTCGCCGAACACGACCACATCGAGGGCAGCCTGAGCGCCGCGCGCCGCATGCTGATGCGTGATGTGTTCGACCTGCCCGACCTGGCCGCCATGGACGACGGCATTGCCAACGGCACCTACGAGGCCAGCCCGGGCGAGCCCCAGCCGCTGGCGCTGTTCACGGCGGCGCGGGTCGACTATTCATTGCAGCGCCTGCGCCACTACACCGGCACCTCGCCGCACTGGTTCCAGAACTTCGTGCTCTACACCAACTACCAGTTCTATATCGACGAGTTCGTGCGCCTGGGCCACGAGGAGATGGCCAAACCCGACAGCGAATACATCGCTTTTGTCGAACCCGGCAACGTGGTGACCCGCCGCGCCGGCCTGCCGGCTGTGGCCGGCGACGAACTCGGCATGGCGCCGCCGCGCTTGCCGCAGATGCCGGCCTACCACCTCATGCGCGCCGACCGCAGCGGCATCACCATGGTCAACATCGGCGTCGGCCCGGCCAATGCCAAGAACATCACCGACCACATCGCAGTGCTGCGCCCGCATGCCTGGATCATGCTGGGCCACTGCGCCGGCCTGCGCAACAGCCAGCAACTCGGCGACTACGTGCTGGCCCACGGTTATGTGCGCGAGGACCATGTGCTCGACGAGGAACTGCCGCTGTGGGTGCCTATCCCGGCGCTGGCCGAGATCCAGGTGGCGCTGGAGCGGGCGGTCAAGGACGTGACCCGGCTGGAGGGGCCGGACCTCAAGCGCATCATGCGCACCGGCACCGTGGCCTCCACCGACAACCGCAACTGGGAACTGCTGCCGGGCAACCAGCCGCAGCGCCGCTTCAGCCAGAGCCGCGCGGTGGCGCTGGACATGGAAAGCGCCACCATCGCCGCCAACGGCTTCCGCTTTCGCGTGCCCTACGGCACCCTGCTGTGTGTCAGCGACAAGCCGCTGCACGGCGAGATCAAGCTGCCGGGCATGGCCAACCACTTCTACCGTGAACGCGTGGACCAGCATTTGCGTATCGGCATGCGCGCCATCGAGCTGCTGCGCGAACAGGGGACTACCCAGCTGCACAGCCGCAAGCTGCGCAGCTTTTCAGAGGTGGCGTTCCAGTAAGCGGCGACCTGCCCTTGCTATCAATACAGGAGCTGCTCGCGCCCGCCATCAAAGGGTCGGAGCCCCAAAAGACTTGTCTTCCCCGGCACGCCCCAGCTCCGCGCGCAGCAGCGGCAGGTGTTGCGGGTAATCGCGCTGCATGAGGTCGACCAGGCCCTCGCGGACATGGCAGCGCAGGTCCCAGTTGCGGCCCGAACTGGCCGAAGTCACCAGCAAGCGCAGCTGGATGGACCCTTCACCGGCTTCGGTCACCTGCAGCTTGCACAGGCGCTGGTCCCAGTCGGGCGAAGCCTCGCACAGGCGCTGGGCTTCGGCGCGCAGCGGCGCCAGCGGCATGCGGTAATCCACCCACAGGAAGACCGTGCCGATGATGCTGGCACTGCTGCGGGTCCAGTTCTGGAACGGGTTTTCGATGAACCACTGCAGCGGAATGATGAGGCGGCGTTCGTCCCAGATCTTGAGCACCACGTAGGTCCCGGTGATTTCCTCGACCCGGCCCCACTCGCCCTCGACAACCAGCACGTCGTCGATCCGGATCGGCTGGGCCAGCGCGATCTGCAGTCCCGCGATCAGGTTGCTGAAGATGGGCCGCGCGGCGATACCCACCACCAGTCCCACCACCCCGGCCGAGGCCAGCAGGCTGGCGCCAAACTGGCGCGCGCCCGGAAAAGTCATCAGCATCAGCGCCAGCCCGGCCAGCAGGATGACGAACATCGCGGTGCGCGCCAGCATGCGGGTCTGGGT
Organism: Polaromonas sp.; assembly: GCA_030683705.1. Classification (GTDB taxonomy): domain Bacteria; phylum Pseudomonadota; class Gammaproteobacteria; order Burkholderiales; family Burkholderiaceae_C; genus Polaromonas. The sequence goes on along the minus strand of JAUXPP010000101.1, from coordinate 2,965 downwards.
GTGGATGCGGCGCGCCTGCAGGTTGTCCTCGACATCGACCGGGTGGCGGTCGGTGACGCCGCGCGCCACCCCGCGCACGGCACGCAGGCCCAGCCAGGTCAATGCCGTGAGCAGCAACAGGCCATTGGCATGGCGCACGCCACTGATCAGCGGCAGGGCATCCGGCGCGCCCTGCCAGACCGCCTGCAGCGCGATCAGCGGCAGCAGCAGCTGGGCCGGCGCCTTGCAGTGGCTGACTACCGTCGCCGCCACCGGCATGGCGCGGGTGATCCGCTGCAGCACCGCCGCGCCCACGCGGTGCACCACCAGGGCCAGCAGCACCGCGATGGCCGCCACGAGCAGCAGGCGCAGCGAGGAGTCGTCCGCCCAGGCCAGCATTTCCATCAGCTCCGGATAACGCATCCTGTCAGGCCACCCGCGGTTTCACCCGGGAGGCGGCCAGCTTGGCATTGTCCCGCGCAGTTTGCACATCGGCATCAAAAGCCAGCGCCACACCCATGCGGCGTTTGACAAAACTTTCGGGCTTGCCGAACAGGCGGATGTCGCTGTTGGGCACGCGCAGGGCGTCGGCCACGCCGTCGAACACAATGCCCTGCGCGTCGACACCGCCGTAAATCACGGCGCTGGCACCCGGGCTTTTCAAGGCGGTGTTGACCGGCAGGCCGAGAATGGCGCGGGCATGCAGCTCAAACTCGTTTTGCCACTGCGTGCACATCGTCACCATGCCGGTGTCGTGCGGCCGCGGGCTGACCTCGCTGAACCAGACCTCCTCACCTTTGACAAACAGCTCCACGCCGAACAGCCCCAGGCCGCCCGGCTGGCCGTCATGCCCGATGCCGAGGTTGTCGGTCACGGCCTTGCAGATGTCACGGCTTTTTTGCAGCGCGGCGGCGGCCATGGGCTGCGGCTGCCAGCTTTCGACATAGTCGCCACTGACCTGCACATGGCCGATCGGTTCGCAGAAGTGCGTCTCGATGTTTCCATCCGCGCCCATCGCCCGCACGGTCAGTTGCGTGATCTCGTAGTCGAAGTCAATGAAGCCTTCGACAATCACCCGGCCATGGCTGACGCGGCCGCCAGCCATGGCGTAGTCCCAGGCCTTTTTGACGTCGTCCGGGCCGGCGATCTTGCTCTGGCCCTTGCCCGACGAACTCATCACCGGCTTGACGACGCAGGGGTAACCAATTTTCGAATCGATGGCGGCCTGCAACTCCTCCAGGGAATCGCAGAAGACATAGGGACTGGTCGGCAGGCCCAGGGTTTCGGCCGCCAGCCGGCGTATGCCCTCGCGGTCCATGGTCAGGCGTGCGGCCCGCGCGGTCGGCACCACACGCACCACGCCGGCGGCCTCGAGTTCTTCCAGCATGGGCGTGGCAATCGCCTCGATCTCGGGCACCACCAGGTGCGGCCGCTCTTTCTCGATCAGTGCCTTGAGCTGCGCCGGGTCACTCATGGTGATGGTGCGCGCATGGTGGGCGACCTGCTGGCCGGGCGCGTTGTCGTAGCGGTCGGTGGCGATGGTTTCCACGCCCAGGCGCTGCAAGGCGATCAGCACCTCCTTGCCGAGCTCGCCGGAGCCGAGCAGCATCACTTTGGTTGCGTGGGGGGACAGGGGGGTGCCGAAGGTGGTCATGGGGTCTGGTGGGGGTAAAGGGATGCTTGACAGGGAGGCGCAGGGCGCCGGCGCAGCCTGACACTTTACTGCACCCCAAAAGCCGCACCGGCACGCAGCGTTTTTTCGGCTTGTCCCTACAGCCCGGCGGTTTACCCGTTCGGGATGACAATCATTCTCATCGCCATCCTGTTGAAAGCCCTTCTTGACCAACACCGCTCCCCTGCCCGAAGCCGCACCCGCCCCCCGCAAACGCCGGCCGCCACGCCGTGTCGAGGTCAGCCGCGTCGAGGTGCTGAGCCCGGCGATGCGCCGCATCACCCTGACCGGCGCCGAACTGGAAGGTTTTGCGCCAGCCGGGCCCGCCAGCTACATCAAGCTGATTTTTCCGGAACCTGGACAGACCGAACCGACCCGCCCGCTGCCGGACGGGCCGCGCGCCGTCTCCATGCGCACCTACACGCCGCTGGCGGTGCGCCCTGAGGTGCTGGAAGTGGATGTCGATTTTGTGCTGCATGGTGAAGGCCCGGCCTCGACCTGGGCCGCGCAGGCCGCCGTCGGGCAGGTGCTGTTCCTGATGGGCCCGGGGCCTGGCTACGCCGTCGACACGGCCGCCACCCAGCATCTGCTGATCGCCGACGACAGCGCGCTGCCGGCGGTCGAAACCATACTCGCCGACCTGCCTGCAAGCGCGCAGGCCCGGGTGCTGCTGGAAGTGATCAGCGCCGGCGAGCAGCGCGCGCTGAACAGCCCCGCCACGCTGGACGTGAGGTGGCTGCCACGCGGCAGCGATCACCGCAGCGCCGGTCAGGCCCTCGAGCAAGCCCTGCGTTCGCTGCCACCGATCGCGCCAGAAGCCCGTATCTACCTGGCCTGCGAAGCCGCCGCCATGCGCCGCCTTCGCCAGCTATTGATCGACGAACTTGGCGTGGAACGCAGCCGCATCGTGGGACGGGGTTACTGGAAGCTGGATGCGGTCAACCATCCGGACCATGACTATGGCGAGGACAGTTGATCCTCGCGTGATCAACTGATTTGTGGATGCTTTGGGCCTCCAGCCCCTGCTGGACAAGCGCCAACAGCTATTGGATTTATAGCAATTCAGTTCACCTACGCTTGTTGGCCGGGGGTTGCCCGGCGGCAACTCACTTTCTTTTGCTTCGCCAAAAGAAAGTAAGCAAAGAAAAGGCGACCCGATGGTCTGGGTCCCTCCGCTTCGCTGCGGGCAACCTGCGGTGCTCGCAAAAAATGGGGTCGAGCTCGAACTCGCCTTCGGCTCAGACAATCGCTCGCCCTGATCCATTTTTTGCTGCGCTCCTAGGCCCAGCCCGACGGGTGGGGGACAAACCAATG
>JAUXPP010000100.1 GCA_030683705.1 Polaromonas sp. | reverse complement strand
ATGGTGCGGATCATCGACGGCCAGGGGCGCTTGACCACCAGCATGCCGCCAGAGCCGTTGGGCACGTCCTTGCCGAGCTCATCGACAATCGCCGCCATGATGCCGGGCAGCGGCAGCGTGCAGCTGCCGGGCACCAGCGGGGTGGCGCCGGGCAGCGGCGTGATCATGTGGCCGCCGGTCTCGGTCTGCCAGAAGGTGTCGACCACCGGGCAGCGCTCACCGCCGACGTTTTTGTAGTACCACATCCAGGCTTCCGGATTGATGGGTTCACCGACCGAGCCGAGGATGCGCAGGCTGCTGAGGTCGGAGCGCGCCGGGTGGACCTTCTCGTCGCCCTCGGCCGCCTTGATCAGCGAACGGATCGCGGTCGGCGCGGTATAAAAAATCGTGACCTTGTGTTTTTCGATCATCTGCCAGAAGCGGCCGGCATTCGGGAAGGTCGGGATGCCCTCGAAGATGACCTGGGTGGCGCCGGCCGCCAGCGGGCCGTAGGCCACATAGGTGTGGCCGGTGATCCAGCCGATGTCGGCGGTGCACCAGAACACGTCGGAGGGCTGGATGTCGAAAGCCCAGTCCATGGTCAGCTTGGCCCACAGCAGGTAGCCGCCGGTGCTGTGCTGCACGCCCTTGGGCTTGCCGGTGGAGCCGGAGGTGTAGAGGATGAACAGCGGATGTTCGGCGCCGACGAACTCGGGCTCGCAGGTGGCCGGCTGTTTCGCCGTGACCTCGTGCATCAGGCTGTCGCGCCCGGCGACCATGTTGCAGGCGGTGGCCGTGCGCTGGTAGACGATCACGTTCTTGATGGACTCGCAGCCGCCCATGGCGATGCCTTCATCGACGATGGCCTTGAGGGGCAGCTCCTTGCCGCCGCGCAACTGGAAGTTGGCGGTGATGACGGCCACCGCGCCCGCGTCCTGGATGCGCTCCTGCAGGCTCTTGGCGGAAAAGCCGCCGAACACCACCGAGTGGGTCGCGCCTATGCGGGCGCAGGCCTGCATGGCCACCACGCCCTCCACCGTCATCGGCATGTAGATGATGACGCGGTCGCCCTTTTTGATGCCCATGGCCTTGAGCGCGTTGGCGAACTGGCAGACCTTGCCGTGCAGCTCTTTGTAAGTGACGTTGGTGACCTTGCCGTCGTCGGTCTCGAAAATGATGGCCTTCTTGTTCTCGGTGGCGGTGCCGAGATGCCGGTCCAGGCAGTTGTACGAGGCATTGAGTTCGCCGTCTGCAAACCATTTGTAGAAGGGCGCGTTGGACTCGTCCAGGATCTGGGTGAAGGGTTTTTTCCAGCTGAGGTTCTCGCGCGCCAGCCGGGCCCAGAATCCCTCGAAGTCTTGTTCAGCCTCGGCGCACAGCGCCTGGTAGGCGTCCATGCCGGAAATGCGGGCGGATTTCGCCAGTTCGGGGTTGGGGAAGAAGACCCGGTTTTCAACCAGTGTGGACTCGATGGCGGATGAAGGCGCGTTCATGGTGGCTTGTCTCCTCAGGTCGTTGTTGATGCGTGCTAATGTCATATTCAGCACTTACAGTCCACTGACTGGCTGATTTAACCCCAAGCGGGCCCGGATGGGCGGCGGCCCTACAATCCGCACAGTCCGTACAAACCCTCATAAAACCATGTCCGATCCCAAGCCCGACCTCCCCAAAGCCTCACCGCTGCGCCCGATTCCAAACTTCATTTTTGCCAGCCGCTGGCTGCAGTTGCCGCTGTACATCGGGCTGATCGCCGCCCAGGGCGTGTACGTGTTTCATTTCCTGGTTGAACTTCTGCACCTGATCGAAGCGGTTTTCGGCAGCCAGACCGCGCTGCAGGCGCTGGTGACCAGCATAGGCTACAAGACCGATGCGCCCATCACCTCGCTCAACGAGACCGTGATCATGCTGGTGGTGCTGGCGCTGATCGACGTGGTCATGATCTCCAACCTGCTGATCATGGTGATCGTCGGCGGCTACGAGACCTTTGTGAGCCGCATGAACCTGCAGGGTCACCGCGACCAGCCCGAGTGGCTGAGCCATGTCAACGCCTCGGTGCTGAAAGTCAAGCTGGCAACCGCCATCATCGGCATCAGCTCCATCCACCTGCTGAAAACCTTCATCAACGCGGCAAACTACAGCGAACAGGTCCTGATCGCGCAAACCGTGATCCACATCACCTTCCTGCTGTCGGCCCTGGCCATTGCCTACACCGACAAGATCATGTCGGGCATTGCGGCAGCCTCGCAAAAACACTGAGCCGCCAGAAACGGCTGGTGTCAAAAAAGGGCCTCGCGGCCCTTTTTTCATGCCAAATTGGCATCCAGCCCTTATCCGACCAGCGTAAGCAGCTATAAATTCAATAGCGGTCCCGGCGCATCTCACTGGCGTCCGGTCATGTTTTTCGGCACCACCCAGGCATCGAACTGATCCGCCGTCACGTGGCCGGATGCAATGGCCGCATCGCGCAGGCTGCTGCCCTCCTGGTGCGCCTTCTTGGCGATAAACGCCGCCTTGTCGTAACCGATATGCGGGTTCAGCGCGGTCACCAGCATCAGCGAACGGTCCACCAGTTCAGCGATGCGCTCACGGTTGGGCGTGATCCCGACGGCACAGTGCTCGTTGAAACTCACCATGCCATCGGCCAGCAGGCGCACGCTCTGCAAAAAGTTGTGGGCGATCATGGGCCGGAACACATTGAGCTCGAAGTTGCCCGAGGCGCCGCCGAAGTTGATGGCGACTTCGTTGCCGAAGACCTGGCAGCACAACATGGTGACCGCCTCGCTCTGGGTCGGATTCACCTTGCCGGGCATGATGGACGAGCCCGGTTCGTTCTCCGGAATCGACAACTCGCCAATGCCGCTGCGCGGGCCGCTGGCCAGCCAGCGCACGTCGTTGGCGATTTTCATCAGGCTGGCGGCCAGGGTTTTCAGCGCGCCGTGGGCATGGACCAGCGCGTCGCAGGAAGCCATGGCCTCGAACTTGTTCGGTGCCGTCACAAACGGCAAACCGGTCAAACGCGCCAGCTCGGCCGCCACCTGCTCGGCATAGCCCTGGGGCGCATTCAGGCCGGTGCCGACGGCGGTGCCGCCCAGGGCCAGTTCGTACAGGTGCGGCAAGGCGGCGCGTACATGTTTGTCGCAGTGCGCCAGCTGCGCCACGTAGCCGGAAAACTCCTGGCCCAGGGTGAGCGGCGTCGCGTCCTGCAAATGGGTGCGGCCAATCTTGACGATGCTGTCGAAGTCCTGCGCTTTTTGGGCCAGCGTGCCGCGCAATTTGGCGATGGCCGGCAGCAGCCTGTGCGTGATGGCATCGACCGCCGCCACATGCATGGCGGTCGGGAACACGTCGTTGGACGACTGGCTGCGGTTCACGTCGTCGTTGGGATGCACCAGCCGGCTTTCGCCGCGTTCGCCACCGAGGAGCTCGCTGGCGCGATTGGCCAGCACCTCGTTGACGTTCATGTTGGTCTGGGTGCCGGAGCCGGTCTGCCACACCACCAGCGGGAACTCCTGCGCATGCTGGCCGGCCATCACTTCGTCGGCGGCGGCGATGATGGCTTTTGTCTTGTGTTCATCCTGCAAACCCAGCGCGTGGTTGACCGCGGCCGACGAGCGCTTGACCTGGACCAACGCACGGATGATCTCGCGCGGCTGCAACTCGCCGGAGATGTCGAAGTTCTGCAGCGAGCGCTGGGTCTGCGCACCCCACAGCCGGTCGGCGGGTACCTCGATGGGGCCAAAAGTGTCGCGTTCGGTGCGTGTCGTCATGGGCTGGGCTGACCTGTCAAAATACGGGATTGGGCGCCCACCCTAGCACAGGGACCCGCTCCTGAACAGCCATCCCCACACATCACCAGACCATGACCACGATCAAACAAGCCGACCTCATCGAATCCGTCGCCGCCGCGCTGCAGTTCATCAGTTATTACCACCCGGCCGACTACATCGCGCACCTGGCGCGTGCCTACGAGCGCGAGCAGAGCCCGGCGGCGAAGGACGCGATTGCGCAGATCCTGACCAACAGCCGGATGAGCGCCACCGGCCACCGGCCGATTTGCCAGGACACCGGCATCGTCAACGTCTTCCTCAAGGTCGGCATGGATGTGCGCTGGGAAGGCTTCAGCGGCAGCATCGACGACGCGGTCAACGAAGGTGTGCGGCGCGGCTACAACCACCCCGACAACACCCTGCGCGCCTCGGTGGTGGCCGACCCGCATTTCGACCGCAAGAACACCAAGGACAACACGCCCGCGGTGATCTTCACCGAGATCGTTCCGGGCAATACCGTCGAAGTCACCGTGGCGGCCAAGGGCGGCGGCAGCGAGAACAAAAGCAAGATGGCCATGCTCAACCCGGGCGACTCCATCGTCGACTGGGTGCTCAAGACCGTGCCGACCATGGGCGCCGGCTGGTGTCCGCCCGGCATGCTGGGCATAGGCATAGGCGGCACCGCCGAAAAAGCCGTGCTGATGGCCAAGGAGTCGCTGATGGACGACCTCGACATGTACGAACTGCAGGCCAAGGCGGCTTCCGGCGCCGAATTGAGCAAGGTCGAG
>JAUXPP010000092.1 GCA_030683705.1 Polaromonas sp. | reverse complement strand
CGAGGTCGCTCACGGTGCGGCCTTGGCCGAAGCGCGCCGAGGCCGCGACCTGGGGCGGGCTGCCAATGCGTTCTAACACCTGGAATGAAAAGCCATGGATGTGCATCGGGTGCGGCATGCCCAGCGTGGGATTGCTGATGTTCCAGATTTCCACCGCCCCGCGATTGACGTCGAACGCGATCTCATCCATGCGGTAGCTGCGTCCGTTGATGAGGAAACGCATCTGTCCCATCGACAGCTCGATCTTGCGCTGCGCTGCGCCGGAGGTAGCAATCGGCTTGACCTGGGACAGCGTGGCGGGCAGTTGGGTGACAACGCGCTCGCCAGCCGTGACCGACAGTTTCAATATGTTGAACTCCAGGCCCAGCGGCAACCTTGAGGAGGACATGCTGGCCATCATCCGGCCCATGCCCATGCCGCTCATACCCGGCATGCCGCCCGAGCCGGCAGTTGGCCCTTCGTTTTCCATCGCATCAAACGCCAGGCTCCTGAGGAAGATGTCCTCACCGGGCTGGGCCTGGCCCGCGTCGAACAGCACGTCAAGACGCTCGCCCGGCGAGAGAAAAGCTTCGCTCACGGTTTCCGGACGTTCGATCAGGCCTCCGTCGGTGCCGATGACGGTGAAGTCAAGCGCCTTGTTTCCCTTGACGAAGGCGAGCCGGTAAATGCGCGCATTCGACCCGTTGAGTAGCTGCAGGCGGTAGGTGCGCGGTGTGACGGCCTGTACCGCATTGGGTGTCAGGTTGGCGAGCACGATGTCGCCCAGCCAGCCCATCATGGCTTCATGAGCATCCGGCTTGTACAACAGCTTGCCCTGCGCGTCGAACTGCTTGTCCTGGATGACCAGGGGCAAGTCGGTGATACCGAGCTGCAAGTCAAGTGACTTGCTCAGCCGGCGCTGGTCGTCATCGTCCACCAGAAAAAAGCTCGCCAGACCGTGGTAAGCCTGTTCGGCGGTCAGCTCGTGTGCGTGGGTGTGGTACCAGTAAGTGCCGCCGCGGTTGCGGACCGTGAAGTCGTAGTCGTAGCGTGCGCCCGGCCCGATGGTGTCGCGCGGATGCCCGTCCATCTTGGCGGGCGTGTGCAGGCCGTGCCAGTGAATGATGGTCGGTTCGGTCAGCGCGTTGTGCAGGCTGGCGGTGAAGCGCGCGCCACTCTCGATGCGCAGGATCGGGTTCTGGTAGCCCTGCCCCGCGTGCTCGGTCTGGTACAGCAGAAAAGGCGACGGCGCTTGCGATGCAGGGCCCGGCAGCAGCGGGAAACTGGCCGCCGTGGCGCGAATCTTCAGCGGCGCGGTAACGTCGAGCACGCCGAACGGCCCGCTGCCAACCGGAATGAAGAGCTTTTGCTGGAAGTTATCAGCCGCCACCGGATCGAAGGTCTCGTGTCTAAACGGCCCCCCGCCCAAAGCTTGCGCGGCGCGAGAGCGGTAGAACCACCCCGCGGCCCCGCCGGCGCCGGCGACGGCCACGCCGCCGACCAGTCGCTGCCGCCGCTTCAGCACGCCGAGCCTCCCAACGCTGACCGAACGCGCTCAAGCCGCTCACGAACTTCATGAGCGACCCG
>JAUXPP010000065.1 GCA_030683705.1 Polaromonas sp. | reverse complement strand
AATACCGAATTCAATCCGGAGTGCAGGAAGCGCGCAGCGCTTCCTGCACGGGAATCCCAACGAACGGTCATGTTTGCACGCGAGAACAGCGCACGCAGCCACATGAAGTCCCCCTCCATCGCCCAGCGGGGCGAGGGAGGGGCTAGGGGCGGGAGTGGGGAGTCAGACCTACTGTCCAGAACGAATTGCAGGCGCAGCGCGATGCAGGATTAAGAGCGAAATCCGCCCCCGCCCATATCCAGCAAGCGCAAGCAGCTATTAAAACAATAGCGCCACAGCGCGGGCTTCCATGCTCAGGCCCTGCCCCACCGGACCGAGTTTTTCGGCGGTTTTGGCTTTCACGTTGACGCGCGACACCTCAAGCCCCAGCGCATCAGCCAGGCACTGGCGCATGGCCGGGATATGCGGAGCCAGCTTGGGCGCCTGCGCAATCACGGTGCTGTCGATGTTGCCTATGCGCAAACCGCGCCCGGCCAGCAGGCGCCCGGTTTCGCGCAGCAGCACGATTGAATCGGCGCCCTTGAAACGCGCGTCGGTGTCCGGGAAATGGCTGCCGATGTCGCCCAGGCCAGCCGCGCCCAGCAGTGCGTCGATCACCGCGTGGACCAGCAGGTCGGCGTCCGAGTGGCCGAGCAGGCCGGCGCTGTGCGGCACGGTCACGCCGCCTATGACGAGTTTGCGGCCCGGTACCAGCGCATGGGTGTCCCAGCCTTCGCCGATTCTGAAGGGAGGCACTACAGGCGTATCAGGCTGGCTCATGGCTGGGATTCATTCGTGAGGGGCGCGGCAGCGGCGGTCTTGCTCGCAGCCTTGCGCACCCGCGGTTTGGCCGGCGTCCGGCTGTTGATCAGCGCTTCAGCCAGCACAAAATCTTCGGGGTAAGTCACCTTGAAGTTGTGCGCGCTGCCGCGTACCAGTTTGGGGGCCAGCCCGGCGGCTTCCATCGCGCTGGCTTCGTCGGTGACGGCTTCGCCCAGTGTGACCGCCATTTTCAGGGCCTGCGTCAGCGCGCCCAGGCGGAACATCTGCGGCGTTTGCGCCTGCCATTTGTCCTCACGAGAGACGGTTTCCACCACCCGGCCGTCCTGGCCCTGCTTGAGCGTATCGGGCACCGGCTGCGCCAGCAGGCCGCCCACCGGGTCGCTGTGGCAGGCATCGATGAGCTGCTCGATCAGGGTGGCGGTGATCAGGCAACGCGCGGCATCATGCACCAGCACCCAGTCGTCGGCCTCGGCACCGCTGGCAGCCAGTTGTTCGAGGCCGGCCAGCACACTGGCGGCGCGGCTGTCGCCGCCACAGGGTGCCACTTCCACGCCGGCGGGAGCCAGCTCCTGCAGAAAAGAGTCACCCGGCGCCACCACCACCAGGCAGGACGCAATGCGCGGCACCGCGGCAAAGGCTTTGAGCGTGTGCATCGCCATGGGCACGCCCGCGATGGGCTGATACTGCTTGGGAAGCGACGCCTTCCTCGCGCCGTCCGCCATGGCGCGCGTGCCCTGCCCAGCACACGGGATCAGCGCAAAAAACCGCGGAATCAGGGATTTCGGAGCGGGGGGCGTCATGGCCTGATCATAGATTCTAAAATCAGGGTGTCCAAGGTTCTCACACCCCATTCCCGCCGGTTTGGGGTGTTTCCCTTTTGCCCCGCCTTTTTGCCCGGTCCCTGCCACCTTTTGCGACTGCTTCATGGATTTACCCAAACTGCTTCCCGGCAAACGCTACACGCTGCCCCAGCCCACCGGCTCGGCCGACGCCCTGTTGCTGGCACAGCTGGGACTGAGGGAAAAAGCCGCCGGCCGGCTCACCGCCATCGTCACCTCGGACGCGACCACCGCCCAGCGACTGATCGACGAGATGGCATTTTTTGCGCCCGATCTGCGGTGCGCGCTGTTCCCCGACTGGGAAACCCTGCCCTACGACACCTTCTCGCCGCACCAGGACCTGATCAGCGAGCGGCTGGCCACGCTGTGGCGCCTGCATGCCTCGGGCGGCCAGCGCGACACGGACGGCGGGGTCGATGTGGTGGTCGTGCCGGCGACCACCGCGCTGTACCGTCTCGCGCCGCCGGCCTTCCTGGCCGGCTACACCTTTCAATTCAAGGTCAAGCAGAAACTCGACGAGGCCAAACTCAAGAGCCAGCTGACCCTGGCCGGCTACAGCCACGTCACGCAAGTGGTGAGCCCGGGTGAATACGCGGTGCGCGGCGGGCTGATCGACCTGTTCCCCATGGGCTCGCCCGTGCCTTACCGGGTCGACCTGTTCGACGACGAGATCGACTCGATACGTACCTTCGACCCGGACAGCCAGCGCAGCCTGTATCCGGTGCCTGAAGTGCGGCTGCTGCCGGGCCGCGAGTTCCCGATGGACGACGACGCCCGCGCGCGCTTTCGCAGCCGCTGGCGCGAGCTGCTGGACGGCGACCCAACCAAAAGCCGCATCTACAAGGACATCGGCAACGGCGTGGCGACCGCCGGCATCGAGTACTACCTGCCGCTTTTTTTCGAGGAAACCGCGACGGTGTTCGACTACCTCGGCAGCGAAGCCATGGTGGTGCTGCATGGCGACCTGGAGCCGGCTTTCCAGCGCTTCTGGCAGGACACCAAAGACCGCTACCGGCTGGTGCGTGATGCGCCGGACCGCCCGGCGCTGCCGCCCGAATCGCTGTTCCTGAGCACCGAGCAGTTTTATGCGCGGGCCAACGACTACGCCCAGCTCGCCATCCGCCCTGCCATCGAGGACGTGGCCGACAGCGCGCATTACCAGAAGCTCGGCGAAATGGCCGTGGTGCGCGGCGCCGAAGACCCGCTGGCCCGCTTCAAGGCCCACATCCGCAACACCCCGCAGCGCGTGCTGCTGCTGGCCGAAAGCGATGGCCGGCGCGAGAGCCTGCTGGACTTCCTGCGCGCCAGCAGCCTGAGCCCGCCGGCCTTCGATTCGCTGGAAGACTTCCAGACCAGCCCGGAAAAACTCGGCATCGCCACCGCCGCACTCAACACCGGCTTCAGCTGGCTGGCCGGCGACATCGACTTCGTGACCGAAACCGAGCTGTTCGCCGCCGGCGCAGTCACGCGTCGGCGCAACAAGAAGCAAGAACAGGTCAGCGACGTCGAGGCGCTGATCAAGGATTTGTCCGAGCTCAATGTCGGCGACCCGGTGGTCCACAGCGCCCACGGCATAGGCCGCTACAAGGGCCTGATCAACATGGACCTGGGCCAGGGCACCACCGAGTTCCTGCATTTGCAATATGCCGATGAAGCCACGCTGTATGTGCCGGTCAGCCAGCTGCAGCAGATCAGCCGCTACACCGGCGTCAGCGCCGACGAAGCCCCGCTGCACCGCCTGGGCAGCGGCCAGTGGGAAAAAGCCAAACGCAAGGCCGCCGAACAGGTGCGCGACTCGGCCGCCGAGCTGCTGAACATCTACGCGCGCCGCGCCGCGCGCGAAGGCCATGCCTTCCGTTATTCGCCCGACGACTACGAGGTGTTTGCCAACGACTTCGGCTTTGACGAGACCGCCGACCAGCGCGCGGCCATCCACGCGGTGATCCAGGACATGATCAGCCCGCGCCCGATGGACCGGCTGGTCTGCGGCGACGTCGGTTTCGGCAAGACCGAGGTCGCGCTGCGCGCCGCCTTCATCGCGATCACCGGCGGCAAGCAGGTGGCGTTGTTGGGGCCCACCACCTTGCTGGCCGAGCAGCATTACCAGACGCTGGTGGACCGTTTTGCCAAATGGCCGGTCAAGGTCGCCGAGATGAGCCGCTTCCGCTCCGGCAAGGAAATCACGGCCGCCATCAAGGGCATCGCCGACGGCAGCATAGACATCGTGGTCGGCACTCACAAGCTGCTGAGCCAGGACGTGAAGTTCCAGCGCCTGGGCCTCTTGATCATCGACGAGGAACACCGTTTCGGCGTGCGCCACAAGGAAGCCATGAAAGCCATGCGTGCCGAGGTCGATGTGCTGACGCTGACCGCCACGCCGATTCCGCGCACCCTGGGCATGGCCCTCGAAGGCCTGCGCGACCTCAGCGTGATCGCCACCGCGCCGCAGCGGCGGCTGGCCATCAAGACCTTTGTGCGCAGCGAAAGCAACGGCGTGATCCGCGAGGCGGTGTTGCGCGAGCTCAAGCGCGGCGGCCAGGTCTACTTTTTGCACAACGAGGTCGAGACCATCCAGAACCGGCGCGAAAAACTCGAGGCCCTGTTGCCCGAGGCGCGCATCGCGGTGGCGCACGGCCAGATGCCCGAGCGCGAGCTCGAAAAGGTCATGAAGGACTTCATCGCCCAGCGCTACAACCTGCTGCTGTGCTCGACCATCATCGAGACCGGCATCGACGTGCCGACGGCCAACACCATCGTCATGAGCCGCGCCGACAAGTTCGGCCTGGCGCAGCTGCACCAGCTGCGCGGCCGTGTCGGCCGCAGCCACCACCAGGCCTATGCCTACCTGATGGTGCCGGACATCGAGGGGCTGACCAAACAGGCCAGCCAGCGGCTCGAAGCGATCCAGCAGATGGAAGAACTCGGCTCGGGCTTTTACCTGGCCATGCACGACCTCGAAATTCGCGGCACCGGCGAGGTGCTGGGCGAAAACCAGAGCGGCAACATGATGGAGATCGGCTTCCAGCTCTACAACGAAATGCTCAACGAGGCGGTGTCGTCCCTGAAGGCCGGGCGCGAGCCCGACCTGCTGGCGCCGCTCAGCGTCAGCACCGACATCAACCTGCACGCGCCGGCCCTGCTGCCCAGCGACTATTGCGGCGACGTGCATTTGCGCCTGTCCTTCTACAAAAAGCTCGCGACCGCCAAAAACACCGACCAGATCGATGCCCTGCTCGAGGAAATCGTCGATCGTTTCGGCAAGCTGCCGGCGCAGGCGCAAACCCTGATCGACGTGCACCGCCTGCGCGTGATCGCCAAGCCTTATGGCGTGGTCAAGGTCGATGCTGCGCCCACCGTGATCAACATCACCTTCAGGAAAGACCCGCCCATCGATTCGATGGCGATCATGCATCTGATCCAGAAGAACAAACACATCAAGCTGGCCGGCAACGACAAGCTGCGCATTGAACGTGAACTCAAGGAGCCCAAGGATCGCGCCCAGATGGTGCGCGATGTGCTGCGCTCGCTCGGACAACCCACCACGGAAACCGCCCCCGCATGACCCCCACTGAACGCTCCCCCGGCCTCGTCGTCAACATTTCCACCCCCGAGCTCAAGCTCGGCGACTTCAAGCTGATTGCCTTCGACATGGACTCGACCCTGATCAACATCGAGTGTGTCGATGAAATCGCCGACGCCGCCGGCCGCAAGGCCGAAGTCGCGGCCATCACCGAAGCCGCGATGCGCGGCGAGATCACCGACTACAAGGACAGCCTGCGGCGGCGTGTCGCCCTGCTCAGGGGCGTCAGCGTCGAGAGCATGGAAGGCGTCTACCACGAGCGCCTCAAGCTCAACCCGGGCGCGGCGGAACTGGTGCACGCCTGCAAGGAAGCCGGCATGAAGGTGCTGCTGGTCAGCGGCGGCTTCACCTTTTTTACCGACCGCATCCGGCGCGAGCTGGCCATCGACTACACGCGTTCCAATGTGCTGGAGGTCGAGGACGGCCTGCTCACCGGCCGCATGGTGGACCAGCCCTGGGGTGACATCTGCGACGGCGAGGAAAAGAAAAAGATGCTGCTGGAAACCTGCGCCATGCTGGGCATCTTGCCCGACCAGGCAATTGCCATGGGCGACGGCGCCAACGACCTGCCGATGATGGGTGTGGCCGGCCTGTCGGTGGCCTACCATGCGAAACCGGCGGTGCGCGCGCAGGCCATGGTCGCCATCAATGAAGGCGGGCTGGACCGGCTGCTGGAAATCTTTTCCTGACAATGCGTTTGCTCAAACGCTTCGAAAGGCTGCTGCACGCCTATCCCGACGCAGAGCCGGTGCTGCCACCCCGGGGCTTTGTCGCCTTCATCTGGGCCGCCTCGGAGGGCGCGCGCGGCTACATCCTGCTGCTGGCCGGCCTGTCGGCAAGCATGGCGATTTTCGACGCCCTGCTGTTCGCCATGCTGGGCCGCATCGTCGACTGGCTGTCGATCACATCGCCGGCAAACTTCTGGGCTGAGCGCGGTCCCATGCTGCTGGTGCTGTTGGTGATCGTGCTGGCCAGCGTGCTGGTGGTGGCGCTGCAGACCATCGTCAAACACCAGACCCTGGCCATCAACTTCCCGATGCGCCTGCGCTGGAACTTCCACCGGCTGATGCTGGGCCAGAGCCTGTCTTTCTACCAGGACGAGTTCGCCGGCAGGCTGACCACCAAGGTCATGCAGACCGCGCTGGCGGTGCGCGACACGCTGTTCGTGATGGCCGACGTGCTGGTGACCATGGGCGCCTATGTGGTGACCATGACCCTGCTGGCGGGATCGTTCGACATGAAGCTGGTGCTGCCCTTCCTGCTCTGGCTGGTGCTTTACGTGCTGTCGCTGGCTTACTTCGTTCCGCGCCTGGGCCGCATCGGCAAGCAGCAGGCCGATGCCAGGTCGCTGATGACTGGCCGCATCACCGACGCCTACACCAACATCGCCACCGTCAAGCTGTTTTCGCACACCCAGCGCGAAGCCGGTTTTGCGCGCGCAGCCATGCAGGACTTCATGAAGACCGGGCACCGCCAGATGCGCCTGGTCAGCCTGTTCGAGATCGTCAACCACACGCTCAGCATGGGCCTGATCGTCGGCATGGCCGGCACCTCGCTGTGGCTGTGGTCCGACGGCTCGGTCGGCGCCGGGGCCGTGGCGGCCGCCACCGCGATGGCGCTGCGCCTGCAGGGCATGTCGCACTGGATCATGTGGGAAACCACCAGCCTGTTCGAAAGTGTGGGCACGGTGCAGGACGGCATCAACACCCTGTCGCGCGCCCGCACCATCGTCGATGCGCCGGACGCGCGCACCCTGCAGGTGCCGCGCGGCGAGATCCGCTTCGAGAACGTGGACTTCAGCTACAACGCCAACGGGCCGCGCGTGATCGCCGGCCTGACACTGACCGTGCGGCCGGGTGAAAAAATCGGCCTGATCGGCCGCTCCGGCGCCGGCAAGTCGACGCTGGTCAACCTGCTGCTGCGTTTTCATGACTTGAGCGGTGGCCGCATCCTGATCGACGGCCAGGATATCGCAACCGCGACGCAGGACAGCCTGCGCAGCCACATCGGCATGGTCACGCAGGACACCTCGCTGCTGCACCGCTCGGTGCGCGACAACATCGCCTACAGCCGGCCCGGCGCCAGCGACGAGGACGTGCGCCAGGCCGCCGAACGTGCCGAAGCCGACGCCTTCATCGCCCACCTGACTGATCCGCACGGCCGCAGCGGCTACGACGCGCATGTGGGCGAACGCGGGGTCAAGCTCTCGGGCGGTCAGCGCCAGCGCATCGCGATTGCGCGCGTGATGCTCAAGGACGCGCCCATCCTGCTGCTCGACGAGGCCACCAGCGCACTCGACTCCGAGGTCGAGGTCGCGATCCAGGGCAGCCTGGACACGCTGATGCAGGGCAAGACCGTGATCGCGATTGCGCACCGCCTGTCGACCATCGCCGCGATGGACCGGCTCATCGTGCTGGACCAGGGCCGCATCGTCGAAGAAGGCGACCACCGCAGCCTGCTGGCCAGTGGCGGCCTGTATGCGCGCCTGTGGGCCCACCAGAGCGGCGGGTTCCTGAGCGACAACCTCAAGGAAGAACCGGAATTTGCAGCATGAGTTTTGGAAAAGTCACCCCCATCCTGCGGATCTTCGACGAGCGCAAGACCCGGGAGTTCTATCTGGACTTTCTGGGCTTCAAGCTGGACTGGGAACACCGCTTCGAGCCCGGGCTGCCGCTGTACCTGCAGGTGTCCCGGGACGGCTGTGTGCTGCACCTGTCCGAGCACCATGGCGACGGCAGTCCCGGTGCGGCCCTGCGCATCGAAACGGACGAACTCGGGGCCTTTCACCGCGAGCTGCTGGCCAAAAGCTACCGCCATGCGCGCCCCGGCCTGCAGCAAATGCCCTGGGGCAGCACCGACATGTCCATCCACGATCCGTTTGGCAACCGCCTGACCTTCACCAGCGCCGTCGGCAGCTGACGCCGCCTCAGCGTGGGTCGGTGAGCGGCAGCCGGACCGTGAAACAGGTGCCTGAGCCCACCTGGCTGCTGACCGACACGCTGCCGCCGTGCATGTCCACTGCATTGCGCACGATGGCCAGCCCCAGGCCGGTGCCGGGAATGCTGCCGACGTTGCTGGCACGGTGGAAGGACTCGAACAGGTGGCCGAGTTCGTCGTCTGGAATGCCGATGCCCTGGTCCGACACCTCGAACACCACACCCTGCGCATCCGCACTCACCCGGAACACCACCCGGCCGCCCCGGGGGGAATACTTGAGCGCATTGGACAGCAGGTTGCTGAAAATGTGCCTGAGCAGCTTCTCGTCGTAGAGGCCGGGTTCCGCACCGGCCGCATAGTCGAGCTGCAGTTCGCAGAGGCTGCCGGCCTGCTGCAGGCGCGCCTCGTCGACCAGTTGCCGGCACAGGGCCTGCAGGTCGAGCGCGCGCGGCTCGAACTCCAGCATCCGGGCCTCACCCTTGCCGATCAGCAGCACCCGGTCCAGCATGCGCATCATGCGCTGCACGCTGGCGGTGATCGTGTCCAGCGTGTCGGACTTTTCCTGTGCCGGCAGGCGCTCACCGTAATGCTTGAGGATCTCGCCGGACGACAGGATGGTGGCCAGCGGCGTGCGGAACTCATGGCTGGTCATCGCGACGAAACGGCTGCGCAGCGCGTTGAGTTCCTTTTGCTGCTCCAGCGCCTCGCGGGTGTCCTCCTCCGACTTCCTGCGCGCGGTGATGTCCAGAAAGGTCCAGATCACGCCGGCGTCGGGGTTGTACGGCTCCAGGCAGTTACCGCCCATCTGCACCCACAACATCTCGCCGTTGCGCCGCCGCAGTTGCTGCTCGCAGGTGTAGCTGCCCGCCTGCCGCAGGGCGTCACGCGCGGCATTTCCGAAGGCTTCCCATTGCGCCGTACTGGTGTGCAGGCGCTCGGCGGAATGGCCGATCAGTTCCTCACGCGGGTAATCCATCATCTCGGCGAACTTGGCGTTGACCCACTCCAGGCGGCGCGACACCGACAGCACCATGCCGGCCAGCGCGCTGTTGAGAATCGCTTCGCGCTCGGACGAGGTGCGCAGCAGTTCAGCCTCCAGTTCCTTGCGCCGGGTGATGTCCGTCATCACCCAGACCGTGCCTTGCGTCATGTCGCGCGGGCTGACCGCCTTGCCCGACAGCGAGATCCAGATGCGCGTGCCGTCGTACTGTCGCACCTGGATCTCGGTCTGGTAGGCGCGCCCTTCGCGGATGCAGGTCGCGACCTCGCCACCGACGCGCAGGTACTCCTCGCGCGACAGGTAAAACGGCTCCATCGAGGTCAGGGTCTGGTCACCGGCACCGAAAATCTCCAGCATGGCCTGGTTGGCCCAGCGAAAGCGCCCCTCGGGCGTCAGGAAGGCGATGCCGACGATGGAGTTCTCGAGGATGGTCTCGCGCTCCTGCAGCACGGTGCGGTAACGCTCCTGCGACTGGCTCAGCGCCTCGACCATGGCGTGGCCGGCCTCGCTGGCGGCCTGGGCCTGCTCTTTTTCGGCCAGCGCCACATTGATGCGGTCAGCCAGCGCAAAAGACAGCAGCACCATCTCCAGCGCCGAACCGATCAGCAGCGCGTTGGCGGTCAGCAGGTTGGACGGCAGCACGCCGGTGTTGTGCAGCACCAGCGTGGCCACCCCCAGCAGCAGCACCGCCCAGGCGGTCAGGAAATAACGCGCGCCGGGATGTTTGTCGCGCACGCTCAGCACGCCCGCCAGCACCACCGTCGTGACACTGACCACGGCCAGCACCGTCACCATCCAGGAGGACACCGCGTAAGGCAGCGCCAGCGCCGCCAGCAAGGCCAGCAGCCAGCCCCCCACCAGGGCCAGCATCAGCCGGTTCATGCGCGGCATGCGGGTCGCCGCCGCCAGGAAATTGCGCGCAAACAGCAGGCCGAAGGCAGCAGCAACCGACATGCCCACCGGCGGCGAAACACTGTTCCACCAGAGCTGGTCCGGCCAGAGGAACTGCGCGCCCAGGCCGGTCAGCGCCGCCTGCGCCACCGCCATGCCGGCGACAAATCCCACATAAATCAGGTAGGCGCGGTCGCGCACCGAGCCGTACAGCAGCAGGTTGTAAAGCAGCAGGCCGATCAGCAGGCCGAAATACAGGCTCAGCATGGCGTATTCGGCCTGGTCATGCGCCCACAACGCCGGCGCCTGCCACAGGTTCACTGGCGCGGACAGCGTGCCCTGGGACTGCACACGCAGGTACAGGGTCTGGGGCTGGCCCACCTGAAGGGTCACCGGCAGCACATGGTTGCGGTGCGGCACGGGCCGGCTGGCAAAAGGCTGGAGGTCGCCACCATGCTGACGGGAAAAACCGCCGCCGGGCAGGGGCGCATACAGCTCGATCCGGTCGAGCGCCGGGTAGGCCACCTCGAGCAACCACTGGGCAGGGGCGTCCGGACCCGGCTGCAGTTCGATGCGCAGCCAGAACGCCGAAGCTGTCAGGCCAAAGTTGGTGGCCGAACCGCTTTGTGCCACCGGCTGGAAACGCGCCTGCTGGCCTGGCTGCAGCACCTCGTCCAGCGTCAGCGCGGCGCCGGAGTCCTCGAGCACCATGAAGGCGCGCGACAGGGTGTAGCTGCCCGCCGTGCCAATCGCCATGGCACCGGCCTGGGCGCGGGCGGGGGGCGGCGCCGTCAGCAGCATCACGCCCAGCAAGCAAGCCGCCAGGCAGCCGGCAAAAAGGCGTGAACCGGAATGGCGCGGTAGCTTGGTCATGTGCAGGGCCCTGTGCCGGCGCAAGCCGGGAATGTGCCGGCCATTATCCACGCGGCCTGCCGGACCTTGCGCGGCGCCGGCTGGACAAACCGCGCCCGCAAGGCTAAGGTGCCCCCTTACCCCTGACGGAGACGCCCATGGCCCTTGTTCATGCCCAGCCACTCGATGTGATCAGCGTTCGTCCCCTGGCAGCGCGGATCTCCGAGGTCAGGACCCACAGCCTTCTCAAGACCGACCGGGTACAACTGATGCGGCTGGTGCTGGCCGCCGGCCAGGCCGTGCCGGAGCATCAGGTGACCGGTGAAATCACCCTGCTTTGCCTGGAGGGTCAGGTGCTGCTGAACACGCCGGGGCGGCAATGCGGCCTGGCGGCCGGGGATCTGGTGCTGTTGCCGGCCGGGGAACCGCATGCGCTTGAGGCTCAGACCGACAGTTCGCTGCTCGTCACCTTGTTGCTGCGCCAGGACGTCCCCGCGCCGTGACCGTTTTGGGGCAATGATGCCGAGCGCCGAAGGCAAGGCGCCTCAGGATTGCGGCAGCGCCACTTCCCTGGACGTCTCTTCAACGCAGTAGTCAAAAAACTCGTCCAGCTGGTTGGACTTGTCGAACACGGCGTCCGCGCCCAGCTCCATGGCACGGCGGCGTACATCGTCCGTGGCGTAGTTGGTCAGCACAACCACCTTCTGGTACGGTTCGCGCTGCCGGCAACCGGCCAGCACACCCAGTCCGCTGCCCTCCTGCAGAAACAGGTCCACCACGGCAAGATGCCAATGGCCGTCATGGACCAGCAGCCAGCGGGTGGCCTCGGCTTCGGTGGCCGCGTGACCCACCACCTTGACCGACGCAATTTCCTCCAGCGTCTCAATCAGGTTGTCGAGGATCATCTTGTTGTCTTCGACGAGGTAAGTAATCAATGCCACGGCTTGTCCAGTCTTTTTTGCAAATTTTCGGCCCGCGCCTGTCGGCACAGGCACCGGTTCAGTTCATCAGCACCGTGTGCTGCTTCATGTGGGCGGCCTTCAGGCGCGCATGCGCCGCATCCAGGGCTTCGAACGCGGCATCGATCGCAGCCGGGTTGCGCACCGGAGCGCGCAGCAACATGTCGTAAGTGGCGCGAAGGAAGTCGTAGTCGGCCAGCGCAACGGTGGGCCGCATTCCTCCTGAGGTGATCACTTCAGCCTGCATGGACATCTCCTGGTTGACTTCAAATTCCGGCACGTGTGCCGCATTCCTGCGACCCTTCGGTGATTGTTGGGGCGCGCACGGGCCGGCACCATAGGCGAAGTGAACATCGGAGTGTGGGAACCCACCTACCACCGTGCGCTGCAACCGCTGGACGCAGACGTATCAGGACGGCGGCGCTGCGCCGGCAGGCAGAGGAAAGACGGGTGTGGGGCTAAACCGGCCGCAGGTGGGTGGGCGCTTCATGGTCGCCCATGGCCTGTTTGAAGCGGATGTGCGCCTGGTCCATGGCCACCATGGCGGCGTTGACGGCGTGATCGTCGGGCGGGCTCATGCTCAAAAAACGCATGTAATCGGCGCGGGCCTCGTCATAGTCAGCCAGCGCCTGCTGGGCCGCGGAAAGTTTGTCTGGCGGCGTCATGATGGCTTTCAGATGGCCGGCTGGACAACGCCGGGATCTTCGGGATGCGGCAGCGGAGGCACCGGCCCCAGGTCGGGTTCGACCGGCAGTTCAGCCGGCCCGCTTCCGGGTTCATCACCGCTGGGCGGGGTGTGCTGGGTGGGATTTCGCGGGGCATGCATGATCAGGCCACCGCTACCAGCAGATCCAGCGGAATGCCGGCACCGACCACGGCCACGGCCGCTCCGACCATCGCCGAGACCGCAGAGACATACGCAAACACGGCCATCACCAGGGGGCGAGCGCCCGAACCGGCCAGCAAGGGGCCGCTGGGCAATGAGGAAGGGGGGTGCGTGTTCATGAGAATGCGGGCCGGAAGTTGAAAGAAAGTAGCTCCATTGTGCGGCGCCAACCCATCCCTGCCCATAGGCCGGCATGTGCTGCGCTTGTCGGCGGGCGCTGACAATCCGTCCGCGCCAGGCCGCCCCATGCTTCTTTTTTGATAGCTGCAGGCGCTGGCGGGATATGGCCCGGAGGCCGATCAGGCCTGATTCCGGCGGCGCTCGCCCGCGCCCCGGGCAGGCTACAGCTTGGGAATACGCAAGGTCTTGCTGAGCATCAGCGTGCCGGACAGCACAAACAGCAGTGACAGCGGATGCAGGTCCCACGGACCGAGTTGCCACACGCCGCCGTACAACTGGGCGCCCAGGCGCTCCTGCCAGGCGGCGAAGGCTAGCAGCGCCGTGAGCAACACGCTGGTGGGGATGGGCGTGCCTTCGAAATAGGCGACCTTGGCAGCGCCCGCGGACAGGGTTTCGGCCGTCACGTTGTAACGCGCCAGGCGGCTCACGCCGCAGCAGACAAAATAAATCAGTGCGACCCAGTCCCAGCCGCCGCGCATGCCGGCCGCAAAAGCCAGCGCTGCGGGCGCCACCCCGAAAGAGATGATGTCGGCCAGGGAGTCCAGCTCGCGGCCCAGCGCCGAATGCTGGTTGCGCCAGCGGGCCACTTTCCCGTCGAATACATCGAACACGAAGGCGGCCGGCGCCATCACCGCAGCGAGGTAGAAGAAGCGTTTGTCGCCCTCCACGGCAAACAGCATGGCCAGGAACACCCCGGCCACTCCGCAAGCCGCATTGCACAAGGTCAGGAAGTCGGCCAGGTGGAAGTCCCTGACCATGGAGAAATGGCGTGGTCGCTCAGTCACTGGCGTCGTTTTGAAGGGGCTGGACACGGATTTTATTTGGCGGGAACGATCAGCACGGGCGCGCTGGTCTGGGGCTCGATTCGCACCGAGGTCGCGCCAGGCGGAACCACCACGGTCTCGACCTCGCGGATCACGCCGCCGCCGGCGACACTGCCCTGGCTGTTGCCATAACCCATGACGCGGGCTTCGCAAGCCACGCGGTCCTCACCGGTCAGCACTTCGCAGCGCTGGCGTGCATTGGCCTCGAACTGGGCGCCGGCATTGTCCAGCTTGCCACTGCGTTTTTCGGCCGCTGCATTGTTGGCCTCGCGCAGGCAGGTCGCCTGGTCCTGCTGTGTGCGCCCGGTCATGCAGGCTTCACGTTCTTTCTGGACATTGCCGGACGCATCGATGCCGGTGGTGCCGGTGGCGGTGATCGGCACCTGCGCCAGTGCGGCGCCGGAAGCCATCAACAGGGACACACCCATGGCCGCCAGCAGGCGGGGGGTTCGGGCTGTGAAGTAAGACTGGAAAGATGTGGACATGCTCAAGCTCCTGGGCTTTGGAAGATGCTTGAGTCTGGAACCGGCGCGGTCGGGCCCCTGAGGGAATTTATCGCCGACGCCCGGGGTGAGCCGCCCGAGCAACTGTAGGACAGGTCTTTCAGCGGGGATGCCATCCCGCCAGCACCTCAGGACAGCTTGGCCGGCCGGCTTTCACCCATGGTGAAGGAGTCTTCCCACTTGGTGGCAAAACGGTCCGGTTTTTCCTTGGTCATGAACGATCCGGTGCCGTCGGGATTGAACCCCACACTGGCATTCCTGCCACGCGCTTCGGTGGTCGCGGCCTGCTTGTCCTTGAGTTCCTGGATCGCGGCCGCCTTGGCCGCGCGGACTTTTTCGCTGGTGAATTCGGTGAGCGCTGCGTGGAAGCTGCTGTCGCCGCCGCGCGTCTCCTCGGCCTCCTGCTCGACGATTTCCGCCTCACCCAGGAAGGCCGTGCGCATGGCGCCGGCCGAGGGCAGGCTGTTGCTGCGCACGGTGGTGTAGCCAATGCCGCATTCCATCAACAGGCTCTCCTTCATGTCTCGCTGGGCCTTGGTCAAACCGCGCTTGCCGGGCACATCCACACAACCGACGACCTTGCCGTCCAGCGTGCTGACGGTGAAGCTGCAGTACACGCCGTTGAGCAGTTCGTGCCAGTGCTGGTCCTTGTTTTCCGGTTTGTCCCGGGTGCTGGGAACCGTGAACCGCATGACCGGCACCTTGACCATCACGGCGTGGTCAGGAAACGCCATGCGCAGCCATTTCCAGACGTCCATCTCCTCGCTGGTGACCAGGCCCCTGGCATTGAGCAGCCAGCGGTCAGGAAGGCGCAGCTTGCGTTCGGCGTGGCGCCGCACCCAGCCGATATGCAGCACAACACCGACGCCAACGCCCAGCAGGACGCCTACCAAAGTCATCAGCCATGTGGACAGGTTCACAACAATCTCCTTCTATTGCGGCATGCTGCGGTGTTCAGCCCTGCCTGCGGAACCAGCATAAATCACAAAACACCCGGCGGTCAAAACTTGCGCTGCACAACGGTGTCGAAATGAATCCGCCCCCCGGTTCTGTCGCCAGCACGGTACACCCCCGCCACTTCAGGCGCCCGGCATCCCGCCAGGCGGAACCGGCCGCTGCCTGCGCCTATGCTCCAGACTGGACTGCAGGTCGCTGCGCGCCCGGTCAACCGCCGCCGGCGCCAGCGAATCGGCCGCCGTCAACTCCATCTCCGCAATGGCTGCCAGGGATTCCGGTGCCCCGGGCCCGGTCAGCTCCGGGCCGCTCAGTTCAATCTCCCCGATAAACGCCGTGCGCAGGCTGTCTGCGGCCGGCCAGCGGCCCGGGCCGGCCATCACATAGGGTATGCCGCATTTGCCCAGAATCGACTCCTTGAGGTAACAATGCGCCCGGTCCTCATCCGCGCCGACGAAGTCCACACAGCCGATCACGGTTCCGTCGGTACTGCAAACCGTGAATGTGCAGTACACACCGCTCAGGCGCTTGTGCCAGACGGCGCTGTCGGCAGGCGTGGTGAGCGCGATGTAGCGAAGCAGCGGAAGCTTGATCATCACCGGGTAACCGGCAAACTCCCCGCACAACCATTGCCAGAGCACCTGTTCGTCCGGCGTGACCAGTTCGCGCGTCATGATCGGCCACTGGCTGGGCGCGCGCAGGTTGCGCAGGGCCGTCTGGCGCAGGCGCCAGCGCCGAATCAGCACGCCAGCGGCCGCCATGCCCAACACCACAACAGCGCCCGCTCCCACCGGCCCCGTCAGATCAGCAAACACCCGGTTCTCCCCCTGTTTTCAAGGGAGTCTAACCAAATCCGGGGGTAAAGATATTTTTTCTATCGTCGACGGCTTTTTTGTGCTGAAACCGCACAGGCCGGGTCCGGCAAGCCGCCAATGTGTGGCCGGCAGGCTGCCTAGCGGAATTTCTTGGTGAACTCGCGCACGACGCCGATGATCTCGGCAGTGCCCAGCGGCCTGATGGGGTAACGCACATTGAGCGGCTTGAGGAACAGTTCTCCACCGTCCCGGATGAGCTGCTTGAAGGTGGTCTGGTTTTCGCTGTTGAGCGCGATCACATAGTCGCCGGGCAAGGCATCCATCTCGGGCTCGACGATCAGCAGGGAGCCTTCGGGAAAGGAGTCGAGGCTGTCCCCCACCATGCTGTCCCCCTGCACCCGCAGGGCAAAAGTGTGGCGCTTGATCGGAATGGTCACCGGGACCATTTCCAGCCCGTCGCGTGGCTGGAAGTTGTCGATGACCGTGTAGTTGCCCGCCTGGACTTCCGAGATCAGTGGAACCTCTGCCCTCACGTCAAAACCCGGGCTGACATTGGAGCCACCGGACATCAGTTCGGCCACGGACACGCCCAGCAGTTCCGCCACCCTGCGCTGGTTGGAGCGTTTCGGCGCCGTGCCGCCCGGTCTTTCCCATTGTTGTACCGCCCCGCGGCTGACGCCTGCAGCGTCAGCAAACTGCTGCTCGCTCATGGCCAGCCGCTTGCGGCCTTCCCTGATCAGTGTATGAACGCTCATAGTCTATAGGGTATGCCTCCGTCCTGATAGAAAATTTGGCAAGTGATAGATGATTTATCGGCATCGCGCGAGGCCTTCACCGCCAAGGGCACCAGCGGCACGGGCGCCGCCGCACCGGGCGCGGGGTCCGGGAAAGCCTCTCGCCGGACAGTGCCAGCCATGCTATGGGACAGCAAGTCGGCAAAACCGTCCATGACGCAGGTCAATGCCAGGCGCAGGGAACGGCCCGCGGCGGGCCGCGCCGCCTAGCTGCTGTCCTTCAGCAAAAACTGCATGCTGGTGCCGGCCAGCTCCAGCACATCGTTGTGCACCAGCGGCACGGCCTCGCCGCTTACGGCGATGCCGTTCAGTGTGGGCGCAATCGGTCCCGTCAGGTGCGCCACGTAATAACCGTAACGCCGGTGCGACACCGCCACCACGCTGACCGCGGGATTGCCGAAGGTGCTCACCGCCTTGACCACCGGCACCTCCAGCCCGGCCGACGAGCCGGACAGGACCTTGAAACTGGCGTTCAGCGACGCCAGGGCTGACGAGGCAGCGGCCGCACTGTGGGCGTCGAGCTTCATCTCAGCGGTTTGGTGGAAACCCGACTCTTCCGAGGCCGCGATGTACTGGATCCTGAAGTTGCCGATCGCAATCGCGTCGTTGTCCTGCAAGCGCTCTCGCGCCTTGATCATGTGGCCATTCAGGTAAGTTCCATTGGTGCTGGCCAGGTCCTCGACGTACACATCGGCCAGGCCGTGCAGCTCGAACACACAATGCTCGCCGCTGACCAGCGGGTTGTTGAGCACGATGTCGTTGTAGGGCCTGCGGCCCAGCGTGGTGCGGTCCTTGCGCAGGTGGACATGTTTGATCTCCACACCCTCGACCGAGGCAATGAGTTGCGGCATACCGGCTCCCACGGTTCAGCACCGGCGCCCGTCGCACGATGCCTTCTCATGGTATGCCGCGGCCGGGGCTGAAACAAGGGGACAGTCCGCCGCAGACGCAACAGACTGTGACTAGCGTGAGGTGCGCAGCGGCTGCAGCAGCGCCGACAGGCCGTTGTGGTCGATCTCCAGCATCAGTGCCAGCAAACGCCCTGTCTCGCCCTTGGGGAAACCTTCACGCGCGAACCAGGCCAGATAGTTGCCCGGCAGGTCGGCGATGAGGCGGCCCTTGTACTTGCCGAAGGGCATCTCGCGTGTGACCAGCAATTGCAGGTCCTCGGGCGCCACTCAGCCACCCGCCTGCTTGACGGTAAAGCCCTGTTTCTTCAGCAGCTCGATCAGGTTCGCCAGGTGGTCGCCCTGGACCTCGATCACGCCGTCCTTGACGGTGCCGCCCGAGCCGCAGGCCGCCTTGAGCTGCTTGCCGAGTTGCTCCAGCGCAGGCTGGGCCAGCGGCACGCCCTTGACCACGGTCACGCTTTTGCCGCCTCGGCCCTTGGTTTCGCGCGAGACCCGGACAATGCCGTCAGACGGCGCAGCGGCTTTGGCCTGGCGGCAGACACAACGCGCCTGCGGCTGGCGGCAAGCCGGGCACATGCGTCCCGCGTCGGTCGAATAAACGAGTCCGCCGGGGCGTGAATGACTTTTCATGGGATGCACCGATGTAAGAAAACTGCCCCGGAACCCTTCGCCCCGAGCGCTGTCGGCTATCGTACAGCGCTGCAGGCGGGATCCCCGCCACACCGGTGCTGCAGCGCCGGCTCAGATGTAGCCGGCAGGCTGCGGGGCGTGCCGCAGGTGCAGCGACAGACCCAGCGCCGCCATGTGCAGGCCGTCGCGGCCAAGAATGGTTTCGGCCAGGGGCAGGAAATATTCCTCCTCGAAACGGGCATGCGCCGAGTAGGCGTGAACCAGGGTCTCCACGGCATCCAAGTCCAGATCGACCGCCTGGGACTTGGCCACGGCCTTGACCACGGGTTCCAGCTTTTTCCACATGGCCTCGATCTGGCGGTGCTCCGCGGTCAGGCGTTGCGCCATGGCCTGGACTTCCTCGGCCTCCGCGCCGCGGCGGGCACTGCGCAACACGGCGGGAAACAACTCGCGCTCCTCATCCGCATGGTGCTCGATCACCGCATGCTGAAACAGGGCCAGCGTGTCCGTGGCGATGGTTCGCGCCTGGGCCGCGGCCGCCTGGAGCGCGGGCAACTCCTCGAAGGCCTGAAGCTTGGACAGGATGCCCAGATGGCACCTGGAAAAACCGGTCAGCGGCTCACTGGAATGGCCCGGGTCGTGCGAGGCAGGAGGGGTTGTCATGCTGCCAATATAGGAGCGCGCCTGCGCATCTGGCTTGATGCACATCAACAAGGCGCTGCCTTCACCGGCCGGCCGGCGGCGCGGCATCACGCCGCGCCGGGCTTGTGCATGAAAACGGGCTCCAGCCCATGGCTGACTTGCGTAAGCTGCTCCGCTTTTTATAGCATCCTAAGGCCTGGCCGCCTGCCGGAAATACTGCACCCGCTCGGCGTCTGCCGGGTGCGAGGCGAAGGCGATGCCCAGCCAGGAGGCTTGCCGCTCGGCCCGGCCGGTGTCGGCGCCATCCGGCGCGTCCTTCGCACTGTTTCTCTGGGCCAGCTTGTCGAACAGGGTCACCATCACCTCCGGTGAAATCGATGCCGCCTGCAGGATGCGCACGGCCTCGGCGTCGGCTTCGCGTTCGGCCGCGCGCGAATAGCTGGCCTGCCCCAGCAACACCGGAACACCCGCCAGCACGCTGCTGAAGTCGCCGAGCACCACGCTGGCCAGCCCCCCCAGCAAGGTCACCTGCACCAGCGCGCGCAGCCCATGCCGGTGCCGCACATGGCCCAGCTCGTGCGCCAGCACGGCGGTGATGACACGTTCATCGCGATCCACCAGTTCCACCAGTTCGTCGGTCACAAGCAGTGTGCCGCCCGGCAAGGCCAGTGCATTCGGGCCGATGCGGCTCCTGCGGAACTCCAGGTTCCATGCCGGCACGCTGCCCGGCGGCTGGTCCGCCAGCGCGCTGGCAAACGCGGCCTTCAGGCGCGCGCGTTCACCGGCAGCCAGCCGGCTGGGCAACATCAGCGTGCCGTCGATGGCGTCCAGCGTGGCGGCGCCCAGCGATTCATCCACACTCAGCGGTGTGACCGCCACCACCGCCCGGGCGGCGGCAGGCAGGCCCCATTGCTGCAAGGCCACCGCCAGCGCCGCCAGCAGCGTCACACTGACCAGCACGCCGCGCCAGCTTTGCTGCAGGCGCACCACCAGCGAATCGCGCCGGCCGCCAGCCCGGCTCCAGGCGTCCCAGGCTGCGGCGTCGCTGCACTGCACCGAGCCGCCACCCTCGAAATGCGCCACCCGCATGCCGTGGCGGGTGCGCTCCGGCCAGTTCACGTCGGCCAACGCCACGCTGCGGTCCACGCCCTCGCCTTCGACACGCAACACGGCGCCATCGATACGCAGCCGCACCGGCCGGGCGCGCGCACTTTGGCCGTCGAAATAGACCGCCTCCAGCACGGGCCCGGGCGTCTGCGCCATCTAGAAACCGATATCCAGTCCGAACAGGTCGCCGGCGGCATCGCCGGCGGCATCCCCTTCGGCCCCCTTCATCTGGTTGACCAGCGTGTCGGGGCTGACCCGGGTCTTGACAGTCACCGCCTCCAGCCGCATGCGCGCCAGCGCCACCGCCGCAAACGGCCAGTACAGGCCCAGGGTCAGGATCACCAGCAGCCAGTTCTTGAGCGTCAGCACCAGCAGCCGCCGGAAACGCAGGTCACTCAGGAAGCGCATCGAGGCGTTGCCGGTGCGTGTCCAGATCAGGTTCTGGAAGCGCGAGGTCAGGTAGGGCCGGACCACGACCAGCATGGCAAACACACCGGCCACGGCGCCCAGCACCCCGGCAAAGATGGCAGCCGCTGCACCGGCCCGCCCGGCCAGCAGGCCGCTGGCCTTGCCGCCGAAAATGAACACCACCACCAGCAGGGCGGCCAGCAACACAGCCAGCAGCATCACGCCGAAGGTCTTCAAAAACACCAAGTAAAAGGAGCCCAGCGAGGCCTTGAATTTGGTGGTCAGCGACGCCAGCGCATAGTTGTTGTGCTGGTACTGCTTGAGGTTCCACAGCAGCCAGGGCAACACCGCCGCCGTCACGAGGAACACACCCCCCACCACCGCGAGGTACCAGGCCGGTGGCTTGTCGGGATCGTCCACCCCCACCAGCGCCGCCACGATCGCCAGGCTGGGCACAAACATCGGCAGCACCGCGCGGTACACATCCGGCAGCGAGCCCTGGAAACGAAAACGCATGCCGCGCCAGCTGGTGTTGGCCAGCCGGAACTGCATGGACGACTTGAGCAAGGCGGGCCACAGCGCCATCACGATCACAAACGCAATCAGGCCGGCGACGGCAGAAAAATTGCCGGCCGCGGAGTACAGCGCAAACAGCAGGCCGACCAGCAGGTAACCCTTGAGCATCTTGATGGGCTTGCCATGAAAGTCCAGCGGTGCGCCGTCCAGCAGGGTGTTGCCATGGAAATAACGCAGGCGCCGCACCTTGGCCCAGGGGTAATAAATGCCCAGGGTCAGCAGCATCAACAGCAGGTTGACGATCCAGATGCGGAAATATTCGCTGCCGGAGCCGGTGAAGCGGATTTGCAGGTGATAGGACTGTGGATCCTGGCCCGGCACCCGGGCAGCACCCGGCGTGTTCAGGCTGGACGGCACTGAAGCGTTCATGGTTTCCTCCTGATGTTGTTGTGATGGGGCCCTGCGTCCCCTGCGGCAGATCATATCGCCCGGCCCCGCACCGGCCCTGCCGGGCTTCCGGCCGGATGCGCCGTCCGGCAGAAAATCTGCCGCCGGCCCGGAAATATCCGGAACCGCGACCGCCCCGGCGACTCCAACCCGCATCGGCCGGATGGCCAGCCTCCAGGACACACCATGAAAAGCCGAAGAAACACCCTGCTGGGCCTGGGCGCCTTGTCGGCCTGGCTGGCCGGCGCGCGCGCCCTGTTCACCAGCGGCCCGGCTGAAGCCGCGGCGCCCGCCCGTGCCTATGAAGTCAGCAAAACCGACGTCGAGTGGAAAGCCCTGCTCCGGCCAGACCAGTACGCGGTGCTGCGCAAGGCCGGCACCGAGCGGCCCCACAGCAGCCCGCTCAACCAGGAAAAACGCGCCGGCACCTACCGTTGCGCCGGTTGCGCCCTGCCGCTGTTTGCCTCCAGCACCAAGTACGACAGCCGCACCGGCTGGCCCAGCTTCTGGAAGCCGCTGGACCAGGCCGTCGTCGAGGAGGTGGACCGCACGCTGTTCATGAAACGCACCGAGGTCCTGTGCCGCCGCTGCGGCGGGCACCTGGGCCATGTGTTCAACGACGGCCCGCGCCCGACCGGCCTGCGTTACTGCATGAACGGCGTCGCCCTGAGTTTTGCGGCGGCCTGATGCGCAGCCCCTTCAGCTTCAATCTGCTGGCATCGGTGGCTGCGGCCGGCCTGCTGGGCTGGGGACTGCTGGGCCCCAGCGCCGCCACCGAAAAAGCCGTGGTGCTGCCGCCGCCAGCCTGGGCGCCCGCCAGCAGCCCTGCCGCGCTTGAGACGGCCGTGTTTGCCGGCGGTTGCTTCTGGGGCGTGCAGGCGGTTTTCCAGCACACCCGGGGCGTGCTGAACGCGGTGTCGGGTTATTCCGGCGGCGCCCGCGAAACCGCCACTTACAGCAGCATAGGCACGGGCCGCACCGGTCACGCCGAGGCGGTAGAGGTCAGCTACGACCCGAAACAGGTGTCCTACGGCCAGTTGCTGCAGATTTATTTTTCGGTCGCGCACGACCCGACGCAACTGAACCGCCAGGGGCCGGACACCGGCACCCAGTACCGCTCGGCGATTTTCTACCGCACGGACAGCCAGAAACAGGTGGCCGAGCGCTACATCGCGCAACTCGATGCGGCGCAGGTGTATCCCCGCAAGATCGTCACCCAGCTGACGCCGCTCACCGCGTTTTACCCGGCCGAGGCGTATCACCAGGACTACGCCACGCGCCACCCGAATTCGCCCTACATCCGGCGTTTCGACCTGCCCAAAATCGCCAGCCTGAAAACCGTGTTGCCGGCGCTGTACCGCGAGACGCCGGCGCTGGTGGCCTCCGCCCTTGACAATTAAACGGCCTTCAGCCCATGCAGGGCCAGCGCAGCCAGCTATCGTTTTTATAGCGACTGGATGTAGTCTTCCAGGGGATACAAACTTCCGGGAACATCGCTGGTTTTCACCCGACCGCTCTCGCAGGCGGCCCGGATGATCTGCCGGTTCGGGTTGGGCCTGACGTCGCGAAACTCCATCCAGCGCGGATTGTCGCGGGTGTAGGTCGAGGTGTTGTGTGACGGGCCCTGCCACAAGGGCTGCATGTAAAACACCATGGAGGTATATCTGGCCTTGCGGCTGGTGCAATCGAACACCACCTCCGATTCATAGGAGCGGTAAGGCACACCCTCCCAGTTCTTGCGGAGCTGGGCGCGGCTCACCCGCACGCGCATGGTCTGCGCGTCCGGCGTGACGCTCACGGGCGAGGGATCGACCTCGATGGTGTCCACAGCCGGGTTGGCAGGGTCACCGAGCACCGTGAACCAGAGGGGCTGCGCCAGGGCAGCGCCCGCCAACAGCAGGCAGGCGAGGAAAAACTTCTTCACGGACAGCGCTCCATGCGGGATGAGGGGGGCAGGAATGCCTGCAGCAATCCGCGAATCTTCCCACACGCAGGCAGCACCCATCGCGCGCCGCTGCCGCCAGAACGAAAGTTTTAGCCAGGCGTCGCGCGGAGCCGACAGGCGGCAGCCGCAGGCCTCAATCGAGCAGGGCCACCGTCAGCGCAGCCTCGATCCTGTCGGCCATGTCGGCGATTTCCCGGGCCTTGTCCTGCCCGTTGATGATGCGGCGGGCCGCCACATAGTCACACCCGGCGGGCGTGATGAAGCTCGCCAGCTTTTTGCCGGTAAACAGCCCGGCGCGCATGCCCAGCGACATGATGCGGTAGGCACTGACCGGCTCGAGCACCAGCGCCGGCTGGGTGATGAAAGCATCGCCCAGGCCCAGCGCATGGCCGAGCCGTGCGTAGTTGGCGCGGCCGGTGATCTGCACATAACCGCGCCCCTTGAAACGCAGGCCATCGCCGGCTTCGGTGTTGCCCAGCCGGACACTGATCGCCGACGGCCGCTCGTACTTGGCGAAATACGAGTTCGCGCCGTATTCGGTGATGGGCAGGAAGGTGTTGGCGCATTCATGCTTGACCGTCGCCAGCATGTAGGCCACCCAGCGCAAGTCCTGGATCTCGGGGTCCAGTTCGATGAAGGCCAGCAACTGGTCCAGCCCCTGGTACTGCGAGGCCGTCAGCCGCGAAAACCGGTTTTCGTACCCAGCCACAAACGCCTGATGATCGAAAAACATGGCCCGTCTCCCGCGACGCGAGGCAATAAAAAATCAGCCGCCCGATGTGCGGTAGGCATCCACCACCGCGTTGGAACCACCCACCAGCATCACGCCGGACCAGGCGAGTGTGCTGCCTGCGGGGGCCGCGCTGCCGTGCGGGAGCAGCTTGAGCGCCGGCGGGATCGCATTGACTTCCTGGAAAGTCACGAGGTTGGTGATGCTGCCATCGACCGCCGACAGCTGGCTTTTGACAAACTGCGAGGCCAGCGCTTCTTCACCGCGTATCGCCTGCTGCAACTTCGCAAGGGTGTGCGCCCCGCTCATGGTCATGTAATAGCTGCCCATGCTGCTCTCCTTCGTTAAAGCTTGTCCTTGATGGTGGCGGGAAGGTCCGGCTTGTCGCGCAGCACGCGCCGGTAGTTGCCCAGCAGCGAGGACTTCGCCTCCTCCACCGTGTTTTGCGGCAGCGACTCCAGCCCGAGCAGCTTGAGCAGGTTCTTCATTTTGGGCAGGTCGTCCTTCTGGGTGGCCGCCAGGATGGCGTTGACCACCACCACACGGTTGTCGATTTGGGCGTCCGTGAGCACCCGGGCCTCACCGAGCACCGCCAGCGCCTGGTCGGCTTTCGCTTCACGCGCGGCTGCGCCGGCCTGCACCGCGGCAACCGCCGACGTCAGGGTGCCGGCGGCGTAATAGTCATGGGTATCGGCCAGCGCCTGGCTGAAGCTGTACTGCGCCAGCGGTTTCTTCACACCCTCCAGGATGCGCAGCAGCACCTCCTTGCGCGATGCGTTCATGCTGGTCACCAGCGCCGAGGTCGTCTTCTGGTAGTAATAACTCTTGTCCACAATCGCCTTGCCGCCGCCCACCCCCGCTGCCGTCGCCGCCAGGTTGGCCTGTGCACGCACGCCGTTGGCGGCCGTGCCCAGCAGGTTGAGGCCGAGGATCAGCATGTCGGATGCGGCGTCCAGGTGTTGTTTGTCGGCCGTCAGCTCGCTGATGAACTGGATGTAGGCCAGGTTGGCCAGCGCGACGCGGGAATCGACGAAGGCATTGCGCCGCTCCTCGGTGGCCGCGCCCGCGTAATAACCGGTGACCGAACCGGTGGTCCCCAAGGCCTGGCGCATGGCCGCCAGATCGGTCTCGACGCTGAACGCCGGGTCCGGCGCGCCGCCGTGGCGCAAGCTGGAGCACCCAGCCAGCAGCAGCAGCGACAAGGCCCCGAAAACCAGCAGCCTCGCGCCACGTCCAGGGCCGCCGGATGCTCCGCACTGCACAGTGATCTTGTCCATACCCATCGGTGATCACGCGTCCGCTGTGGCAGCAACAAGTCCACACCCGGGCGAAAATCACCTTCCTCCGCTGCAAATTACAAACGCGCCGCCGCTGCCGCGCATCCCCCATTCGCAGGAGAAAAAGTTGTGATTTTTTGGCGCCGAAAGCCCGGCAGGCCGGACTCAAGTTTTGGCTTGTGCGGCCTTGCGGTCGGCCACGACCTTCTGCGCCGAGGCTCGCTCGCCGATGAACTTGACGTAAGGCTTGTAGTCCACGCCGCCTGCCAGCAGCAGGTCCTCGCCGAAGGCCGCCTTGCTGGCCATGCCGACCAGCGGCAGGTTGGCAAAGGCGGCGCAGTCGGCTTGCGTCAGGCTGTCGCCGGCGACGTAGGGGGAGAACTTCGCCAGCTTCCTGAAGGCCGCGATGTTGGTCTCGAGCTGCTTGCGGATGCGCGCCAGGTTGCCTTCGCTGAGCGGCGCTGCGCCGAAGAAGGTCGAGGCGTACAACTGGCGCGCGACGATCTCCAGGTGCCAGTCGATGAAGGTGGTGAGTTCGCGCACCTTGGCCGCCTCGAAGGGGTCGGCGGGCATCAGCGCGGGCTGGGGCACGGTCGCCTCGATGTAGTCGAGGATGGCCTGGCTCTCGCACAGGCCGCCGCGCTCGGTGCGGATAAACGGGATCTTGCCCAGCGGAGAGGCGCTGAGGATGGCCTCGTCCGTGCTGTGGGTGGCCGCCAGCTCTTCGGTGAAAGGCACGCCTTTTTCAAGCAGCGCGAGCTTGACCTTGTTGTAGTAGTTGGAAATCGGGGAGCCGCAAAGGGTCAGCATGGGAAAAGTCTCCTGGGTTGATGGTTCCCAGTTTATGCCTAGGCTTCCCGCCGGCGTGCAACCGCGGTGACAGCGCTCGCCGCGCCGGGGCCGTTCAGGGAAACAGCGGCGTCAGCAGGCGCACCGCGACGTTGAAGCCCTGCTCGACGGGCGTCACCCGCACCACCTCGGCCTCGCAGTTCAGTTGGCGGGTGCCGGTGCCGTCCGGCAGATCAAGCACCATCGCCAGGGTCTGGCCCGGCGCATAAGGGGTGTCGGAGGCGAAATACAGGCCGGTGGCGCTCAGGTCATGCGTCGCGCCCTCGTCGCCGTCGACGGTCAGGCGCAGGGCCAGGCCGAAACGCTGCGCCGCCCGCTGGTCATGCAAAAAAGCCCTTTTTTCGCCCTGGGTGGAAATATCCATGATGCTCGCTTTGCAAAAGTCCGGGAAACAAACCCGACTGTCGACCTTAAGGCCTGCGCACGCGCGGGCCGTAGGCGCGCGAACGGGCTGCGTGTGGGACACGGGCTATCGCGCCTGTCTGTAGGCTTTTTGTTCTCCTCCAAATGCAGGATGACAGCGGGGGGCGAGCGCCGGAAACTGCCTTTCTGTGCGGTCATGGCCCAGCCCGGCCGCGCGCTGTTTCAGGGAAGTTCCCGCATGCCCATCCAGGAAGCGCTCCGGAAGTTTCGCCCCGCCGCGGCGGCCGTGGTCCTGGCCCTGCTCGTGCCGCTGGTGACCTTCAGCGAATCGACCCTCAAGTCACTGATGTCCGGCTGGCTGGAACGCTGCCTGATCGTCATCGAGAAAGAGCAACTCAGCCCGATCAAGCTGATGGTGACCGGCTACATGCGGGGACAGGCCCCCTCGGCATTGCCGCTGAGCTTCAGCGCCAACAAGCCCCTGCTGCTCAATGTCAAGTTCCTCAGTTCCGCAGACCTCACGGGCGCCAACAAGGACGCCAACCTCGGCCTGCACCCGATGGCCGGCGAGACCTGCCCGGGCGCACTCTGCGAAGGAACGGTCTACACCGACGGCGGCGAGCCCAAAATCAACTTCACCCTGCGGGACCTGAGCGAGTCCTTTCTTTACCGCTTCCACATCCGGCTGGCCAAGCCCGGAACGCTGGACGACCTCGGCGTGTTTGTGGTGTACGAAACCGGCCTGAAGGGCGGCGTGTGCCGGGTCGAGAATGCGACGCTTTTCAACTGGCCCGTGCGTGCAAGCCCGCTGGGCAAGATCCTCGCATCGGCGCTGCTGCTTCTCGTCGCAGGCAGCGCCGTGCTGGTTCTGACGGGATGGAGCAAGAAAGGAGATTGACATGCGCACCCTTGCCATCAGTCTTGTGCTGGCCTCTGCCAGCCCGGTTTTCGCCGAGGTGACCCTGCAGTTGCTGGTCAAGCAGCACGCCATGCCCAACACCCCACGGCCGTTTCGCGATGTGGGCAGCTTCAATATCCGTTTGGGCGACACGGCCTCGGCCGGCGGCGAATGCCCGGGCAACACCGACGCCAATGGCAAGCTCAGTTGCCGCTTCGCGTGCAAACCCGAGGACCTCACTGCGAAAAACTTCAAGATCGTGCCACCGCGCAACGAACGCACCAAGGGCTACACCGTGCCGGGCACCCGCGAGGTTTCGCTCAAGGGCTGCCAGCTGTCGGTCGCCGAGCTGGAGTTCGTGTATGTGGACATCGCCTACGCGGTGCGGGACGTGACCAGGGACACGCCGCTGGCGACCCAGTTCGCCAATGTCGACACCTCCACCTGGACGGCCAGCTTCGACCCCGCCAGTCCCGGCTGGGCGGCCATGAGCGCCACGCCGGCCGGGCGCGCCAAGCTGGAGCAGTTGCGAGCGCTCACCGGGGAAATCGCACTCGAAAAAGCCTCGGACAAGGACACGGCCAAGGCCGCCGTCTGGGGCAACTTTTCGGTCGGCATCTCCAACGTGCTGCTCAAGGACTCCGCCAGCCGCAACTACGGCCAAGGTGCAGCCAGCCAGATCAAGGTATCGCCCGACAAGGCCGACCTGTACAAAAACCTGGGGGTGCTGGAGGCGCATATCGAGTCCAGGCCAGTCATGACGCCGCGCGATGCCCGGCTCCTCAACGACGTCAGCAAGCTGCGCAACACCAGCTCCGACAAGCTGCCCGGCGCGTCGTTCAAGTCGATTGCGATGGACTGAGCGTGCCGTCGGCTTGCAGCCCCCGAGCATAGGCCTGGCCGCCGTTTTCGTGCGACTCCAGAGCCAGCAGCAGGCTGGTTCGGTGCTCGCGGGCGACGGTTTGCCATGACTCGCCACAAAGCGCCGCCTCGATCGCCCACAGAAGATTGAGGCTGACCCGCGCGCCCGAGCGCCTGGCCATGGAGAAAGCCGCCACGGACCCCAGCGCCGCAAGGTGCTCAAACGACTGGACGCCAGCAGCCGCAAGCACCGCGGCAGACTTCGGGCCAAGGTTGGCGATGGCCTGAAGTTCACGGATGGCCTGCGGCGATGGCGCAGACTTTCCGGCTGGCCCGGCGGCCTGCCTCGACCGGCTGGCACCGGCCGCTGCGGCAATCGCTGCCTGTATCGCCGCTTTGGCCTGCGGACTGTTCTTCCAGCAGGTGGACCCTGCCAGTGCTGCCGCTCCCTCGACAATCTGCCGCGCGTCAGCGGCGGCCAGGTCCCTCAGGTTCGAGTAGCCCATCTGCTCCAGCCGCGCGATGACTGCCGGTCCAACCCCTTTCACGGCCAGGAGCATCTTCCGGTCACTGCTTGAAAACATCACACCCAGCCGTTCTCGATAAACTCGTTGACGCCATACACACGGGTCTGCAACGGCCTCTGCTGGATGGCAACGATCAGTTGCCGGAGCCCGCTCGCGTAGGGGGACTCACCGTACACGCGGGTTTCCATGGCGATGGTGCAGGGGCCCTCGTGAATCTCGATGCGGTGATACGCGTGCCGCGCCAGATGCTCTGTCGGGATGCCGAGCTCTGTGGCCTGCTCGGACGCACTGCGCACGGATCTGACCCCGGACGCAGCAACTCCAAGTGCATGGGCCATCGCCACCGCGCTGCCGGGAACGGACGCCTTCGAGGCCTGGTGGGACTCCGTGATGCTGATCCGGCTCCCCGCAAACAAGGGGCCGGCGCGCTCCAGCATGCAGATGAACTTGAGCATGAGGATGTTGGTGTTCGGGCACAGCACGACCGGAAAGCCGGGCTGCTGGCCTTCCATGGAAGAGCCGGTGGCCAGCTCGACAAGCACGGATGAGGTTCTCCGGCAGAAGCGCTCAATCTCACCCATCTCGCGCCCCGAGCCTGCATGCACGACGATGGCGCGCGCTCCCGCATCGAGCGCACCAGACCACGGCGAGACATTGAACGGGCTGCCTTGGGCCAGCTGGTCGAGCAACTCGGTGGCGAGTTTGCCTGCGCCCGCGATAAAAACGTGCATGTATCAATTCTTTCGCATGAAGGTGGACCGGCTCAGGCCGCAGGAAAACTGCACAGCGCCGGTGCCCGGGACAGGCAGGCCAGCGCAGGTCCAAGGCAACTGCGTGTTTATACAGACATATCGGTCTTTTTCACTACGCGGCCAGCCACAAGCTGCGCCGGCATCCGGAACCGTCTCAGGCCTGCCACACCCCGTACCCCTGCTCGCGCAGCGCAATGCCCAGCTCGACTTCCATGTCGCGCGCGCCTTCATAAGGCATGGGGTTGTACATGGTGTAGAGCTGCGGCAGCAGGCGCAGGCCCCACTTCTGCACATAGGTGTTGGCCTGGATGCCGGCCTTGTGTTTGTCGAAACGCACGTCCGGATCCAGCCCGGTCATGCCGACGTACACAAAGGGTTTGCCGAGCTGCCAGTCGGGGTTGGCGCGGCGGAAGCGGCCGACGTTCCAGACTTCGTCGGACAGCTCGATCACATAGACGTGGTAGTGGTGGCTGCGCGGCGTGCGCGGCTTTTTCGGCGGCGGCGCGGCCTTTGTTTTTGCGGGTTTGCGGGGCGCGGTCGCCATGATGGGGGCAAGTATGCATCAAGCGCCCATTGACCAGAACGCTATGTTATTGATAGCTGCTCACGCCCGTCGGACAGGGGCTGCAGTCCGATACGGTACATCCATCAACAAGCCTTCAATCCGGCACAAAGCGGTCCTTGAAGCGGGCTTCGTCTTCCGGCAACTCCAGCGTCACCAGTTGCCCCATCTTGCCGTCGCTGAGCCGGCAAGCGGCGAACAGGCTGGACTTGCCCTTGAAGTCATAACTGTCCATGTCGATCAGCATGTAGGGGTAAGGAACAAACACCTGCTGCGCAAAAATGACCTTGTGCCGGTTGCGCGGCGAGGGGAACAGCTTGTAGTCGTCGGTGGTGATTGCCTGAGCGGATGCCATGGGGTGCCTGGGGTTGGGTGCGGAGGGGAGCGCTGGGGTGATTGAATCACGCTTTTGCCCCCAACCGGCCTGTCCGCAGGCACCCGCGCAAGCGCAGGCCAGTTCAGGCCGCGCAGAGCAGCGCGTCCTCCGCCGGCATCGCGCGTGCCGCCACACGCGCCGCCCAGGGCCGCAGGCGCTGGCGTTCGGCGGCCAGCCCATCGGCCAGCGGGCGGTCGCCGGCCTGGCGCGCCGCCGCCAGCAGGGTCAAGTCGATCACGTCACGCTGCGCATGGCTGCCGCCGAAACGGTGCGCCTGGCTGCGGATGCGGCGCAGCAACGCAGCGGCCCGGCCGCCCTCGCCTTCGGACAGCGCCTGCAGCGCGCGCAACACCGGCTCACCGACCTCACGCGTGAAACCGGCGTTGTCGTTGTCGCGCTCCATGGCGGCGCGCTGGGCATCCAGCAGCGCGCGTTGCCGCCCCGCCTGGCCGGCGCCGGTGTAAGCCATCATGGCATGCACATCGTTGAAGGCGTACAGACCCGGTACCGACGCGGCGGCCCAGCGCTCGGCCAGCGCTGCCCATCTCGCACCCGCGTCCAAGCCGCGCAGCTTGAGCCGCCAGAGCATGGCGCTGGCGTCCACCAGGTCCAGCATCAGGGAGGAGCCGGTTCCGGCAATGGCGCCGTCGTACAGGCGCAGCACCTCGTCGACCTGGCCGAGTTCCAGGTGGAACAGCGCCAGGTGCCACCAGTTGTGTACGGCAAAAAAACTGTCACGCGACCAGACCGCGGCCTGCGGCGCCAGCCAGGCCACGCCGGCGGCCGGATCGTTGCGCATTTCCAGCACATGGGCTACCGCATGCCAGGCCCAGCCGTCGCGCGGCTCGAGCTCCAGCGCCTGGCGGCCAAAACGCTCGGCCCCCGCGTAGTCGCCGGTTTCCTCCAGGCCGAAGGCGTACATGGACAACACCGCATGGCGGCCATGCTGCCCCGGGCCCCAGGCCGGCAAGGCGCGCGCGATGCGGTCGCGCAACATGCGTGAATCGCCGCGGAAAAAATCGATCTGGTGCCCGGCCTGCAGCGCGAGCAGGTCATGCGGGTAACGCAGGCTCAGGTCCTCCAGCACCCGCGCCGCTTCCTGCAGGTGGCCGTGCGCCAGCAGGCTGGCGGCTTTCAGGTGCTGCTGCTCGCGTTCGTTGGCCGGCAAGGCGGCCGCCGCCTCGCAGCAGGCGCGCGCCACCGCGATGCCGCCCGGTTCGGTCCCCAGCAGATAAAGCCAGGCCTTCATGACATGGGCCATCGTCATGTCGGGACTGGCGGCCAGCGCCAGCTCCACGCTGGCGGCGGGATCGTTGAGGTAACACCGGAGCTCGTCCTGGGCCTGCAGCAAAGCCTGCAGGCTGGCATCGTTGGCGCCGGAAAAATCGTGACCGAAACTGTCTTTCATAAAATTTCCTGTGGTGAGAGGGTTGCTGCAAGAATTGCGTTTTTGCAAGGCGCCAGTCTCGCCGCGCCCGCGGCCGGGCACCAGCGTCATTCATGCAACAAACAGGACGAACATGCCATGGCTTCTTCCCCCGCCCCCATCACGGTGGCCCTGATCGCCGCGCCCGCGGTCAGCGCCGCCACCCTGTACGGCTTTTACGACGCCTTGTCCAGCGTGCGCCGCGACTGGCAGATGCTGCACGGCGGCGCACCGGCCAGCTCGCCGTTTCTGCCGCTGGTGGTCAGCCGCGACGGCCTGCCGCTGGAGGCCGCCAACGGCGTGTGTATCACGCCCGACCGCAGCTTCGCCGACTGCCCGGCGCCCGACGTGGTGTGTATCACCGACCTCGCGGTACCGCCCGGCGAGCCGCTGGACGAGCTGTACGAGCCGGAGGTGGCCTGGATCAGTGAGCGGTATGCGGCCGGCGCGATGCTGGCCTGCGCCTGCTCGGGCGCGCTGCTGGTGGCGCGCACCGGCCTGCTGGACGGGGAGGACGCGACCTCGCACTGGGCCTATTGCGACATGCTGCGGCGCAATCACCCGGCCACGCGCTGGCACGCCGAGCGCGGCTTCGTGGTGGCCGGCGCCGACCAGCGCATCCTGATGGCCGGCAGCGGCACGGTCTGGCACACGCTGGTGCTGGCCCTGATCGCGCGTTTCGCCGGACCGCAAGACGCGATGCAGGTGGCGCGCATCAACCTGCTCGAACTCCATGGCACCAGCCCGGTGGCCTATGCCTCGCTGACGGCCGGCGGCACTGCCGGCGACCCGCTGATCGCCGACTGCCAGGTCTGGGCCGCCTCCAACTACAGCCTGGAGTCACCGGTGGCGCGCATGGTGGCGATGTCAGGCCTGGCCGAACGTACCTTCAAGCGCCGCTTCACCCAGGCCACCGGCATGAGCCCGCTCGACTACATCCACCGCTTGCGGCTGGAAGAAGCCAAACAGATGCTGGAGTCGGGCGACGAGCCGGTGGAAGCAATTGCGCTCGAGGTCGGCTACCAGGACCCCAGCTTTTTTACCCGCCTGTTCCGGCGCGAGGTGGCGCTGACCCCGGCGCAGTACCGGCGGCGCTTCGGCAGCATGGGGCGGCAGTTGCAGCGCCTGTCGGGCCGCCAGGCGGCGCCCTGATCTCTTGAACTCAATCAGGCTCTGGACCACGCCTGGCAAGCGCAAGCAGCTATGCTTTTGATAGCTAATGAAAGCTAGGCCGTGGCCTGCAGGCTGTCGCGGCGCCGGATGCCGTGGGCAAACACCGCACCGAGCACGACCAGCACCGCGCCGCCCAGCGCCACCACCGCGGTCGAGCCGATGCGCGCGCTCAGGCCGGCGGCCAGCAGCACGCCGATGGCCTGGCCGAGGAACAGGATGGCCGCGAACATCGACATCGCCGTGCCGCGTGCACTCGGCGCCATTTGCGTGGCGTTGGTCTGCAAGGTGTTGTGCAGCATGAAAAAGCCGAAGCCGCTGAGCAGGCTGGCCGGAATCGCCAGTTGCCACCAGGGCGACAGCCCCAGCAGCATGGCGCCCGCGCCGGCAATGCTGCCGCCCAGCAGGGCCAGGCCGCGCTCGCCGAAACGCCGCACCAGCTGCCGCGCCAGCGCCATGTA
This sequence comes from Polaromonas sp., assembly GCA_030683705.1. Lineage (GTDB taxonomy): Bacteria > Pseudomonadota > Gammaproteobacteria > Burkholderiales > Burkholderiaceae_C > Polaromonas. Next base: position 39,930 of record JAUXPP010000065.1, on the reverse strand, counting down.
GCCCATGCCGCCCAGCCCGAACAGCGCCACCACCGCGCCCGACAAGGTCAGCGACACACCGTGCACCGCGTGCAGGTGTGAGGCCCAGATCGCCAGCACGCCGAAGCCAGTGATGCCTTCGATAAACACCACGATCAGCACCCAGCGCGGCCAGCGGCCGCCGAGGATGGCGCCCACCTGGCGCAGGTAAGGCGTGCGCGGCCCGGCCGCCTTCACCACGGCCGGCCCCACGGCCAGCTGGCGGCGCCAGTCCACCAACAGCAAGGCGCCAACCACGGCGAACAGCACGGTGGTCAGCACAAACGCCCAGCGCCAGCCCAGCGCATCGGTCACCACGCCGCCCACCAGCAGGCCGCTGACCAGGCCCAGGGTGGTGCCCAGGCCGATGCGTGCCAGCGTTTCCTGGCGCAATTCGTAGGCCACGGTGTCGCCGACCCAGGCCATGGCCAGCGGGATCACAGCCGCTGCGCCCAGGGCCACCAGCACACGCGCCAGCAGCAGCATGTCCAGGCTGGTGGCCAACACCGCGACCACGCTGCCTATGCTGCAGGCCAGCGTGGCGAAGGTCACGATGCCGAACTTGCCGAAGCGGTCACCGAGCGGGCCGTACACCAGCTGCGCCAGTCCATAGACCACGGCGAACACCGACACCACCTGCGCGGCCTGGGTCAGGCTGACCGAAAACGTGCGCGACAGCTCGGGCAGCATGGCGTCGCAGATGCGCTGCACCGCCATGCTGGCGAAGGTGGCAAAGGACAGCAGCAGGATGGACCGGCGCGTGGCCGCAGGCAGGGTGGCGGAGCCAGGGGTCATGGACAAGGGCGTAGGCAGGTAGGGAAGGCGCGCCCGTCAGCGGCCGCCTGCCGATTGTAGGCAGTGCCGTGTCAGCGGTTGCCGGCGTCGGGCGCGCCGTATTCGCGCAGGATGGGGATGCCGCCACCGCTGCCCTGCGGCGGGACCGGCCGCGCCGGCACCACCACGTAGCCGGGCGGCGCAGCGCCGGGCGGTGGCAGGGGCGCCGGCGGGATCACCACACCCACACCCGGCGGCGCATACGCCGGCTGCTGCTGTACCGGCTGCGGTGGCGGTGGCGGCGGCGGGGGCTGCGACAGGCCGGGAATCGGGCTGCCGTCCGGGGTGGTCATGGGCTGTGATGGCGGTGTCACCTGGCCGGCCGGCGGGAACAGGCTGTTGAACCAGTCGTTGACCGGGTTGGACGGCGCGGCGGCCGGCGCACTGGCGTTTTTCGGCACATCGAAGCGGGCCTGGGCATCGACCACCTTGCTGCGCAGCGAGGCCGCAAAAAAGTCCCCGACCACGGGCAGCGCACTGTGGGCGCCCTGGCCCCAGTAATCGCTCAAGGTGATGCGGTTATCGTTGAAGCCGACCCAGGCGCCCGCCACCAGTTGCGGGTGCATCAGGATGAACCAGCCGTCGGTGTTGTCCTGGGTGGTGCCGGTCTTGCCGGCCACGTCGGCCTGGATGCCGTGGCGGCTGCGGATGCCGGTGCCGGTGCCCTGGTCGATCACGCCGCGCATCACATCCACCAGCGTTTCCGCGGTGGACACCTGCATGGCCTGCTCGGGCGCCCTGGCCTGCCAGCTTTCCAGCACCTTGCCGTGGCGGTCTTCCACGCTGGTGACGATGAAGGGCTCGATGTAGCTGCCCTTGTTGGCGATGGTCGCATAAGACGCCACCATTTCCTTGAGCGTGACCGGGCTGGTGCCCAGCGCCAGCGACATCACCCGCTCGAGCTTGCTCTGGCGCACACCGGCGGCCTGCGCCAGATCGGCAACCCGGGCCGGGCCGACGCTCTGCATGACCTGCGCGGTGATGGTGTTTTTGGAGTACATCAGGCCCTGGCGCAGCGTCATGGGGGCATAACTGGGACCGCCGCCGTCGGTCGGCCGCCAGACCTGGTTGCCGCCCAGGGAAATCTCGACCGCGTCGTCCATGTAGCTGTCGGTGGGCCGCGCGCCGTTTTCAAACGCCGCGCCGTACACAAAGGGCTTGAAGGTCGAACCGGCCTGGCGCCGTGCCTGCTGCACGTGGTCGAACGGGTCGGTCGCAAAATCGCGGCTGCCGACCCAGGCCTTCACATGGCCGCTGGTCGGGTCCTGCGCCATGAAGCCCACCTGCAGCCGGGTCTTGTCCCGGCGCAGGGCCTGCAAAAAGGCCGTGTCGGCCAGCAGGCGCTTGAGGATGTCCTCGTCAGCCTCGCCCTGCTCCCTGGCGGCCTTGTAGTCCGGCGTCTCGCGCACCAGCGTGCGCACCAGGTCTTTTTTTCCGGCCCAGGCGCGCGGGCCCCACTCGTTGTTGGCCACGCCCTGCAGGCGGTCGCCCTGGCGCGTGACCGCCTCGTTGGCCAGCTTCTGCAGCCGCGAATCGATCGTGGTGCGCAGCACCAGGCCGTCGGCATAGATGTTGTAGTCGTTGCGGTCGGCCCAGTCGATCAGCCAGCGGCGCAAATACTGCGTCAGGTGCGGCGCAGCGCCCAGCGGCTCGGTCTGGCGCTCGAAGTCCACCTTGAGCGGGCGTTTTTTCAGCGCCTCCAGCTTTTTGGCATCGAGCTTGTTGTGCTTGACCATCTGGCCCAGCACCAGGTTGCGGCGCTCCTTGGCGCGCTCGGGGTTCTGCACCGGGTTGTAATAACTCGTGCCCTTGAGCATGCCGACCAGGGTGGCGCTTTCCAGCACGTCGAGTTTGTCGGCCGACTTGTCGAAATAGGTGCGCGCCGCCATCTCGATGCCGTAGGCGTTGTAGAGGAAAGGCACGGTGTTCAGGTAAGTCTCGAGGATCTCGTCCTTGCTGTAGATCGCCTCGATCTTCAGCGCGGTGATGATCTCCTTGAACTTGCGCGTCAGGCTGCGCGAGCGGCCGACCTCTTCCGGGTACAGGTTGCGCGCCAGTTGCTGGGTGATGGTGGAGCCGCCCTGCAGGTCGCCGCCGAAAGTGCGCAGCACCGCGCCGCCTATCCGCGTGAAGTCGAGACCGTGGTGCTCGTAGAAGCGGTGGTCTTCGGTCGAGATCAGCGCCGCCACCACATTCGGCGAAATGTCGGCCAGCTTGATCCGGTCCCGGTTGGCACCCTTGAAGGCCGCGATTTCCTTGCCGTCGGCCGACATCACGATGGCCGGCTGCTGGGTCCGGGACTTCTGGATGTCGCGGATGCTGGGCGTGAAGGGAATCAGCAGCAGGAAATACAGCACCACGAGGGCCGGCAAGGCCGCCAGGCCCAGCAGCACACCGCGCCGCGTCGGGTGCCGCAGGTGGTACATCGCCTTCGTAACAAAAGGTTGGATACGTTCAAGAAATTTGTTCATCGCCGCCAGTGTAGGCGCTGTCCGTGAAGGCCTGGCCGGCCTGGTCTGCCCCGTCCTGCGGTGTGCCCGGCGGGCCAGCCGCCGCTGCCACTCCCCGGCACGGCATCCTCAAGCAAATCAGGCTCCAGCGCCCGCCGGAACAGCGTGGCCAGCTATGACTTTCATAGCAACCCCGAGGCCCCGCCAGTGCGGGCATGGCAAGGCATAGTCCGACAGGCCGACGCGCCCGCAAGGTCTGGCGCGTGCGCTGTGCGCGGACCAGCATGAAGCCATCACCTTTTTCCACTCGCCCGAAAGACTCGCACTTCCATGGCCCGACGCGTCCCCGCCCTGCCCGCCGACTACCACCCTTCCCTGCTGCATGGCAGCCTGCAACTGCCTGCCGTCGGCATCCGCGGCTACAGCCTGGCGCTGCGTGATCGCGGCGGCTTCCTCGGCGACCAGGTCAGCCGCAAGGCCTTCTCCGTCATGCTGGACGACTGGCGTACGCTGTTCCGCGAACTCGACGGCGGCGATGACCCTTTCGGCCACAAGCCGACGGCAGAACTCGGCAAGGCCAGGCTGGACCGCCTGCGCGGCGGCGACACGCCGGCCGGCGCGGTGATTGCGGCGGCCAGCGAAGACTATGCCTTCCAGCTCGCGCATGTGGTGCGCCGCTTCCTGCGCCATGCCTCCTGGCGTGGGGTCGAGCGCGTCGTGGTGGGCGGCGGCTTCCAGCAAACCGAGGTCGGCCGCCGTGCGGTGCGGCGCGCGTCGGCGCTGCTGGCAGAGCAGGGACTCAAAGTGCGGCTGCGCACCCTGCACCACCATTCGGACGAAGGCGGCCTGGTCGGCTGGGTGCACCTGGCGCCGCCCGAACTGCTGGACAGCTACAACGCCCTGCTGGCGGTGGACATAGGCGGCACCAATGTGCGCTGCGGCATTGTGCGCACACGCCAGCACAAGGCCGCCAACCTGTCGCTGGCCGACGTGATCGGCCGCAGCAAGTGGGGCCATGCCGACGACGATGACGCGACCCGGCGCGAGGACCTGGTGCAGGGCATCGCCGACATGCTGGAAACCCTGATCCGCAAGGCGAAGAAAAAGAAGCTCAAGCTTGCGCCCTTTGTCGGCGTCGCCTGTCCCGGCGTGATCCGCGAGGACGGCTCGATCGCCAACGGCACGCAGAACCTGCCCGGCAACTGGGAGGGCGCGGGCTTTCACCTGCCGCAACGCCTGAGCGACAGGCTGCCGCGCATCGCCGGCCAGGACACGCAGGTCAGGATGCACAACGACGCGGTGGTGCAGGGTTTGTCGGAGCTGCCGCACATGCGGGATGTCAAGCGCTGGGCCGTGCTGACGGTGGGCACCGGCCTGGGCAACGCCAGTTATGTGAACCACAAGCTGCGACGCGGCTAAGGCCGCGCAGCGTGGCCGTCAGCCCTGTTCTGGCACGCGCGGCGGCTTCTTCACCGGCTGCAGGCCGGCGAACTGCGGGTAATGCCGCTGCACCACCGCGCCATTGAAATCCCAGGCCAGGCATTTGCCGAGGTGGTAGGGCGGCGCGGCGTTTTCTGCCTCAGGCATACCCGACTGGCGGCGCAGGCGCTCGCGGTAGACCGGCACGGTCTGGTAGGCGGCGGTCGCCATGTTGAACAGCAACTCGCGCAGATGCGTGCAGCCGCGCGTGCCGCCCAGCGCTTTTTCAATCGCCTGGCGCCAGCCCGGCCCCATGGTCACGCCCACCATCTGCTGCATCGGGTCCACGCCGCCCCGGCATTCGCCGAACGGTGTGTGGTCCATCGCGGTGCTGATCTCGCGGATGGTCATCTGGTCGTCTACCGTCGCGCGTATCGCCATGCCGTGGATGGGTGTGCCTGGCGGCATCTCGCCACGCTCGGAGCGGTCCAGCGCATAGGTCTTGGTGTCGCTCATCTCGGCTTCGATGTCCCACAGGCCGTCATCGCGGAGATAACCGCGGTAAACCACGGCGCGGGTGTGCAGTTGGGAGCGGGCTTGGGGGGCAGGCAGGGGCATGGTGGGGTCGTCGGGCTGAAAGCACCATTTTCCCCGCAAGCCGGCCGGTTTGCTGCGCCCGCGGCGACCCGTACCGGTTTATCATCAAATCGGCCTCCAGCGTCCGTCCGGCAAGCGCAGGCAGCTACTGATTTGATAGCGCGTCAAACCCGGCTCACGGTCCCCGGGCTTGAAGCCGGCGCGCCGCTGCGCCAGAATGCGCCGCATGCCCACCACCTCCTTGTTTCTGCAGGACACCCCGACGCTGCGCATCGGCGAACTGACTGCTCGTGCACGACCTGTTTGCCTTCGTAACGGCGCGACCAGGCCGTTTGCCCGGGCAGGATCCAGCAGAAGTTGTCGGCCATGGCGTCGACAAAGGGCTGGCCATTGCCCTGCGCCAGTTCGGCAAAAATCGCCTGCATCCGTTGTTTGTTGGGGTTGGAAGATGGGGTGCTCATGTCGGTGTCCTTGTTTGGAATTCTGGAAGGGACTCGATTGGGCAAGCTCGAGTGCACTCGAGGTCAAGCGGTTTGCAGCACACAGCGGCTGTTGGCCGGGGGTTGCCCGGCGCAAGCACTTCGCTTGTCATCCCGGACTTGATCCGCGATCCATGTTGGCTAGCTCCGCCCGGTGGTCTGGCAACAAGCCGGGGGTTGCCCGGCGGCAAGTAACTTTCTTTTGCTTCGCCAAAAGAAAGTCACCAAAGAAAAGGCGACCCGATGGTCTGGGTCCCTCCGCTTCGCTGCGGGCAACCTGCGGTGCTCGCCGAAAACGGGGCCGGGCTCGAACTCGCTTCGCTCAGACAATCGCCCGTCCTGATCCGTTTTCGGCTGCGCTCCTCGGCCCAGCCCGACGGGTGGGGGAAGAAAACCAATAGCCGGATACCGGCCCCCGTTCGGAGTGCAGGAAGCGCAAAGCGCTTCCTGCACGGGAATCCCAACAGACCGACATGTTTGCACGCGAGAGCAGCACACACAGCCAAATGAGGCTCCCTTCCCTCGCCCAGCGGGGCGAGGGAAGGGCGGGGGGTTGGGAGTGGGGAGTTCAGTCCTGCCGTCTTTTGCATAGCCGGGTGCTGCGCGCGCGGCCAATACATCACGGCTCGGAAACAATCCTCGGCGCAGGCTCCATCGCCGGCAGTTCGCCCACGACGGCGGCAGGCGGCGCTGGCTCGGCCGGCGGCAGTTCGGCCACTGGTGCGGGCGCGGCCGGATGGATCTGGATGTTGATGTACTTGATCGGCGGCGGGGACAGCTGTCCCGAGGTCGCGGGCGCACCTGCTACCCCGCTGGCCAGCGGCGGCTCGGTCGAGTTGACTTCCGCCAGCGGGGCGCCCGGCAGCAGCAACGGGTCCAGCCCCGGCGGTGGCGCCTGTTTGCTCAGGCCATCGGGCGCGGAAAAGCGGGCACGCGCATCGACGACCTTTTCCTTGAGTGCCTGCCGGAAAAACTCGCCCACCATGGGCAGTGCGCTGTGCGCGCCCTGGCCCCAGCGATCGCCCATGGTGACACGGTTGTCGTTGAAGCCGACCCAGGCGCCCGCGACGAGCTGCGGGTGCATCAGGATGAACCAGCCGTCGGTGTTGTCCTGGGTGGTGCCGGTCTTGCCCGCCACGTCGGCGCGTATGCCGTAGCGGCTGCGGATGGCGGCGCCCGTGCCCTGGTCCACCACGCCGCGCAGCACGTCGACCAGCATGTTCGCGGCGCTGGTGGACAGCCCGGCCTCGGCCACCGCCGGTGAAAACTCCTCGAGCACACGGCCATGGCGGTCTTCCACGCGCGTCACCAGCATCGGTTCGACATAGCGGCCGTCATTGGCCAGCGTGCCGTAACTCGCCACCATTTCCTTCAGCGTCACCGGGCTGGTGCCCAGCGCCAGCGACAAGACCTCGTCGAGCTTGCTCTGGCGCACCCCCATGCTGCGCGCCAGACCGGCGACGCGCGCCGGGCCGACGATCTGCATCACCTGCGCGGTGATGGTGTTCTTCGAATACACCAGCCCTTCGCGCAGCGTCATGGGCGCGCCACTCGGGCCGCCGCCGTCGCCGGGCCGCCAGAACGTGCCGTCGCCCAGGGCGATGTCGACCGGCTGGTCCATGAAACCGTCGAAAGGCCGCGAGCCGTTTTCAAAGGCCGCACCGTACACAAAGGGCTTGAAGGTCGAGCCCGGCTGGCGCCGTGCCTGCGCCACATGGTCGAACTGGTCGGTGGCGAAGTCGCGGCTGCCGACCCAGGCCAGCACATGGCCGTTGGCCGGGTTCAGCGCCAGGAAGCCGGCCTGCAAGCGGGTCTTGTCCTCGCGCAGTTTCTGCACCAGGGCGGTGTCGGCCAGCAGCGTCGCCAGCGCCTGCCCATCGTTCTGCCCTGCCGCCATGGCGGCCTTGTACCCTGCCGAGTCGCGCACAAAGTCCAGCATCAGCGCGCGTTTGGCGCCTTTCGCGGTCCAGCCGGACTTCTGCGCCCAGTCGGCGTCCGACAGCGCCTGCAGCTTGTCGGCCTGGCGTGTCACGGCCTCGCTGGCCATGGCCTGCAGGCGTGAATCGAGGGTGGTGCGCAACACAAGGCCGTCGGCGTAGATGTTGTAGCTGTTGCGGTCTGCCCACTCGATCAGCCAGCGGCGCAACTGCTGCGCGACATGCGGCGCCGGGCCGATCTCGGGCTCCTGGCGCTCGAAGTCCACATTCAGCGGCATCTGTTTCAGCGCGGCGAGTTGTGCGACCGGCAACTTCTGCTGCCGCACCATGCGGCCCAGCACGGTGTTGCGCCGCTGCAGCGCCCGTTCGGGATTGAGCACCGGGTTGTAATAACTGGTGCCCTTGAGCATGCCGATCAGGGTCGCGCTTTCCAGCACATCCAGGGTGTCGGCGGTTTTGTCGAAATAGGTGCGTGCCGCCATCTCGATGCCGTAGGCGTTGTACAGGAAAGGCACGGTGTTCAGGTAGGTCTCGAGGATCTCGTCCTTGGAATACACCGCCTCGATCTTCAGCGCGGTGATGGCCTCCTTGATCTTGCGTGTGAGGGTGCGCGAGCGGCCGATTTCCTCCGGGTAGAGGTTGCGCGCGAGCTGCTGCGTGATGGTCGAGCCGCCCTGCACCTTGCCCTGCACCGTGTTCATCGCGGCCGCCACAGTACGCCGCAGGTCCATGCCGCGGTGCTGGTAGAAGCGCGCATCCTCGGTGCTGATCAGGGCGTTCACCACATGCGGGGAGATCCCGGCCAGCGGCACCCATTCTCGGTTGGCGCGCTCGAACACCGTCAACTGCTGGCCGTCAGCGGACAACACCACCGAGGGTTTGGCGGCCTTCACCTTGCGTAGGTCGTCAATGCTGGGCGTGAAGGGAATCAGCGCCAGCACATACAGCAGCAACACCACAGGCAGCGCCGCCAGCCCCCAGGCCACGCCGCGCAGCGTCGGGTGCCGCAAGCCATGGCCCACAGCGGCGGCCCAAAGGCGCAGGCGGGAAGGAGTGGGCTCGCTCGGGTCGATGTCAGGCGGTGTGGTCATCAGCGGGCAGCGTAGGCCACCGCACGGCGGGCGATCTGTAGGACGGCAGGCAGAGACGGCATCGGCTGGTGGCGGCAGTCAGTTCGCCGCGACGCAAGCGCCCGGCGCGCTCAGCAGTCTGCGGCAACCGCCTACAGTGCCGGCGCCGCGCACGCCTTAGGCTGCGATCTCCACGCATGTCACCCCATCAGGAGAATCCCATGACCCAGCCCGGTGTTCACCCCGACCGCATCGCCATCAACGATCCCGCCGCCTTTGCCGAATGGACCAGGAAGCTGGACACCACGGAAGACCAGCTGCGTGACGCGATTGCCAAAGTCGGCGACAAGGCCGCCGACATCGAGATGCACCTGAAAGGCACGCGCAGCACCACCAACGCCGAACGCGTGCACGACCTCGGCGGATCGTGAGCGAATCCTTTCTCGGCAGCACCCTGCACGGGGCGCTGGCACTGGTCCTCGGCATCATCATCACCCTGCTGGGACTGGTCATCTGGTCGATCAAGCGCCACCGCAACCCCAAACTCAAGATCGAATGCGGCGCGTCGATAGACACGCTGATGCCCTCGCTGGCGGGCTTGAGCCTGGGCAGCGTCACCTCGGGCAACGCGGTGGAACTGCTGGAAAACGGCGCCTTCTTCGACGTGCTGATCGAACGCATACGCGCGGCCGAACAGACCGTGCATTTCGAGACCTTTCTGTGGAAAGAAGGCCAGCTCGGCCAGCGGCTGGCCGATGCGCTGTCCGAACGCGCGCGCGCCGGCATCAAGGTACGTGTGCTGCTCGACGCCACCGGCTCCAAGGAGATCGGCAAGGCCGAGCGCCAGCAAATGCAGGACGCCGGTTGCAAGGTCAAGATGTTCCATGAACGCTCGATCTACAACATCGGCGTGATGAACGAACGCGACCACCGCAAGCTCGCGGTGATCGACGGCAGGGAGGCCTTTGTCGGCGGCCATTGCGTGGTGGACGAGTGGCTGGGCAACGCCGAGGACGGCAAGCACTACGCCGACTTGAGCGTACGCCTGCAGGGGCCCATCGTGCACAGCGTGCAGGCGGCCTTCAGCGAAAACTGGGGTGGCCAGACCGGCGAGCTGTTTGTCGGCGAAGACGTTTTCCCGCAACTGGCGCCGGCCGGCACGGTCAGCATCCACGCCGCCTACGCCAAGCCGGAAGGCTCGGCCCCGGCAGTCAAGATTCTTCACCACACCGTGATCTGCCTGGCGAAAAAGCGCATCTGGATCCAGAACCCCTACTTCATCCCCGAGCCCGAGGCCATCGACGCCTTCGGTGAAGCCGTCAAGCGCGGCGTCGATGTGCGCGTGATGATGCCGTCCACCAGCGGCTCCGACAACCCCATGGTGCAACACGCCGGCCACCGCAATTTCGAAAAGCTGCTCAAGTGCGGCGTGCGCCTGTTTGAGTACCCGCACACGCTGCTGCACCAGAAGGTCATGACCATCGACGGTGTCTGGAGCGCCATCGGCTCCAGCAACTTCGACGACCGCTCCTTCGACACCAACGACGAAATCACCCTCGGCATCCAGGACGAAGCGCTCGCCGGCCAGCTCGACGCCGTGTTTGAAAAATACGTGGCCCGCTGCAACGAGATCGAACTCAAGGCCTGGCAACACCGCGGCCTGTGGCACAAGTTCAAGGACAACTGGTTTTATATCTTCAACGAGGTGTTCTGACCCTCCCGACAATCATTCTGGATGGGCGCACCGCCTCGTGTCTCAGCACGCAGCTGTCGGTCTCACACGCACATTGAATTTGAAGGTCTTGCGCGGCATGCCCCCGCCTTCGATGCGGATCTGCCCACTGCGCGCGGAGCGGCTCCCCACCAAGAACACACCGACCCGCGCCGGATCGCCATCGGGCACTGGCAATTGCTCCATCCGCACGAGTTCAAAACTCGTATCCTCGCCCTCGACCATCGACCAGCGTTCCTTGAGGAGTCCGGGCAGGCTGAGCCAAAGCGTGTTGTTATTTGCGTCCACGTCGAACGAAACGGGTTCACCACCAGAATCGGGATTCAGTTCGGTGGGCTCGCCGCGCGGCTGGGGCTGCGGATAGACCATGCCGAGTTCCACCACCTGACGCCAGCCCGATGAATCCGACAATCGCAGCTCGCTTTTGCCGAAACTCGACGCGTAGACATGGATCCACTTCCTGCCGGGAGGCGCGGAAGCCGAGACCTCGTCACCCGTAAACCGAAAACGCCGGCTCGCCCGCGCGACCGCCTCATCGGACAATATCTGCAAAGGCGCCATCATCCCCTGGCGGACTGTCTGTACGCTGGCCTCGGTCTGTTCCGGCACCAGATAGGCATGTACCGATCCGATCACCATGTGTTGTTTGAGGGGGGCTTGCTGCTCCCCCGCCTTGATCACGGGGATCCAGCGGCGCGCCGCAATAGCACTGTCAGTCGCAGTCCTTGCGCAGGCAATTGCCAGCACCGGTCCGGCCATCAGCAAGCCCACCAGACTTCGTTTGGCCCATATGCCAACATTCATGCGCATCTTCAACAGGGAAATTCCAATCGACATCTCGAAGAGACTTTACTCCGGATTCAAGCCCGGTTTGCCCACATGGTCAGTCCGCTGGCTTGCCTGGCCCCCATCGCCGCCGGGACCAAGCACCTCGACCGACTCCTTCTGTGGGCGGCTCGGCCCGGCAGGAGATCACCGCTCCGGCCTGTGCCAACGCAGCTTATTGGCACTGGCGCGAGGCATCCATCCCATAAACAAGGGATGCGCGCAGCGCCCTTGTGTCGCGTTAAGCCGGGGGTGTGCCGTCCGTGCACAATAAAACCATCACTTTCCGGAGAACCTGCATGAGCACCACCCCCGAAAACTGCCGCATCATCAGGGCCTGTTCCCACTATTTATGCAAGATGCGTTGCGAGTCAAAAAGGTCATGCGCGAGGCGCAAAATGCAGCCGGGCCGGCGCCCGGCAAGGCTTTGCAACACTGCGCATGGCCCTTTTTGGCCGCAACCCGGAGGGAATGTGCTTAAAACAGCGCCACTCGTTGTTGCACTCCTAGCCCAGCCGCCCAGGCTGGACGTCGTCGCGCGCCTAGATTGGCGCTGTTTTAAGTACGTTCGCACTTGTGTAAATAGTGGGAACAGGCCCTATATCGAATTCAACGTTCGCAACATCGCCAAAGCCAAGGCCTTCTACGGCCAGGCCTTCGGCTGGACCTTCACCGACTACGGCCCCGAATACGCCGAGTTTTCCGACGGTGCCATGAAGGGCGGCCTGACCACCACGGCCGCGCCCTCGCCCGCCGGCGGGCCGCTGGTCATCCTGTACGCCCAACAGCTCGAGGCCGCCCGCGACAGCGTGCTGGCTGCCGGCGGCAGCATCTGCCGGGAGATCTTCAGCTTTCCCGGTGGGCGGCGCTTCCACTTCAAGGACGCCGACGGCTACGAGCTGGCGGTGTGGACGCAGGTCTGAGCGCATGGAGACAAAGCACACCGACGACCTGGCCAGACGTTTTGCCTTCCGCCCGCTGGCCAGGACCGACCTGCCCCTGCTGCACGCGTGGATAGCCCGCCCGCACTGGACCGAGTGGTGGGGCGACGCGCCCAGCCTGGCCGACGTCGAGGCCGAGTACGGCGCCTGGATAGACGACCCGCGCCAGGTGCAGCCGTACATCGCCCTGCTCGACGGAGAACCCTTCGGCTACATCCAGTCCTATGTGGCCATGGGTTCCGGTGGCGGCTGGTGGGAAGATGAAACCGACCCCGGCGTACGCGGTATCGACCAGTCGATCGCCGACGCAGCGAAACTCGGCCGTGGTTTCGGCACGGCGATGGTGAAAGCCTTTGTCGCGAAGTTGTTCACCGATCCGCAGGTCAGCCACATCCAGACCGACCCCGACCCGCGCAATGCCCGCGCCATCCGCTGTTATGAAAAAGCCGGCTTTCGCAGCACCGGCGAGGTGTTGACGCCCGATGGCACGGCCCTGCTGATGATCTGCAAACGCCCTGAAGCCGCATGAGCCCAACGCCCGCTACCCGCCACAAGGGCGAAGCCGTGCTGCAGTTCCGCTACCAGGCGGAATGGGCGCAGTGGCTGGCCCAGCACCATGCCGGCAAGACCAGCGTCTGGCTGCGCCACGCGAAAAAAGGCGCGCCCATAGCCACCGTGACCAATCCGCAAGCGCTGGAAGTGGCGCTGTGTTTCGGCTGGATCGACGGCCAGCGCAACGCCGAAAGCGAGCACTACTACCTGCAGCGCTGGTGCCCGCGCGGCGCGCGCAGCCTGTGGTCGCAAGTCAACCGGGACAAGGCGCTGGGCTACATCGAGAGCGGCCACATGCAGCCCGCCGGCCTGGCCGAGATCGAACGGGCGAAGAAGGATGGCCGCTGGGACGCCGCCTATGCACCGGCCAGCCAGGCGCAGATTCCGCCCGATCTGCAGGCCGCGCTGGAGACCCATCCCGGCGCTGCGGACTTTTTTGCGACGGTCAGCGCCCAGAACCGCTACGCCGTGCTGTTCCGCATCCAGACCGCGAAAAAACCCGAAACGCGGGCGCGCCGCATCGCGCAGTTCGCGCAGATGCTGGCGCGCGGGGAAACCGTCTATCCGCAGGCTGCGAGCAAGTCCGCCTGACGACGCGGAGCCGCGCAACACTTGCGCATCTACCGAAAAAGCATGGCCCCTGCGCGCCGGGCGGGTGTATGTCGCCACGCCGGCTGCTAAAACTCTACAGCCTGCGCGTGAATAAGCCACAGGGATAAACGCCCGCCGCTTCCTAGAATTTCTCCAGGACTTCGGAGACGCATCATGACTTTCCGCTTACGCGGCCTCGCGCTGAGATCGACCAGTGTTGTGCGCTGTTTGGCACCGGCGAAAAAAGTCTACCTGACGCTCTCGGTCAAGAAAGACCACGGCACATTGGTCAAGACGGGCCGCCGCACCTACTACACCTCGGTCGCGGACACCACGGGCACCGCGGCGGCCATCAAAAAAACCATAGACAGCGGCACCAGCACGCCTGGCGCCAAGCAGAATTTTTTGATGCTTGCCGATGTCGGCTCCGCATCGAACTCAGCTTCGTATCTCGAGCGCGTGACCAACCGTATGCTCGCGCTGGAGGTCCTGGGCATTTCGAATGGAAAAACAACCTTCATTGCTCCTGCAGACAAAATGATCACTGCGGAGCAACGCAGGGATTTCGACAAATTCCTGAAATTTCAGGCCGAAACCCGCGGTCATTTCCAGCATGTCCTGGTCGTCAAGGGATCGGACATGTCCATGAAGAAAAAACTCGGTGCAGAGTATGAGGCGGTGATCAGCCAGGCCTACGCGGAGGCCTGCAGAATCGTCAACGATTCCCACCGCGATCGCCTGGCACTCATCATGAATCTGTACCAGCCTTATGTGGCCCTGATGGCAGAGCAGGCCCTGAAGAAGAAGTTCATGGCCGTCAAGTATTTCACGTCGCCCATCTTCCGGCTCTCGGACCTGCCGCTTGAAACGCTGCTGCATCTTCAAAAGGAAATGCTGCGGGGTGAACACGACATCACCTTCGGCCTGCTGGAAGCCAGCATACGGATGTATGGCAGTGCCAGCCAGCAAATCGTGGCGCCTACGGACCACAGGGTGAATGCGGCCACAGGCCGCGACAGATACATCCTGCCGCCCCTCAAGCCCGACGGCACCGTTGACTTGAGCTACATCGCCGAGAATCTCGATTGGGCATCCCGGTACCATCCAAAGCCGTCCCAGGCGTTTTACACGCGTGCCGGCTCGGGGCACAAGCCCGAGCTGGTTCTGGAGGCCATGCGCGGGACCGAATTTGACGTGAATGCCATGTGGGCCCGTTACGGGGTGGCGCGCAAGCTCGCGCTGCCGGATCCCAAAAGCAAGGACCCGAAAAGCAAAGATCCCAAAAAACCGCTCTAGGCGCAGCGGCTGGCCATGGCCATTTGCGCGAAAGCGCAAGGCGTGGCCAGAAACAAAAGCTTGATGCAGCGCAATCCGGCCCCACCATGGAAGTAGCACGATTTGGGGCAACCCTGAAGGAGCCGACCATGACCGACACCACCCTCACCGCCGAGCCGCGCAAGCTGCCGATGCGCGCCCTGCTCATGTTCCTGATGTGCCTGGCCTTCCAGCTCGCCGCCTGGGTGCTGATTGCCGTCGCCGTGGTGCAGCTGGCCTTTGCGGTGTTCAGCGAAGAGTCCAACCCGCGCCTGCAGGGCCTGGGCCGCAGCCTGGGCCGCTACCTCGGCCAGATCGCCGGCTTCGTGTCTTTCTCGACCGAGACCCTGCCCTTCCCCTTCAGCGACTGGCCATCCAGCGAGGTTTGATCGCCGCCCTGATTCATAGCCAAATCGGCCTTCAGGCCACAGCTGACTTGCGTAGACAGCTATTAATTTGGTAGCAGATTCGAGCCGCCGACCACGGCTTGAACCGGACTGTTGGCGTTCTCTGGCGATTGGCGGGGGCATGGGGCCTGCCCCGACCCGTGGCGGGTCAAGCCGGTGGCTGCACCACCGAATGCCACCAGATCCTGAAGTCGCGGCACAGGCCACCGGCTTCGAACTCGGCGACGGCCACGCCATCGAGCGCCAGGCGCGGCAGGGGGTCGCCCGGCTGGCGCGCCAGTTGCGTGGTGCCGGAGGAAGTGGCCCACATCGCAAACATCTCTTCCGAAGTCACCTGGTAAGTGGTGTGCCAGTGCGCAATGCCGCCCAGCGCCCCGGCATGCAGGATGTCGAAGCTGAGCGCGATGTCGGCCTGCAGCTTGACGCGCTGCCAGTACTGCTTGATCTGCGCATGCCCGGTCTGCACCGCAAACGGCGTGTTGTGGTAGCGGCCATCCCCGGTGAACAGCGAGGCCAGCAACACCTCGTCTCGGGTTTCCCAAGCCTTTTTGTAGTTTTCCATGAAGCGCTGCATCAGCATCACGAGGCCCCTCCGTCTTTCAACAAATAAACAAGCCGTCCCCCAGCCGGGTGACCAGGGAAGGCCATTTTGTCATTGCGGGCAGCGCCTGTCCCGGACGTGGTCGGCAACCTCTACACCGACAGGCCGGCGGCCAGCCACACAGCTAGGGCGTCACGCGCCCCACCACCTGCAGGCTGCCGTCGGCCACCGGCCGCAGCACCACGCCTTCGGCCGAGGCCGGGTTCACCCCGGTCAGCGCCGTGATGTTGACCTGGTGCGTCACCACCACCAGCGTGCCGGGGCCGCGCCAGCGCGCCAGGATGGTGCGTGCCTGCGCCGTCTGCGTCTCGCTGATCCCGGCCGAACGGCTGAAGAACGAATTGAAGGCCGGCTCGTCCTTCACGGCAGCCTCCCCAAAGGCCAGCCGGGCCGTCTCCCGCGTGCGGCACCATTGCGAGCTCAGCACCGCACCGACGGTGATCTTGCGGCTGCGGAACTGCTCGCCCAGCCTGCGCGCCTCGGCCCGGCCGCGCTCGTCCAGGTTGCGCTGGGTGGCGCAGGCATCGAGCTTGAAGTTGTCCGGATCCCCAATGCCCGGCGCGGTGGCGTGGCGGAACAGCACGATGGTGCCGGGCTGGGTCAGCTCGGGCCAGGCGTCTGCGGCGGCGACGGAGACGGAAGCGGCCAGCAGCGCAGCGCCCAAAAACGGTGCAAGGGAGGGGATCAGGCGTTTCATGCCCACAGGCTAACAAAGCGGGCTTATCCCAGTGGGTTGTGGGTGCAAAGCGGCCGGTCCCCCCAATGCCCCAGCCGGTTGCCTGCCCATCGCTTACGCGGCAAGATGGTGGCTCCATGTTTTTCCAGTCGCCCCACTCCCTCTGGCTGATGCTGGCGCTGCCCCTGCTACCGCTGGCCTACCTCTGGCTGCTGCGGCGTCGGGGCAAATTGGCCGTGCGTTACAGCAACCTCGGCATGGTTCGCGCCGCGTCGGCCGGGCGCGCCTGGCGCCAACACATTCCACCCGCCCTGGCGCTGCTGGCCCTCGCCGGCTTGCTGCTGGCAACGGCGCGCCCCATGGCGAAGGTGCCGCTGCCCTGGGCGCGCTCCACCGTCATCCTGGCGATGGACGTGTCCCTCAGCATGCGCGTCGGCGACGTCAAGCCCACCCGCATGGTGGCCGCGCAAGAGGCCGCAAAACAGTTCCTGGGCGAGCTGCCCAAAAAGGTCGAAGTCGGCCTGGTCACCTTTGCGGGCAACAGCCAGGTGGCGCATGCCACGACGCTGGACCGCCCGGCCCTGGTCGCCGCGATCGACGGCTTCCAGATGCAGCGAGGCACCGCCGTCGGCAGCGCCATCGTCAGCAGCCTGATCGAGCTGTTTCCCGAGCACGGCATCAACCTCGAGGAACTGACCTTCGGTATCAAGCCGCGCGGGCGCAGCCTGGACGACCAGGGCAAACCGCCGCCCAAACAGATCACCCCGGTGGCGCCGGGCTCCTACGACGCCGCAGCCATCGTCCTGCTCACCGACGGCCGCAGCACCACGGGCGTGGACACCCTGGAAGCGGCAAAAATGGCCGCCGACCGCGGCGTGCGCATCTACGTCATCGGCCTGGGCAGCGTGGGCGACGCCGCCCCCATGCCCGAGGGCATGCCCATCTATTTGCAACTGGACGAACCCACATTACGCGAAGTCGCCCGCATGACCGGCGGCGAGTACCACCATGCAGGCACCGCCGAAGCGCTGCGCAGCGTGTATGAAAACCTGGGGTCAAGGGTGCAGGTGCAGACGCGGGAGACAGAGGTCACGGCCTTGTTCGCCTTGTGGTCGGCGGGGCTGGCGCTGGCGGCGGGGGTTTGCTCGTTGGTGTGGTTTCGGCGGGTTGTGTAAGTTTACAAAGCGCGAGTGGACTGTCCTCTGTTGGGGCCACCACTCTTCGGCAGAAGTGGGACTCACGTGAACCTATGTCCCATCGCAACTTGCGACGAAGTCTGGACAAATAGCCAGAATTTACTTCGGCCCGGCCTTACGGTTCGAGGCAGTGGCGGCTCCCCGATCAATCCGGAGCTGCGAACTGGGAAGCCGTTGTCGCGTGTGGCTAAGTGGATCACTCAACTCTTTTTTTTCTTTCCCCACAATTCATCAAATTTTTCATCGCCGAATTCGCGCCTGAGAGACATGCGTACTAGCCCAATATGGCCGAAATACACGCCTTTGGCTATCCGGTCAGCCGTTGTTCCCAACGTCGAGTTCTTTTCTTTCCTAGCCTTCACTGTGCTCTTGTCCTCGACAATCACCTCCTTGACGTGTTTCTGGATGATCGTCCTCAAGGCACCGACTGTTTCTACCTTGCAGAGCTGTAGGTCGACCATCAGGTCGGAGTAATCCTCTTCTTCACGCTTATTTTCGGCTGGGAGCATCTCATCAAGGACCGCTGAGATGAGGTCAACGTTAAGCTTGTCGTCAGGTGGCGCAATCGACGTGGTCTTTGCGTACTCCAGTTTCTCATCGAGTACCCGATCAAGCTCAAGGTCAACCGTTTCAAGCAGTGCAGAAATGCGAAAGATAGTCCGGCGAAGTGGTGGCGGAACACTCTGCTCCTGTTTGTACTGCAGCTTGTGCGACGCTGCGGCCCAAATGTGCTGTGCGACTGTTCGCACCTGCACTTCTGCTTTTAAACCGACCAGATCGGAGAAGCTGGGTACCTGCGCCCAAGATTTCTGAAGCGTGACGATAAGATGTTGTGATTGGTAGCCGAATTGAGAGTCCGCTAAGCGCTTGCCCGTGTCCTCAATGCTCTGCACATCGAAGGTCTTGGACAAATGCTCTATCGCTGAAGCGACATCGCTACGGAATAGCAGGATTATTCGAATCCCTACAAAGTCGTTCAAGTCTGTGGGGGAAGCAATATTTAAGGATTTTCTGTCCAGCTTCTCTCGAATCGAATCCCAAGTCTTGACTCGCCCCTCTAAGGGAACAGCGAGAGGTAGGGACTGAGTTCCGAGCAGTTGCTCGATCTCCTTCAGTAAGGCTGTTAGCAAACGTCGAGCCCGGGGCTCTGCTCTCTCAAAATCTTCACGAAACGCTTCAAGATCAATCTTGTTCTTTTTGGGCTGTCGCGTGGCCATAGTCTTCCTAGTAAGCCCCCGTTCGTGTGACACGGGGGGCTGTATATATACAAAACACACATGGTACGGGGTTTGTTACAAATTCGTCTCCTCCAATTGGATGAGACTGCAGCCGGTGGAAGGGTCGCACACCTGCCGCCTCTATGCAGAGAAGTCGCAGCTAACCATGAGTCAGCCAAACACATGGATTACCGGTTTCACTATGCAGGCATTCAAGTTGAATCACTTAGGACGCCGTGGGCCCTCTCCCACACAAGCTCAGGCATTGCAGCGGTATCGCCAGGCAGATCCGGCGCGCAATGTGAAGGAACAGGTTCACTCAGGCCCTGCATTCCCTATCAAATACACAGGACCCCCATGACCGACCCACGCAACATTGCCCACGACAAAAAAGTCCAGCAGGAAAAGAAACACCGCGGTGAAGAGATCGCGCCCGGCGCGGAACATGCCGTTCAGCCCGGCAAGAAGCCGCATCTGGTGAGCACCGACGACAAGCCCGAGACCGACGGCGAAACGGTTGAGAAGGACGAGCAGCCTGCGGGCTGAGCGGCCGCCCCCCTGCCCGCTCAACGAAAAAGCCTGTTCCGCATGCGCAGCAGGCTTTTTTTCATTCCGGAGCGCTTAGCTGCTCGTGAATAAAGAAGCTCAATCCCGTGCCAGCCGGATATCGACTTCCCGCTCCACATACGTCCACTCGGGTGTGGCGCGCAACTCGGCCAGCATGTGGTTGAAGTTTTCCTCATGCTCAAGCGCAAACTCGAACCAGGTCAAGAAGTCGAAGGGCTCGTTGCCCGACAGGTCGCGGCAGTGGTGCAGCCGGCGGGCCACGGCGGGCAGGTAGTTCAGGCCGATGCGGGTGTGGTGCGACTGCTCCTCGAAGATGGCGCGCCGCTCGTCCTGCGTCAGCGCCCACCATGCCGGGCTTTTGCGGATCGGGATCAGCGCCGCGCACGTCGCCTCGGGCCGTCCCAGGCCTTGTTGTTTGGCCAGCAGCTGGTCTTTTTCGCTGCGCTCCACATAACGCTCGTTGCTGGTGATGCCCTTGAGTACCCAGCCGAAGGGCGATGCGGCTCCCGCCACCAGATCGGGCACCACAGCTAGCCTTGCAGGCTGCGCGATGGGTTCGCCGGTCACCGCCCGCGCACTGGTAACGCGCCAAGGGCCGGTGTCACCGCCCACAAATGAAAACAACCGTGATGCCATGGCCTGCCTGCCTTTCGACAGAGTGGCACGCAACTACAGTGCCAGTTTCAGGCGCTGAATGCCTTGTTCGATCTTCGCGACATCCGCGGTCGCAAAGCTGAGCCGGAAGGTACTCACATCCGGCGCATCTGCAAAAAACGGCGCGCCCGGCACAAAGGCCACGCCTTGTTCAATCGCTTTTTTCGCGAACTCGCCGGCGTCTTTCGTCTTGCCGCCTGCACCGGTGAGGCGTGCCCAAAAGAACAGGCCGCCCTGTGGCTGGGTGAATTCGATCGCGTCGCCGAGTTCGCGTTTCAGCGCTGCGCCCATCGCCAGCGCGCGTTCGCCATAGGCCTTGCGCACTTTCGCCAGGGTGGCGGGCATGCGGCCGGCTTTGAGGTACTGCGCGGCGGTGGCTTGGGCAAAAGTGCTGGTGTGGGCGTCGCTGAACTGTTTGCACATGGTGGCGCGGGCCAGCAGCTCGGCGGGGGCGATCATCCAGCCCACGCGCAGGCCGGGGCTGAGCACCTTGCTCATGGAGCCGCAATGTGCGATCAGCTCGCGGCTGCCGGGCACATCCTGGCTCAGGCTCAGGATGGACGGCGGCGGCGCGGCGTTGAAGTACAGGTCGCCGTAGGGGTCGTCCTCGACCACCAGGGTGTTGTACTTGACGGCCAGGGCCAGCACTTTTTTGCGGCGCTCCAGGCTCAGCATGGCGCCGCTCGGGTTGCCGAAGGTCGGGATCAAATAGACGAACTTGGGCTTGTGTTCGGCGATCAGTTTTTCCAGCGCATCGGTATCGACACCGTTGGCGTCGATGGGCGCGCTGACCAGGTCGGCGCCGTAGAGCCGGAAGCACTGGATGGTGGCCAGAAAGGTCGGGCCTTCGACGATCACCTTGTCGCCGGGGTCGATCATGGTTTTGCCGAGCAGGTCCAGCGCCTGCTGGCTGCCGGTGGTGACGATCAGGCCGTCCGGCGCGACCGTCACGCCCTTGGTGGCCATGAAGGCCGCGAGTTGTTCGCGCAGCGGGTTGTAGCCTTCGGTCGCGCCGTACTGCAGCGCGCCACCGGCTTCTTCGCTCAGTGCCTTGTTGGCGGCTTCCTTGATGCCTTCGACGTCGAACATGGCGCTGTCCGGAAAGCCACCGGCAAAACTGATGATGCCGGGCTTGCCCAGCAGCTTGAACAGTTCACGAATGGCGGAGGTTTCGACGTTGTTGAGGCGGTCGGCAAAGGGCAAGGGCATGGCGGTCTCTCTTTCTGCCCCGCATTGTCGCCAATTTGCGCATTACTTTCCGGCGCCGCGGCAGAATACCGGCATGAACAACGCGCTGCCGCCCATGCCGGCGGCCTTGTCGTCCACCCTGTTGAGGCGTATCCATGATCGAACAGCACCCAGACATCCCCGGCGCCGACGGTGCCATGAACAGCTTTGTGGTGTGCCCCGAAGAAGGCGGCCCGCACCCGGTGGTGCTGTTTTACATGGACGCGCCGGGCAAGCGCGAAGAGCTGCACGACATGGCGCGGCGCATTGCGGCGGTGGGGTATTACGTGGTGCTGCCCAACCTGTACTATCGGCGTTCGCGCGACTTCTGGCTCACCGAACGCACCGAGCAGCAGATGGCGGTGATGTTTGAACACATGAACTCGCTGAGCAACGCCATGGTGGTGCGCGACACCGAGGCCATGCTGCGTTTTGTCGATACGCAGCCGCAGGCCGACGCAAGCCGCGTGGGTGCAGTGGGCTACTGCATGAGCGGCCCGTTTGTGATGGCGGCGGCAGCGACCCTGCCGGAGCGCATCCAGAGCATCGCCAGCATCCACGGCGCCAACCTGGTGACCGACAGGCACGATTCACCCCACCTGATGGCGCCGCTGATCCGCTGCGAAAGCTACTTTGCCTGCGCCGAGACCGACCGCTGGGCGCCGCCCGAACTCGTGCACACGTTGCAGGACGCCCTGGTGGCCGGCGGCACGCCGCACCGCATCGAGTGGTACCCGGGCACCGAACACGGCTTTGTGTTCCCGAAACGCACGGGCATTTACCACCAGGCAGCGGCAGAGCGGCACTGGGAGCGGCTGTTCGACCTGTTCAGGCGCACGCTGCAAGCCTGACCCGCACCGGGCCTGGCCGGCGCCCCCACACGGCCCTTGACTGGAGCTTTACTCTGGAGTGATACTCCAGCCATGGAAGACCCGAGCTCGACCCGATCACGCCTGCTGGACGCCGCTGCCACGGTGTTCCTGGCCCATGGGTATGCCGCCGCGTCCATGGACATGGTGCGCCAGGCGGCGGGGGTGAGCAACGGCAGCCTGTACCACCACTTCCCCACCAAGGCGCTGCTGGCCGACGCGCTGTATGCCCACACGCTGCGCGATTTTCATGCGGCGCTGCTGGGGCCCGTCTCCGGGCGGGCCTCCGCACAGGCCGGCGTGAAGGGTTTGATACGCGCCTACATCGCCTGGGTGGAACAACACCCCACGCGGGCGCGCCTGCTGCACGAGCTCAGGCGCAGCGGCGACATGACAGGCGGCGCGGAGATAGGCGCGGCCAATACCGAGGCCTTCGGCGCGCTGGCGCAATGGGTGGACGCCAAAGTGGCAGCCGGCGACATGCGCGCCCTGCCTTTGCCGGTCTGGATGGCGCTGGTGTTTTCACCGGCGATATCACTCACGCCGCACTGGGCCAGCCAGCCGCAACCCGCGGTGGCGCCCAGGGTACGGGCCGCGCTGGAGCACGCGGCATGGATGTCGGTGGCCGCGTGATGTGGCGCCGTCTTTTTTTCAGCAACTCGACAACGCAAGGAGCAAGGCATGAATATCGTGAACGTCCACCAGCGGCGGCTGGAGGCCACACCGGCCCAGGTGGCTGAGCTGATGGCCTCGCTGGGCTCGCCCGACGACAAACTGTGGCCGCCCCACTGGCCGCGCATCCGGTTCGACCGGCCGCTGGTGCCGGGCGCGGTGGGCGGGCACGGCCCCATCGGCTACGTGGTCACGGCTTACACACCGGGCGAATCCATCCGCTTCCGCTTCACGGAGCCCAAGGGTTTTGAGGGCTGGCACAGTTTCACCGTGCTGGACGCCACAGAAGAAGACTGTTTCCTGGAACACCGCATCGAGATGCAGACCGAAGGCCGCGCCACCCTGCTCTGGGAGCTGGCCATCCGCCACCTGCACAACGCCTTGATCGAAGACGCGCTGTCGCAGGCGCAGCGCGCCGTGGGCAACAAGCCGCTGGTCGTGCCCTGGCCGGCCAAAGTGCGGCTGTTGCGCTGGCTGATGTCGTTGGGCAAGTCGAAACCACAAGCCGCGCAGGGGGATGCCCGTGCCGGCTGACATGCTCGCTCATGGCCGGCAGGTCCTGAGCCAGCAAGCCTTCAGCGTCATGCTGAACGCGCGGCTGGACGCTTTTGCCCCGGGCAGCGCCGAGCTGTCGGTGCCGTTGGCGCCAGCGCTGCTGCAGCAGCACGGCTTTGTGCACGGCGGTGTGTTGTCTTACCTGGCCGACAACGCGCTGACCTTTGCCGGCGGCTCGGTGCTGGGCGACTCGGTGACGTCCGAGTTCAAGATCAACTACCTGCGCCCGGCCAAGGACGCCGAGCGCCTGCTGGCCGTCGCCACGGTGGTGGGCAGCGGCAAGACGCAGGCAGTGTGCCGTTGCGACATTTTTGTGCTGCGCGGCGCCGAGCGCACGCTGTGCGCGGCGGCGCAGGGGACGATTCGCAAGGCGGGGTAATTCAAGGGCGGGACCAGGATGGAATGAACTCCTTAGGAGTAGTAATTTGACTTAACTACTTTAAAATAGTAAATTTGGATAACTACTCTTGAGGTGTATCCATGAAATACCCCGTTGACAGCCCACAGCAGCTCCGGACCATTCTGCGGTCATTGCGGCAGGCGCGAGGCCTGACCCAGACGCAACTTGGCGAGCGGCTGGGTGTCACGCAAAAGCGAATCGCCCGCATCGAGGCCGCACCGGAGGTCACCGCCTTCGACCAGATTTCCCGCATGGTCACTGCCTTGGGCTACCGCCTGGTGATCGAAGAACCGTCGGCACACCGCGTGGCCGAGCCGGGACCGGACACATGGTGACTTTTCGCCGCCCCCGCACCAACCCGCAAGACAGTGTGCTGGGGGTCTGGGCCAATGGTGAACGGGTAGGCACATGGTCTGTGGTGGATGCAGAGCACCGCTTCGCCTATGACGACAACTGGCCCGCCTCACCGGCAGCGCGCTGGCTGTCGCTTTCCCTGCCATTCATGCCGGACAACCTGCCTCACCGTGGAGAAGTGGTCCGCAACTTTTTTGACAACCTGTTGCCTGACAGTGACGCCATTCGCCGGCGGCTGCGCGACAAGTTCAACACCGGCAGCATCGCGGCGTTTGACCTGCTCGCAGCGATCGGGCGTGACTGCGTGGGGGCTGTGCAGTTGCTTCCGCCTGGCATGGCACCGGAGGGGTTCGACCGAATTGAATCCTTGCCACTGAATGAGGCCGGGGTTGAGGAGGCCATCAACCACGCGGTTACCGGCGGGCGTGTTGTGGGCCAGGAATCGACGGATGACTTCCGTATTTCCATCGCCGGCGCTCAGGAAAAAACCGCCCTGCTCTGGCACCAGGACCAGTGGTGCAGGCCGGTGGGGTCGACACCCACCACGCATATTTTCAAGCTTCCCCTGGGTCTTGTGGGAAACATGCGCGCCGACATGAGCGCCTCGGTAGAAAACGAATGGTTGTGCGCCCAGTTGCTTGCGCAGCTTGGGCTGCCAGTGGCTGCCTGCGAGATGGCCCGCTTCGGGCAGCGCAAGGTGCTGGTGGTAGAGCGCTTCGATCGGGCGCTTCAGCACCCGCAAGGACGCGCGCCATGGATTGCACGGCTGCCGCAGGAAGACTTCTGCCAGGCGCTTGGCGTCGCCGGCGAACGGAAGTATGAAAACGAAGGTGGCCCGGGACTGCGGGCCATTCTTCGCCAGCTGGACAACAGCAGCTGCGCGGAGGAAGACAAGCTGACCTTTGTGACCACCCAGCTGGCCTTCTGGCTCATGGCCGCCACCGACGGCCATGCCAAGAACTTCTCGATCTTTCTGGAGCGCGGCGGCGGCTACCGCATGACGCCGCTTTACGACGTGTTGTCGACCTGGCCCATCATGGGCACCGGGCCGAATCAGTTGCATCCGCGCCGCGCCAAACTGGCGATGGCCCTGCGAGGCAAAAACACGCACTACCATCTGCATGAGATCCGCACCCGCCACTGGGAGTTGCTGGCCCGGCAATCTGGTGTGCCGGATGCCTTTGACCACATGGTGGCGCTGGTGCTGCAGGTGCCCGAGGCGCTGGCGCGTGTGCAGGCGCAACTGCCGGCCGGGTTCCCGCAGCGGGTGTTCAAGCCCATACGCGCGGGCATGCTGGCGCAGGCCGAACAATTCATTTCAGAGCTTCCATGAAAACCGAGTCGATTGCCCCCTTTTTCGCCACCCTGAAAGCCGCCAACCCGATGCCGGTGACCGAGCTGGAATACTCCAGCGTGTTCGAGCTGCTGGCAGCCGTGCTGCTGAGTGCGCTGGCCACCGACGTGAGCGTGAACAAAGCCACGCGCAGGCTGTTTGCGGTGGCGAACACGCCACAGAAAATCCTGGACCTCGGCGTCGAGGGGCTGGAGGGCTACATCAAGACCATCGGCCTGTACCGCAGCAAGGCCAGGCACCTGATGGAAACCTGCCGCATGCTGGTAGAACAGCACGGCGGCAAGGTGCCGCGCAGCCGCGAGGCGCTGGAGGCCCTGCCCGGCGTGGGCCGCAAGACCGCCAACGTGGTGCTGAACTCGGCGTTCGGCGAAGCGACGATGGCGGTGGACACTCACATCTTTCGCCTGGGCAACCGCACAGGTCTGGCGCCGGGCAAGACGCCGCTGGAAGTGGAGCTGAAGCTGCTCAAGCGCATCCCGCCCGAGTACCTGGTGGATGCGCACCACTGGCTGATCCTGCACGGGCGTTATGTGTGCGTGGCGCGCAAACCCATGTGCTGGCAGTGCGCGGTGGCGCCGTATTGCGACTTCACGCCGAAGACGCCGCTGCCGGAGTGAGGCCCAAGGTCGCGGCAGGAACCCCGGGATCGAGTCGGGGAAGACAACGGGGACGGCATGCCGCCAAATTCGCTATCTTATTAATAGCTGCTCACGCTCGTCCGCCGTGGGCTGGTGGCATTTTCTTCTTGCAGACCACACCGCCGACGGCAACTAGATCGCGCCCGCCCGATGCAGCGCGGCGATGCCCGCCTCGTCATGGCCCAGCTCACGCAGGATGGCCTGGGTGTGCTGGCCGACCGCCGGGATGGCGTCCATGCGGTAGTCGAAGCTGTTGTTGCGGCCCGGCGGCAGCAGCGCGGGAATGTCGCCGACCGGCGAGGCGACAGCGCGCCAGCGCCCGCGCGCCTGCAGCTGCGGGTGCGCCCAGAGACCGGCCATGTCGTTCATGCGGGCGTTGGCGATCTGCGCTTCGTCGAGCTTGCATGTGAGCTCGCCAGCCGTCATGCCGGCAAACGCGGCCAGGATGATGGCCTGCAGCGCATCGCGGTGTTCGTTGCGGCGGGCACTGCTGTCGAAACGCGGATCGGCCGCCAGCTCGGGCTGGCCCAGCACACGCTCACAAAACACCAGCCACTCACGCTCGTTCTGCAGACCCAGCATCACGGTGCCGTCGCTGGCCGCGAACGGGCCATAGGGGTAAATGGTGGCGTGCGAGGCCGCGCTGCGTGGTGGCGGCGTGGCGCCGGCGTAGGCGTAATACATGGGAAAACCCATCCACTCGGCCAGCGACTCCAGCATGGAGACGTCGATGTGCGAGCCCCTGCCGGTCTGGCCACGCTGCAGCAAGGCCGCCAGGATGCTGCTGTAGGCATACATGCCCGCTGCGATGTCGGCAATCGGGCTGCCCGATTTGCACACCTCGTCGGGTGTGCCGGTGACCGAGAGAAACCCCGCTTCGCTCTGGATCAGCAGGTCGTAGGCTTTTTTGTCGCGGTAAGGGCCGTCGTCGCCGTAGCCGGAGATGTCGCAGACGATCAGTTTCGGCAGTGCCTTGCCCAGTTCCTCAACACCCAGGCCCAGACGCGCGGCCGCGCCGGGGGCGAGGTTCTGTACCAGCACGTCGGCGGTCTCAAGCAACTGCTGGAGCACCGCCCGCGCGGCTGCTTGCTTCAAGTCCAGAGTCAGGCTTTCCTTGGAACGATTGACCCAGACAAAATGCGAGGCCATGCCCTCCACCCGCTGGTCATAATCCCGCGCAAAGTCACCGCTGCCGGGCCGCTCGATCTTGATCACGCGCGCCCCCAGGTCGGCGAGCTGGCGGGTGCAGAACGGCGCGGCAATCGCGTGTTCGAGGGAGATGACGGTGATGCCGGTCAGGGGTCGGGTTGCTTGGGTCACGATTGTCCCCTTCGGGCCCCGGCTCGTTACAGCCGCGGTTGTAATTTGGAAAGCATGTAGTTTGCCGGGTATGCCGGGGGTTGCCCGGCAGCAAGTAACTTTCTTTTGCTTCGCCAAAAGAAAGTCACCAAAGAAAAGGCGACCCGATGGTCTGGGTCCCTCCGCTTCGCTACGGGCAACCTGTGGTGCTCGGTCAAAGCGGGGTCGAGCTCGAACTCGCCTTCGGCTCAGACAATCGCTCGCCCTGATCCCCGTTGACCTGCGCTCCTCGGCCCAGCCCGACGGGTGGGGAGACCAAATGCGGGGACAAAATCCGGAGCAGAAGAAGCGCGCAGCGCTTGTTCTGCGGGAATCCCAACAGACCGTCATGTGTGCACGCGAGCGCAGCGCACGCGGCCACATGAAGTCCCCCTCCATCGCCCAGCGGGGCGAGGGAGGGGCCAGGGGTGGGAGTGGGGAGTTGTAACTACTGTCCAGGACAAGCTACTGCCGCAACGTGAGGCCATCCTGCGCCAGACAGCTCAGGCCAGCGTCGCCGTGGCCTGCATGGTGAGCCAGCCTTCGTGGTCCTCGGTCCAGAGGCTGACGGTTTTGCCGTCGGCCGACGGCAGGCCGTGCAGCTTGAAGGGCCAGAGGTCGAACACCGGGCGCACGGCGCGGAACTCGAACTTCAGCAGGCGCGCACCCGGCAGGTTCCGGCGCAGCAGATCGGCCAGCAGGGTCGCGATCAGCGGGCCATGCACCACCAGGCCCGGGTAGCCCTCGACTTCGGTCACGTACTTGCGGTCGTAGTGAATGCGGTGGCCGTTGAAGGTCAGTGCCGAATAACGGAATAACAGCACGTCGTCGGGCACGACCTCGCGGCTCCAGGCGGCGTCTTTCATGGCCGCAACAGGAG
Source organism: Polaromonas sp. (assembly GCA_030683705.1). Taxonomy (GTDB): domain Bacteria; phylum Pseudomonadota; class Gammaproteobacteria; order Burkholderiales; family Burkholderiaceae_C; genus Polaromonas. The sequence continues at coordinate 11,566 of JAUXPP010000065.1, read as the reverse complement.
CGGGGACAGCGGAATTTTCCGACGGGCCGCCCCTAGGAAAATTAGCCCCCTCGGGGGGCAGCGAAGTACGCGAAGCGACAAGCGTGGGGGCCACACTCCCCCGATAAACAATGTCGTGTTCTTCGGTCAGCGCCAGGCCCTGGGTATTACGCACTTCATGCCTGACCAGCACAAACACCAGGTCGCCGCTGCGCCCGGACTTGTGCGTCACCGACGCGATGCGGGAGCTGCGCGTGATCGCGTCGCCCACCTGCAGCACCTGCTGATGCCATTGCAGACGGCCGCCGGCCCACATCCGGCGTGGCAGCGGCACCGGCGGCAAAAAGCCGCCGCGCTGCGGGTGGCCGTCGGGGCCGAGGCCGGACTGGCGGGCGACCGGCAGGAAGTACAGCCAGTGCCACAACTCGGGCAGCGGCGTGCCGGCAACCGGGTCGGCATCTTCGCGGTCCAGCGTGGCGGACAGGGCGCGCACCGGTGTGGCGGTGACGGTGTCGCTGAGGGTCTCGGTCTTGCCGACCCAGGTTTGCAGCCTGGCCAGCAGGGCGGCGTCTACGGTCCGGATGTCTGTCGTCATGCCGCCATGCTACGCCGAATCGCCGGCCACAAAACTGCGCGCGCATGGGTGCCGAAGCGACGGCGCCCGGCGCATCCCGTCCTCAGTTGCGCAGCCTGCCGTCGCGCGTGACCATGCCCAGTTCCACATACTTGCTGCCGTGGTGCTGGCCGGAGGAATAGGACACGGTGAAGCCGCCGGTGTCGTAGCTGCCCATGGAACTCATGGCCGCCAGCAGCGCTTTGGGGTCGCCGGGCTTCTTGCTGCGGCGCATGGCTTCGGCCAGCACCTTGGCGCCTATGCAGGACTCGAGATGGGTGCTGTTCATGACCTGCTTGACACCTGCGTCTTTCAGCGCCTTGCTGCATTCCTTGACGACCGGCAGCGAGGCGGCGGCGTTGGGCACCACCTGGGAGATCGACACGCCGGCACCGGCCTCGGCAGCCGCCTCGATGTATTGCTGGGCGCCGACGAAGGACAGGCTGGACGTCGGGATGAATTTGCCCTGTGCCACGATCTGCTTGCTGATCTCGGCGGCAGGCCCGGACAACACGGTGTTGATGATCACGTCGGGCTTGAGGCTGAGCAACTGCGCCACCTGCGCCTCGCCGACTTTGGCATTGCGCTGCAGGGCAAAGGCCGCGGGCTTCTTGCCCTGCTTGGCGAGGTAGTCGGTGACAACCCCCAGGTTCTGGGTACCGACCTCGTCGTCGTAATGCACCACCACCACCTGCTTGATGCCGAGGCCGGTCCAGAAGGACAGCATTTTTTCAAGTTCGTCGCCATAGGACGCACGCAGGGTGAACACCACCGGACTGGGTTTGCGCACGGGATTGGCGCCGGAAAACGGCGCAAAAAACAGCACGCCGGCCTTCTCGGCCTGGGGCATCGCATCCAGGCTCAATGTCGCCGAGGCAAAACCGAACAGCGCCACCACCTCGTTGTCACCCAGCAGTTTTCCGGTGTTGACGCCGGCCAGCTTGCGGTCGTTCTTGTCGTCGAGCGACACCAGTTCGACCGGCAGGCCGGCAATACCGCCTTTGGCATTGACCGACTTGAAGTAGGCCTGCGCACCGGCCTGGATGTCGCGGCCAAAAGCGGCATTGCCGCCGCTCAGGGGCGCAGACTGCCCGACAACCCAGGCTTTTTGCGCATGGCTGGCGCCGGCTGCAAGCAGCAAGGCAACGAACAGGGAGGAAACAACAGACGATGAGGAGGGTGAAGTGGCGAACATGGGTCTTTCCATCAGAACAAAGCCGGGATCCAGCAGGACCTTCACATCCTAGGTGGCGCCGGTAAAAAATCGGCGTGGTTCTGCGGCTTTGGGATGGGTGTCACCCTGTGCACGACAAGCGGCGCCGCAACGTCGGCCAGGTGCAACACAGGGTTCACACCATGTAACTCTTAGTTCTCACTCGCCCTTCCAAACAGTACTTCTTTTTTCTACAAAGGCGGCAACACCCTCGTGAAAATCGGCGCTGCCATAACAAAGCCTGATGAGGTCTTCATCGGGCGGCAGGTTGCTGTTCACCAGACGACGCAAGCCTTCCTTGCTGACGCGCTGCGTCACCGGCGCCAGTGCAGCGAGCCGCCCACACAAGGCTTGCAGCGCCCCGTCCATCTCACCGGGCTCGACCGCTTGCAGCAGGAAACCGCAGGACAAGGCTTCCTCCGCCGCCAGCACTTCGGCCAGCATCAACATGCGCTTGACGCGCGGCATGCCGAACACGGCAGTAAGCCGCGCCAGGTTGGCCACCGACAGGCAGTTGCCCAGCGTCCGGGCGATCGGTACGCCGAAGCGCGAGCCGGTGGTGGCGATGCGGAAATCGCAGGCGGTGGCAATCGCCAGGCCGCCGCCTATGGTCCAGCCTTCAATCGCCGCCACCGTGGGCATGGGCAGCGATTCCAGCCGGGCAATACACTGGTCGATCTGCTTCTCGTAGGCCACCCCGTCTTCGCCGCTGCGGAACGTGGTGAACTGTTCGATGTCGGTGCCGGCCACGAAGGCCTGGCCGCCGGCGCCGCGGAAAGTCACGACCCGCACCGTGCGATCGCCCCTCAATTGTTCGCAAATGGCATTGAGCTGTTCGTACATGGCCCAGGTCATGGCATTGCGCGCGGCCGGGCGGTCGAACACCACCGACGCCACGCCGGCGTCGATGCCCAGATGAACCATGCCCGCACTCATGCTGCGAAAGCCCCCTGCTCGCCCAGCGCCGCCTGTTCTTCGGCACTCAGGCCCAGCTCGGTCAGCACCTCGGCCGTGTGTTCACCCAGGCGTGGCGGGTGGCGGCGCACCTGCTGCGGCGTGCCGGACATCTTCACCGCAAAGCCGATGTTGGGCACCTTGCCTTCGGCGGGATGGTCAATCTCCATGCGCATCTCGCGCGCCTTCGCGTGATCACTGCCGAAGGCCTCGGGATAGGTCAGGATGGGTCCGGCCGGAATACCGGCCTCGAGAAAGGTGCTGACCCAGTAATCCTTGGGCTTGAGGCGGAAAGTTTTCTCCAGCTCCACCTCCAGCGCGTGGCGGTTGGCCAGGCGCAGCGAGATGGTGGAAAAGCGCTCGTCGGCCAGCAGTTCCTCGCGGCCCATGAGTTTGCACAACTGCAGCCAGAGTTTCTGGTTGTTCGCGCCCATGACGAAGTAGCCGTCCGAGCAGGCCATGGCCTGGTAGGGCGCGGTCATCTTGTTGGAGGTGCCCAGCGGCTCGGGCTCCTTGCCGGTGCCCCAGTAGTCGCAGATGTCCCAGACCGAAAAGGCCAGCGCCGAGTCGAACAGCGAGGCGTCCACATGCTGGCCCTGGCCGCTGGTTTTGGCGCCAATGTAGGCCGACAGCGTGGCATACACCGCGAACAGCGCGCAGCCGATGTCGGCTACCGGCACACCGGCTTTGACCGGCGGGCCACCCGGGTAACCGGTGACACTCATCACGCCGGACATGGCCTGCGCCATCAAATCGAAGCCGGGGCGGTCGGCCCAGGGGCCGGTCTGGCCGAAACCCGAGATGCTGGTGTAGACCAGCCGCGGATTAACTTCCCTGAGCACCTCGTAACCCAGGCCCAGCTTTTTCATGGCGCCAGGGCGGTAGTTCTCCAGCAGGATGTCGGCATCTTTCGCCAGCCGCAACAGCAAGGCCTTGCCCGCTTCCGACTTGAGGTTGAGCGCGATGCTGCGCTTGTTGCGGTTCATGTTCAGGAAGCCCAGCGAATCCGGCCCCTTCATCTTGAAACCCATGGCGCCCCGCGTCTGGTCGCCGGCGCCCGGCGGCTCGATCTTGATCACGTCGGCCCCCATGTCGGCCAGCAGCATGCAGGCGTAAGGGCCGGCCATCACCTGGCTGATATCGAGAACTTTCACGCCCTCAAGGGGAAGTTTTTTCATTAACGCTGCATCCTTCAGAAATTCAAGTGCCACCGTGGAACCGGCTTTGCCGGGCCACAGGTGGCGCCCCCCTCAGGGGTGGGAAGCGCCGGAGGCGCTACGGGGGGAGTCAAGACTCTGCTTTGACCCCGCCGTCCTTGATGATCTTGGCCCACTTGACCTGCTCGGCAGCCATGAAGTCGCCGAACTTCTCGGTCGAGCCTCCGCCATCCTGCGCGCCCGAAGCGGCCAGCTTTTCCATCACGTCGGGCATCTGCATGACCTTGTTGATGTCCTCGTTCATGCGTTTGGCCATGGCCACTGGCATCTTCGCCGGGCCGGCCAGGCCGTACCAGGTGGTGGCCTCGAAACCCGGGAAGCCCGACTCGGCCATGGTCGGCACATTGGCGTAGGCCGGCACACGCTGCTGGCGGGTCTGCGCGATCGCGATCGCCTTGCCGCTTTTGACATGCGGCGTGGCCGCCGTCATGGTGTCGAAGCTGTACTGGATGGTGCCGCCAATCAGGTCGGTCAGCATGGGACCCGACCCCTTGTACGGCACGTGGATGGCCTTGACCCTGGCGGCCAGCATGAACATCTCCAGCGCCAGGTGCTGCGCGCTGCCCGTACCGGCCGAACCGAAACTGATCTTGCCCGGGTTGGCCCGGCACAACTCGACCAGGTCCTTGACGGTCTTGGCCGGCTGGTTCTCGTTGCAGATCAGCAGATTCGGCGTGACCCCGACCAGCACGATGGGCGCGAAGTCTTTCGCTGCGTCGTAGTTGACCTTCTGCAGCGCCGGCGTGATGGCCTGGCTGTTGATGTGCGCCATCAGCAGCGTGTTGCCGTCGCCGGGTGCCTTGGCGACGAAGTCGGCGGCGATGGTGCCGGAAGCGCCGGCCTTGTTTTCGACGATGACCTGGGTCTTCCACATCTCACCGAGCTTCTGGCCGATCACACGCGCCAGGATGTCGGTGCCACCGCCGGGCGCGAAGCCGACGATGATGCGCACCGGCCCGGCAGGCAGGTTCTGCGCGAGGATCAGCGAGGGAAAGGCCAGGGCTGCGGCGCCGGCGGTCACGAGGGTTCTGCGTTGCATGGTGTGTCTCCAGTAGGTTTTTTGAAATCGTCAGCAAGAAAAGGAAGCGCGGGAAAACAGGAAGGAACAGAAAAAAAGCGGAGTTCAGGCCGCCTTGCGCAGCGGAATCACCGCGGCGTGGCTGGAAAAATGGTCCATCGCGGCCTGCACACCCGAGCCGGCCAGCTTGACGCCGGCGAGCTTGAGGCCCATCTCGCAGCCCGACAGCGCCGCCATCAGGGTCAGGTCGTTGCAGTCGCCGAGGTGGCCGATGCGGAACATCTTGCCCTTGACCTTGCCCAGGCCGGTGCCCAGCGAACAGTCGAAACGTTCGTAAATGATCTTGCGCACCGCATCGGCGTCCACACCCGCGGGCGTCATCACGCCGGTGAGGATGGGCGAATACACCGCCGCATCGGCGCACTGGATCTGCAGGCCCCAGGCCCGGACCGCCGCGCGCACACCCTCGGCCCAGCGCTGGTGCCGCGCAAACACCACGTCCAGGCCATGCTCGAGCAACATGTCGCAGGCTTCGTTCAGGCCATAAAGCAGATTGGTGTTGGGCGTGGACGGCCAGTAGCCGGTCTTGTTCATCTCGATGATTTCATCCCAGGCCCAGAAGGCTTTCGGCAGTTTGGCGGTCTTGCTGGCTTCCAGCGCCTTGCCTGATACCGCATTGAAGCTGATGCCGGGCGGCAGCATAAGGCCTTTTTGCGAGCCGCTGATACTGACGTCGACGCCCCACTCGTCATGCCGGTAGTCGGCCGAAGCCAGGCCGGAGATGGTGTCCACCAGCAGCAGCGCCGGGTGTTTCGCCGCATCGATGGCCTTGCGCACCGCGGCGATGTTGCTGGTCACGCCGGTGGAGGTTTCGTTGTGCACCACACAGACTGCCTTGATGCTGTGCTGGGTATCGGCCTTGAGCCGCTCCTCGATCAGGTCGGCACGCACGCCGTGCCGCCAGACTTCGGCGCCGGGATCGCTCATCACCTCGGTTTTCAGGCCGACACGCACTGCGAGCTTTTGCCAGAGGGCGGCAAAGTGGCCGGTTTCGTACATCAGCACATGGTCGCCGGCGCACAGGGTGTTGACCAGGGCCGCTTCCCAGGCGCCTGTGCCGGAGGCCGGGTAAATCATCACCGGCTGCCTGGTCTGGAAGATTTTCTTGATGTCGGCCAGCACCTTCAGGCCGAGTGCACCGAACTCGGGACCGCGGTGATCGATGGTCGGCAGGCTCATCGCACGCAGGATGCGGTCGGGCACCGGCGACGGGCCGGGAATCTGCAGGAAGTGGCGGCCGGTGGGGTGGAAGTCAAGCGTCAGCATAAATCGGAGTCTCCATGAATAGATGCCATTTTTTGCATACAAAATTCATTTGTCAACCTTTTTAAGCCAAATATAGGGTTTGACTTGGATTATTTTTGCATACAAAATTCACGCATGAGTGCTGACATCATCCCCATTCCGCGTGCCGCCCTGCATGAACAGGTGGCCCACCGGCTGCGCCAGATGCTGGTCGAAAACCGCATCGCGCCGGGCGCCAAGCTCAATGAACGCGAGCTCAGCGAGGTGCTCAACGTCTCGCGCACGCCGCTGCGTGAAGCCATCAAGATGCTCGCCGCCGAGGGCCTGGTCGAGCTGCTGCCCAACCGCGGCGCGATTGCCGTCGAGCTGACCGAGGCCGACATCCTCAACACCTTCGAGGTGATGTCCGGGCTGGAAGCCCAATCCGGCGCACTGGCGGCCGAGCGCATCACCGAGGCCGAACTCGACGAGATCAAGGCCATGCATTACGAAATGCTGGCGGCGTACACGCGGCGCGACCTGCCGGCTTATTACCAGCTCAACTCGGCGATCCACCGCGCGATCAATGCCGCGGCCAAGAACCCGGTGCTGACCGCCACCTACAACCAGGTCAACGCGCGCCTGCAGGCGCTGCGCTTCCGCTCCACCCAGGACGGCGAGAAGTGGAAAGGCGCGGTGCAGGAGCACGAACTGATGATCCAGGCGCTGAGCGCGCGCGACCCGCAGGCGATGCGCGCCGTGCTGGGCGCCCACCTCAACAACAAGCTCAGCGTGGTGATCGAACAGGTGCGCGAAGCCCATCGTGCGGCCGCGGCGCAGGCCAAGGCATGAACGCGCCCCTGCCCCTGAAGGTCACGCGCGACAGCGCGGCCCAGGCTTACGAACAGGTGGCCCGCGTCAGCAACGAGGTCGCCGGCCGGCTGGCGGCGCGGCTATCGTCGGAAACCTGCGGTGAAGTGCTGTTCTCCCCCGCTGACCGCGGCCGTTACGCGACGGACGCCTCGATTTACCAGGTGATGCCGGCCGGGGTGTTTGTGCCGACGGGCGCACCCGACGTCAAGACCGCACTCGACATCTGCCGCGACATGGGTGTGCCGATGGTTGCGCGCGGCGGCGGCACCAGCCAGTGCGGCCAGACCGTGGGCACCGGGCTGGTGATCGACCATGCCAAACACATGCGCAACATCCTGGATGTCGATCCCGACAAGCGCACGGCCGAGGTCGAACCCGGCATCGTGCTGGACCACCTGAACGCGGCGCTGAAAAAACACGGCCTGTGGTACCCGGTCGATGTGTCCACCGCGGCGCAGGCCACACTGGGCGGCATGGCCGGCAACAACTCCTGCGGCAGCCGCAGCATCGCCTACGGCAACATGGTGCACAACGTGCTGGGCGCCGAAGCCTGGACTTCCGACGGCAGCCTGCTGCAACTGGGCCCCTGGGCCGGCAGCAGCGGCAAGGCGCGCGAGCTCGGCAGCTATGTGCGCACGCTGGCCGAAGAGTTGCAACCGGCGATCCAGCGGCTCTGGCCCACCGTGATGCGCCGGGTCGGCGGTTACAACCTCGACATCTTCGATCCGCGCAGCGAGCGGCCCTACACGAGCGACGGCTCGGTCAACCTGTCGCACCTGCTGATCGGCAGCGAAGGCACACTGGCGCTGACCAAGTCGCTGACCCTGCAACTGGCGGAATTGCCCAGGGCCAAGGTGCTGGGCGTGGTGAACTTCCCGACCTTTTACCGCGCGATGGACGCGGCCCAGCACCTCGTGAAGATCGGCGACGGCACGCTGACGGCCGTCGAGCTGGTGGACCGCACCATGATCGATTTGTCGCTGCAGAACCCGGCCTTTGCGCCCACGATTCGCAGCGCCTTGATCGGCCAGCCCGCAGCCATCCTGCTGGTGGAGTTTTCGGGCGCCAGCAAGGCAGCGTTGCTGCCGCACCTCAAGCGCCTGGGCGAACTGATGGGCGACTTGCTGCTGCCCGACTCGGTGGTCGAAATGACCGAGGACGCGCCGCAGAAAAACCTGTGGGAGGTGCGCAAGGCGGGCCTCAACATCATGATGAGCCTCAAGGGCGACGGCAAGCCGGTCAGTTTCATCGAGGACTGCGCCGTGCCGCTCGAGCACCTGGCCGAGTACACCGATGCGCTGACCGAAGTCTTCAAAAAATACGGCAGCAAGGGCACCTGGTATGCCCACGCCTCGGTCGGCACCCTGCACGTGCGGCCCATCCTGGACATGCGGCGCGAGGGCGCGCCCAAGATGCGCGCGATCGCCGAGGAAGCCTCCGAACTGGTGCGCAAGTTCAAGGGCGCCTACAGCGGCGAACACGGCGACGGCCTGTGCCGCGGCGAATGGATACAGTGGCAGTTCGGCCCGCAGATCAACGAAGCCTTCGCGAAGATCAAGCAGTTCATGGACCCGGCCGGCCTGCTGTGCCCGGGACGCATGATCAACCCGCCGAAGATGGACGACACGCGGCTGATGCGTTTTCCGCCGGGCTACAAGGTGATCCCGATCAGGACCGCGCTCGACTGGCGCGCCTGGGACGTGCAGAACGACCCGGCCACCGAACAGACCAGCGCACCCGGCAGCGGCGGCGACCCGGCCCAGGGCCTGGCCAAGGCGGTGGAGATGTGCAACAACAACGGCCACTGCCGCAAGTTCGACGCCGGCACCATGTGCCCCAGCTACCGCGTCACGCGCGACGAACAACACCTGACGCGCGGCCGCGCCAACACGCTGCGGCTGGCCCTGTCGGGCCAGCTGGACGGCATCAACGCGCAGGACGCCTTCACCAGCGAGCCGGTGCGTGAAGCACTCGACCTGTGTGTGGGTTGCAAGGGTTGCAAGCGCGACTGCCCGACCGGCGTGGACATGGCGAAGATGAAGGTCGAGTTTTTGCACCACTACAAGGCGAAACACGGCTACACGCTGAAAGACAAGCTGGTGGCGCGCCTGCCCGAGTACGCGCACTGGGCCAGCCGGCTGGCGCCGCTGCTGAACCTGCGCGACAAAATCCCGGGGCTGGCAGCGCTCAGCGAAAAGTTCACCGGTTTTTCGGCAAAGCGCACATTGCCGCAATGGCAGCGCCACACCTTCTTCAACACCCGGCACGGGGGCGCCACACGCGACGAGGTGCTGGCCGCGAGCAAGCCCGTGGTGCTGTTTGTCGACACCTTCAACGGTTACTTCGAGTCGGACAACGCGAGTGCGGCCTTGAAGGTGCTGCAAGCCGGCGGCTACACCGTGCACATCGCCAGCAAACAGGTCGCCGATGGCAAGCAGCTGTGTTGCGGCCGCACCTACCTGGCCAGCGGCATGGTCGATGAGGCGAAGGCCCGGGCCTCGGAACTGGTGGATGCCCTGCTCCCCTTTGCCGAGCGCGGCATCGCCATCGTCGGCCTCGAGCCCTCCTGTCTGCTGACCATGCGCGACGAGATGCTGGTCATGGGGCTGGGCGAAGCCGCGCAAACCATCAGCGGCCAGGCCCTGCTGTTCGAGGAGTTCCTCGCGCGTGAAGCGGCGGCCGGCAAGCTCGACGGCCTGAAGCAGAAGCTGCAGCCGGCGGGCAAGCCCATCCTGCTGCATGGCCATTGCCACCAGAAAGCTTTTGGCGCGGTCAGCCCCATCATCGATGTGCTCAAGCTGATTCCCGGCGCACAACCCGAGCTGATCGAGTCGAGTTGCTGCGGCATGGCCGGCAGTTTCGGTTATGAGGCCAGCCACTACGAAGTCTCCATGCAGATGGCCGAACTCAGCCTGCTGCCCGCGGTGCGCAAACAGCCCGACGCGATTGTGGTGGCCGACGGCACCAGTTGCCGCCACCAGATCCGCGACGGCGCACAGCGCGAGGCGATCCATGTGGCGGTGCTGATGGCGCAGCAGCTGCGCGCCTGAAGCCGGCGCCGGGGGGCGGCCCGGCCGGAGTACAGTGCAGCGATGCGCAGCTCCGACATCCTGACCCTCACCATGAACCCCGCCCTTGACGTGTCGACGTCGACGGACAAGGTGACGGATACCCACAAGCTGCGCTGCGCCGCCGCGCAATTCCATCCCGGCGGCGGCGGCATCAACGTGGCGCGCGTGCTGCAGCGACTCGGCAGCAACTGCCTGGCGCTGTACCCGGCCGGCGGCATGAACGGGCAACGGCTGCGCCAGTTGCTGGACCAGGAACAGGTGCGCAGCCAGTGCCTGGCCATCGCGGGTGAAACACGCGAGAGTTTTCATGTCCACGAAACCGCCAGCGGGCGGGACTTCCGTTTTGTCCTACCCGGCCCGGCCCTGAACACAGCCGAATGGCAGGCCTGCCTCGATGGTGTCGGCGCCGCCGCGGCGCCACCGTCCTGGCTGGTGGCCAGCGGCAGCCTGCCACCCGGGGTGCCGCTCGACTTCTACGCGCAGCTCACACGGCTGGCACGTACGCGCGGCAGCCGCGTGGTGCTGGACAGCTCGGGCCCGGCGCTTGCAGCGGCGCTCGCCGAAGGCGTGCACCTGATCAAGCCCAGCCTGCGCGAACTGCGCGAGCTCACCGGCCTGCCGCTGGAGACCGACCCGCAGCGGCTGGCCGCAGCCCGGTCCATCATCGCCGCCGGGCAGGCGCAGATCGTGGCACTGTCGCTCGGCGAGGAAGGCGCCTTGCTCGTCACGGCCGACCAGGCGCTGCGGGCCAGCGCCGTAGCGGTCGCCGTGGCCAGCACCATAGGCGCGGGCGACAGTTTTGTCGGCGGCCTGGTCTGGGCGCTGAGCCGGCAAACCGATCTGGCCCAGGCTTTTCGCTACGCCATGGGGTCGGCCGCGGCCGCCCTGCTGTCGGCTGGCACCGCGCTGTGCCAGCCGGCCGATGTGGAACGCCTCAGCCGGCAAGTGCACATCACGCCGGCCTGAGCCTTAACGCTTGATCTGGCGCAATGCCAGACCGGCCGGGCGCGCCTAAGGTGGGCGCAACAACGGCAACCGGAGGCAGCCGCCATCCGCGGCACGCAATCATGACAACACCCCATATCCGCTGGTTTTCAGAAATCGGCGCCGGCGATGGCGCATTGGTGGGCGGCAAGAACGCCTCGCTGGGCGAGATGGTCCGCGAGCTGGGCGCACAGGGCGTGCGGGTGCCCAACGGCTTCTCGGTCACGGCCGGGGCTTACCGCTACCTGCTGGACCAGGCGAACGCCTGGCCGGGCCTGCACCAGGCCCTGGACGGCCTTGACGTCAAGGATGTGGACGACCTGGGGCGGCGCGCGCAGCGGGCGCGCGACATCATCCAGG
>JAUXPP010000057.1 GCA_030683705.1 Polaromonas sp. | reverse complement strand
CGCCGGGCTTCGAGAACACTTCTCCATGGCTATCAGAAGGCGGGTGATAGGGGTCACGCCAGATCTGCGAGTAACCGATCCCCAAACAGCCCCTGATGGGCTAGGAGCGTTTGTACGTGAGTGGGAATGCATGACCTGGCTCCAGGCGAACCGTCCACCAGGAACACCTTATCTGATGTTGGACGACCGGGATTGGTGGTTCCGGCCAAACAACCCCCGTCTCATGATCGTCGACTGCGACGTTGGCTTTCTTCCCGACAACAAGGTCGAGTTTCGGGCCCACCTCCAGCGCATGGAGCGCGAAGCAGACGAAGGGAAGCAGCAATGAAGATCCACTTCATGTCCGATATCCACCTGGAGCATGCTGACTGCATCGTTGACCAGGAGGCCATCAAGGCTGCCGACGTGGTGGTCCTGGCGGGTGACATCGACCTCGGCACCGAGGCCCTCCAGTGGGCGCGGGATAGCTTTGGGGACAAGCCTGTCGTCTACGTTGTCGGCAATCACGAGTTCTACGGCTTTCACTTCGACAAGCTTCTGGACACAATGCGCGAGGAAGCCAGGGCCCTCAACATCCACTTCCTCGAAAACGATGCCGTCACCATCGACGGCTACCGGTTTCTGGGCTGCACCCTCTGGACCGATTTTGATTACTTCGGCAGGGGCACGCGGGCTCAAAACATGATCCATGCGGAGAAGTGTCTCAACGACTTCAGGCAGATCAAAGCAACCACTCTTCAGCCGCCCGAGGTTGCCGCGTTCATGGAGTATGGAGACGGCAAGCTCAGACCGGTTCGCTGGAGCCGAAAGCTCACGGCCACGCACACGCTTGGACGGCACCAGGCCAGCATGGCATGGCTTAGGTCCGAGCTGCCAAAGGGCGATCCTGACCGAACGATCGTGGTGACGCACCATTTTCCTCACAAGAGCTCGTGCGATCCAGACTACTTAAATGATCCGCTGACAGCGATTTATGGCAGTCACGTTGATCGTGAAGTTCTGCTGGGTGCCCGGCTCTGGATCCATGGCCACACGCATTCGAGCAGCAACTACCGGATCGGCGACTCGAAACGCTCTGTGCGGGTGATGGCAAATCCGAGGGGATATCCATTTGGATGGCTTCCTAATGAGTACGAGAACAAGTGGTTCAACCCCAAGCTGGTCGTTGACCTGGACGATCCCGACGATGGACCCGATCCCCGCAATTTCCCGCGGTTGTCGGGATGCCGGTGATTCGGCTCCACATCCTGTCAGATTTGCACTTGGAGCTTGCCAGCTTCGAGCCAGATGCGGCCGCGGCCGAGCAGGCTGACCTGGTGTGCTTGCCGGCGATATCCACAAGGGTATCGCTGGGAGCCAGGCGCACATTCACCAAAAAACCAGTGATTTACATCGCAGGCAACCATGAGTTTTACGACCACTATTGGCCCCACCTCAACGACGAGCTGCTACGAACGAAACACGTGGGAAAACGCCCGCTTTAACCCGACCCTCCTGGTCGAATTTTGAGAAAAAAAAATGACAGAACCCTATGAGAGAACGCGCGCCCTGCGACTCGCAGCTGAATTCCTGGCTCAATGCTCCGCAAGGAGAGATGAGCTGCCAAGCGATCTTGCCCGCCAACTTGACGAAATATTGATGCATTACCCAACTGCAGATGACGTTACTTATGCGGCAGCAAACTTCATAGAGAGGGACTTCAGCGCGGAACAGTGGGTGATGCCAGAGCTAGGGCGTCCCTACAAGGACAAGGACGAAGACTAGGGGATGGAGCAAATCTTTTTCTGCGGGGACAACCATGGCAGGTTTGAGCACCTCATCAAGGCGGTGTACGAGCACGCCCCGGCCGCGCTCGTCCTGTTGGGAGATGTCCAGGCGCAGCGGCCGCTGGAGGAAGAGCTGGCCGACATACTGGACAGCACCGAGGTCTGGTTCATCCATGGGAACCACGACACCGACAGTGAGACTGACTACGACAACCTTTTTGGATCGAAACTGGCCCACAGGAATTTACACGGCCGAGTGGTGAACATCGCCGGCGTTCGGATCGGCGGCCTGGGCGGAATCTTCAGGGGACAGGTCTGGAAACCACCTGAGCCTTGGGGCGCTTTCACCGCAAAGGAATACGCGCGCACTGTTGGACGCGCAGGTCGCTGGAGAGATGGGCTGCCACTGCGGCACCGCAGCACGATTTTCCCGGACGTTTACGCTGAACTGGCCAAACAACGAGCCGACGTGCTAGTGACCCATGAGGCCCCGAGCGCCCATCACCATGGCTTCGCAGCCTTGGACGAGCTGGCCAGGAGTCTCAAGGTCCGGGCCTCTTTTCACGGCCATCATCATGTGACCCAAGACTATCGCCGGCAGTGGGAGAAGCTGGGCCACCAGGCCTTCGGGGTTGGTTTTTGCGGGATCACGGACCTCAATGGGACCGTGATCCGCCCGGGAGATTGAAGCTGAGCGGCCAGAATCGTAATGTTTCACGACTTTTAGGCCGAAACTTTTAAGTCATTGATTTATTGGAACAAAACCCACAATTCAGGGCTTTTTTTCCGTGAAACAATTGCCTCTTTGGGGAACCTGCCGGCCGAAAGTCGAGCTCAAAAGTTTATATGTCGGTATATATACTTTTCGAAGAATTTTGAGAATCGAAATGCGCTAAGTAGATCGCGTAAACGTGTGGGTCCTTACCGGTTGGGCATGAAGCCGGCAGTCCTGACTATGAGCGGCTACTAATGATTGACTAGGCTGCCTGCAAGTGAAACCGCCCTAACCCGTTCATGAGGAAGAGGACCCCTTTGCAAACTGCGACATTCCTCGCGCTCGGTCTATGTCACCGATGGCGGCGGCCAGCAGCGCCGGGTCGTCGTCTTCAAGCACGGTTGTCAGGTACGCCGCCACATCTTCTTCGTTCTTCAGATATTCGGCTGCATCGAACTCAGGGAGTTCGGCGACTTCAATTTTATTGGACACAATCGATTCCCCAAAGATTTGCATTGCGCCCAACTGTACAGAGATCATGGAAATTACTGACTCTACATTCGAAGCCGCCAACCGCCACGGTGCTGCGAAGAAGGCAGCTTTCCCGGCTGCAGTCGCAGTGCGGTATCACATGCAAATTTCTCGGATCGTGATTTCGCATTCAATCGCCACGTCTATTACACCTAATTCCTCCTGTTTTGAAAACAAGCCGCGTAGTGCCTACGTGGGTCAGGTTTGGATGGAAATTTCTGCGCTAAATGGCTCAGGTTTCGGCGGAACTCAACATTCAAAGTAAGCTACCACTAGATGGAAATGCGCTTAACATTCATAAATCTAGTACCAGAGCACTCGATCATCGGTTATAGCCTGTGTTTACGCCGAATTAGGATATTCGTGTAGTGTTGCTTTCCGTATAGTCAGGGAACATCTGCTGATGTAAGACTTTGTGCGGCGAGGCTGCGGGCGGTACAGTGCTTGCTCCCCCACTGACACCAGCGCCCGTGCCCACCGCCGCCATTGAAATCCGCCGCAACTGTTCCCCCGGGGAGGAAACCGCCCTGATCGCCGCCGTGCAAACCGCCGTCGTCGAGGCCTTGAAAGTCCCGCTGTGGACCACCTCGGTGCGGCTGTTTGTGCATGAAGCGCGGCGTTTTGTCGGACCGGCAGACAAGGACGAGCGCTACACCCTGGTCACCCTGGACTGTTTCACCGGACGGTCGCTGGCGACCAAACGCGTGTTGTACCAGGCCATCACCCACAAGCTGGGCCAGTGCGGCATCCCCGCCGATCACCTCAAGATCCTGCTGCGCGAAGCGCCGCGCGACAACTGGGCCATACGCGGCGGCCAGCCGGCCTCGGACGTGGCGCTGGGTTACGACGTGGCCATCTAGGCGCGCGCCAGTCTCGCGGCCACGCCGCCTGGCCTCAGGCGGTCGCGGCGATCAGTTGCAGCGCCAGCTGGTGCAGGCGGTGACCGGGTTGCACCAGGGCTTCCACGATGCTGAAATGATTCAGGCCCAGCAGGGCTTCACGCACGGGCACCACCTTCGGACCCCAGGCCCGCTCGATCAGCGCGTTGTGGCGTAAAAATTCTTCGCTTTCATCGGCGCCGGCCACGGTGTAGAGCACGCCGCGTTTCGGCGCCGGAAACCAGGCCGGGCTGGCCTGCGCCACCTGAGCCGGCGTCAGTCGCAGCGAGTCTTTCAGGAACGGCGTGTGCATCACCGATTCGAGCTCATACAGGCCGGACACCGACAGCGCGTTTTTGGCCAGGTCGGCCGGCAGGTCGGCGGCATGTTTTTTCCATTCGCAGGCCAGCACCATGGCCGCCAGATGGCCGCCGGCCGAATGACCCGCGACCGTGATGCGCCCCGGATTGCCGCCGAAACGCGCGATGTTGCGCCAGGTCCAGTCCAGCGCAGCCACCATTTGCAGCGCGATATCGGGGATCGTCACCGCCGGGCACAAATCGTAATTGGGCATGACCACGCAGGCACCGGCATCGGTGAAGGCCTGCGCGAGAAAGGAATGGTCCGATTTATCCAGCGAGCGCCAATACCCACCGTGGATAAACACCATCACCGGTGCGCCGCCGGGCGTAGCCGTGGCCGCGGGAAAGACATCGAGTTTTTCGCCGGGGCTCGCGCCGTAAGCGATGTCCAGGGTGCAAGCCTGTGAACGCCGGACCAAAGCCGACTGGTCTGCCCAGCGGCTGAAATAGTCGGCATGGTCAGGCACCAGCGCGCGGTTGTTGTACATGCGGTCCAGCCAGGCGGGATCGGGTCGGCTCATGGAAGCTCCTTTGAAGTCAATAGGCAGATGTTGGCACAGTCGCGCACAAGCCATGCCAGGCTCGGGTAAACCCGCTGACAGCCGCCGCATCGATCGAAGTATTCTGTATACAGAGTACAAAGATGCAAGTCCAGCTCGTCAAAATCGAATCCACGCCCGATCTGGTCGACCAGGTCTACCGCAGCCTGCTCGATGCGATCAGCGAAGGCTCCCTGCCGCCCGGGGCGCGCATCATGCAGGAAGATATTGCCGAACAACTCGCGGTATCGCGCCAGCCGGTGCTGCAGGCCTTGCGCTTGCTCAAGAAGGACGGCTTCGTGCTGGACGCACCCGGGCGGGGCGTGCTGGTCGCGCCGCTGGATGCCGGCTGGCTGATGCAGATTTACCAGGTGCGCAGCGCGCTCGATGCGCTGGCGGCGCGCCTGGCGGCGCAGGCCCGCTTCCGGATCGACCCGGAGCTGATCGCCAGCGGACGCGCTGCCACCCGTGGCAGCGACGTCAAGGCCATGTTGGCCGCCGATGCGCAGTTTCACGGTGCGATTTACGCCGCCTCGGGCAACCCGCTGATTGCCCAGAGCGCACAGCTGCACTGGCACCACATCCGCCGTGCCATGGGCGCGGTGCTGCAGGTGTCCACCATGCGCGAATCGATCTGGGACGAGCACGAGGCCATCGCCCAGGCCATCGCTGCGGGCGATGCGCTCACCGCCGAAACCCTGATCCGCGAACATGGCGAAGACGCCAGCCGCAACCTGGCCGGCCTGCTGAACAACGCGCTCCAGCCTGCTGCAAACAACGCCCAATCCGCCTGACCCCACCGACCCACCCTGCCCCAGGAGACAAAATGAATCTGACCCCAGAGCAACTCGCGCAATTCGACCGCGACGGCTACCTGTTTTTCCCCGGCCTGTTCACGCCCGAGGAAACGCAGGTGCTCAACGATGCAGTGCCCGAGTTGTACAGCCGGCGCGAAGACTACAACGTGCGTGAAAAAGGCAAGGACGCGGTGCGCACCAACTTCGCCGCCCACATGTACAGCGAGCCCTTTGCCAAACTCGGCCGGCATCCGCGCATGATTGGTCCGGTGGAAGACCTGCTCGGCGAGCAGCTCTACATGCACCAGTTCAAGATCAACGGCAAGATGGCTTTCGAGGGCGATGTCTGGCAGTGGCACCAGGACTATGGCACCTGGCTCAATGACGACATGATGCCGACCGAACGCGCGATGAATGTCGCGATTTTTCTCGACGACGTGACCGAACACAACGGTCCGCTGATGTTCATTCCCGGCAGCCACAAAAAAGGCGTGGTTGATGCCAAACACGACCTGACCACCACCAGCTACCCGCTGTGGACGGTGGACAACGATTTGATCCGCCAGCTGGTGCAGCGCGCCGGCGGCAAACAGGGCGGCATCGTCAGCCCCAAGGGCCCGGCCGGCTCCATGATCCTGTTCCACTCCTGCCTGGTGCATGCCTCGGGCAGCAACCTGTCGCCCTTCAACCGCGTCAGCGTCTACCTGAGCCTGTGCGCGGTCAGCAACCACATCCGCCGCCACAAGCGCCCCGAATACATCGCACACCGCGACTTCACGGCTATCGAATGCCTGCCGGACGACTGCCTGCTGACGAACTGCCCGGTCGAGCTGCCCTGGAAAGACGGCGTGCCGGCGACCGCGCTGCAGACCTCGATGGAAGAAATCGTGACTGAGCGCAAAGCCGCCTGAACCTGCGTCCCCGTTCGCCCTGAGCCCGTCGAAGGGCTTCTTCAACACGCGGGCAGGCTTCGACAAGCTCAGCCCGAACGGATCTCTCAAATGAATTTGTACACAAAACTCCAGCAACGCGCGTCCGACAACAACCCGATCCGCATCGGCCTGATAGGCGCCGGCAAGTTCGGCTCCATGTATCTCGCGCAGATCCCGAAAACGCCGGGTGTGCACCTGGTGGCCATCGCCGACCTGTCACCTGCGGCGGCCCGCACCAACCTCGCGCGTGTTGGGTGGAATCCGGCCTTGACCCAGGCGGAATCAGCGCAAGCAGCTATCAAAACAGGAGCAACCTGGATCACCGACGACTGGAATGCGGTGGTCACCCATCCGCAGATCGACATCATCGTCGAGTGCACCGGCAACCCGGTGGCGGCGGTCGAACACTGCCTGCAGGCGTTTGCGCATGGCAAACATGTGGTCAACGTCACGGTCGAGGCCGACGCCTTTTGCGGCCCGCTGCTGGCGCGCAAGGCGGCCGAAGCCGGTGTGGTGTATTCACTGGCTTTCGGCGACCAGCCGGCGCTGATCTGCGACCTGGTGGACTGGGCCCGTACCTGCGGTTTCCCGGTGGTGGCGGCGGGCCGTGGCCACAAGTGGCTGCCGCATTTCTCCGAATCGACGCCGGAAACCGTCTGGGGCAACTACGGCCTGACGCCGGAACAGGCCGAGCGCGGCGGCCTCAACCCCAAGATGTTCAACAGTTTCCTCGACGGCTCCAAACCGGCTATCGAATCGACGGCGGTCGCCAACGCCACCGGCCTGACGGTGCCCAGCAACGGCCTGCTGTACCCGCCGGCCAGTGTCGAGGACATTCCTTACGTGACCCGACCAATCTCCGAAGGGGGCGTGCTCGAGCGCAAGGGCATGGTGGAAGTCATCTCCTCGCTGGAAGCCAACGGCCGCAAGATCCCCTACGACATCCGCATGGGTGTGTGGGTCACGGTCGAGGCCGAGACCGACTACATCAAGAACTGCTTCGAGGAATACAACGCCCACACCGACCCGAGCGGGCGTTATTTCACGCTCTACAAGCGCTGGCACCTGATCGGCCTGGAAGTCGGCGTGTCGGTGGCCAGCGTGGCCCTGCGCGGAGAACCGACCGGCGTGGCGACCTGCTGGAATGCCGACGTCGTGGCCACCGCCAAGCGCGACCTGAAACCCGGCGACATGCTGGACGGTGAAGGCGGTTACACCGTCTGGGGCAAGCTGCTGCCGGCCGACACCTCGGTGAAGATGGGCGGCCTGCCGCTGGGCCTGGCGCACAACGTCAAGGTGGTGCGCGCGGTGAAAAAGGGCCAGAGCCTGAGCTGGGCCGATGTGGCCATGGACACCTCCACCCCGGCGTACAAGGTGCGCAGCGAGATGGAGCGCATGTTCGCTCCGGCCATGAAGAAAGCTGCCTGACAGCTTTTGCCCTGCTGCGTGCCGCATGATGGAGCGCAGTTTTTCCCGGACACCCATGAGCACCCCCGACACAAACAACCCTTCCCCGCGTCTCGCATTTCTCGGCACAGGCAGCATGGGGCTTCCCATGGCCAGGCGGCTCTGCGAAGCCGGTTTTTCACTGCAGGTATGGAACCGCACACCGGCCAAGGCCGCCCCGCTGGCGGCGCTGGGCGCAGTAGTGCACGGCCTGGCCGCAGCCGCGGTGAAAGACGCCGACATCGTGGTCGGCATGCTGGAAAACGGCGCGGTGGTGGAAGACGTGCTGTTTGCACAGGATGTTGCCGCTGCGATGAAACCCGGCGCGCTGTTCATCGACATGGCCTCGATCAAGCCGCGTGAGGCGCGCGACCATGCGGCGCGCCTGGGCGCCATGGGCATGGCCCACATCGACGCGCCGGTTTCGGGCGGCACCGGCGGCGCCGAGCAGGGCACGCTGGTCATCATGGCTGGCGGCAAGGAGGCGGAATTTCAACGCGCCCTGCCCGTCCTGCGCATCTTCGGGCGCGCCACCCATGTGGGCTCCCACGGCGCGGGCCAGCTCACCAAACTCGCCAACCAGATGATTGTCGGCATCACCATAGGCGCGGTGGCCGAGGCTTTATTGTTTGCGACCCGGGGCGGCGCCGACATGGCCAAGGTCCGCGAAGCGATCACCGGCGGCTTTGCCGACAGCCGCATCCTGCAGGTGCATGGCCAGCGCATGGTGGAGCGCGACTTCGCGCCGCGCGCACGCATGGCGATCCAGCTCAAGGACATGCGCAATGCACTCGCCACCGCCGAGGAAATCGGCTTCGACGCGCCGGTAACCCGGCTGTTCGAACAGTTGTATGCCGAGGGGATCAGCCATGGCCTCAGCGACCTCGATCACTCGGGCCTGTTTGTCGAACTGGCCAGCCGCAACGGCATGGACTAAAACACCAACCCCCCCATGAAAAAAGCCCGCAAGCTGCGGGCTTTTTTATGGCCGGAACGAATCAACGTGCGGGGCGGGTCGGACGCTTGTGGGCGTCACGCGGCACAAACACCTTGCCGGCCGGCTTGGCGAAGGCCGGTTTGCGGTCGGCGAAATCACCGCGGGGAGCAGATGCAAAACCTTCCGCGCGACCGCCACCGAAGCCACGGTCATCGCGCTGCGCGAAACCGCCGCTGTTGCCGTTGCCGCCGCCGAAGCCGCGGTCATCACGGCGCGGGCCGCGGTCATTGAAGCCGGAACGGTCTGCGTAGTTGTTGCCCTGGGGCGCCGGACGGCCCTGGAACGGCGCACCGCCCCGGTCGTCACGGTTGCCGCCAAAGCCACCGCGGTCACCGCCGCGATCGCCAAACGCAGGCTTCTTGCCGGCATAGCCGCCGCCGGCGCCGCCACCGAAACCGCCGGAAGGCGCACGGTCATTGCTGAAACGGCCACCACCACCGCCGCCGAAACTGCGGGGACCGCGGTCACCGCCGAAATTGCCGCGCGGACGCTCCGAGGTCGGGGCAAAACGCTGCTGCGGCTCGAGGCCGGCGATCACGCTGGGCTTGAGGTTTTGCTGGGTGTAGTGCTCGATATCCTGGATCTTGCGGCGGTCGCGGAACTCGGCGATGGTGATCGCCTTGCCTTCGCGGCCGGCACGGCCGGTGCGGCCGATGCGGTGCACATAGTCTTCGGCTTTCATCGGCAGGCCGTAGTTGATCACGTGGGTGATGCTGGGCACGTCCAGGCCGCGGGCGGCGACGTCGGTGGCCACCAGGATTTGCACCCGGCCGTCACGGAACGCCATCAGGCGGCGGTTGCGCAGGCCCTGGCCGAGGGCGCCATGCAGCGCCACGGCGCTGAAGCCTTCCTGTACCAGGTCGTTGGCCAGGCCGTCACATTCCACCTGGGTGCAGGCGAACACGATGGACTGGTTCATGGTGGTGTCGCGCAGCGAATGGTCCAGCAGCTTGCGCTTGTGGGCCATGTTGTCGGCCCACAGCAGCGACTGCGTGATCGACGCGTGTTTTTCATGCGGCGAGTCGATCTCGACACGCTGCGGCTGGCGCATCACGCGCGTGGCCAGTTGCATGATGCGCGGCGCGAAAGTGGCACTGAACATCATGGTCTGCTTGCGCTCGATGGTGAGCTGGTTGACTTCGGTCAGGTCGTCGGCAAAGCCGAGGTCCAGCATGCGGTCGGCTTCGTCGACCACGAGGAACTGCACCTGGTCGAGCTTGATCTGCATGCTGCGCTGCAGGTCCAGCAGGCGGCCGGGCGTGGCCACCACGAGGTCGGCGTTTTGCAGCTTGGCGATTTGCAGCTGGTAAGGAATGCCGCCCACCACGTTGGCGATGCGCAGGCCGCGGCAATGGCGGACCAGGTCGATCGCGTCGGCGCAGACCTGCTGGGCCAACTCGCGGGTCGGGCACAGGATCAGGGCGCCGGGTGTGGCGGCCTTGAAGTTGCGCGCGTTGGTCGGGTCCTTGCGCTTGGGTTTTTTCAGCGGCGGCTCGCCACGGGCGACGGCTTCGGCGCTCAGGCGTTCAAATTCGGCGCGTTCAGTGCGCTCGGCTTCTTCCTGCTGCTTGAGCAGGGTGTGCAGCACGGGCAACAGGAAAGCGGCGGTCTTGCCGCTGCCGGTCTGGCTGGAAACCAGCAAGTCGGTGAATTTGGCTTTGGGGTCGGCCTTGACGTCCTGGTCCAGCGCCTGCATGGCCTTGGGGATGGTGGCCATCTGCACGGCGGTCGGCTGGGTAAAACCCATGTCGGCCACGGCTTGCAGCAGTTCGCGGGCCAGGCCCAGTTTCACGAAACCGTTGGGTTCCGGGGCAATCGCGTCCAGCGAAGTTTCGCCAGCGGCAGGCGCGTCGGAAACATCGGCCAGCACATGGATGTCGCTGTCGGAAATGATGTCGTTCATCGTGTCGGTAGTTGCTTCGGCCAAAGAATCGCCGCGAGCCTCAAAAGAGTCAGTCATGTTTTTTCTCACTAAACACCTGTCCGCGCTGCCACCTTGTGGTGTGGGCGGGCGAACAGGAAACTAGCACCTGCCGCGTAGCGGAAGGCTTCGTTCATGGTTAATAAAACATCAACCATCAAACGAATATTTCGGTTCTGGCGACTTCCGGAAAAACCGGTGCCTGAAGCGATGGCTCTGTTGGTAGAGCCCAAAAGTGTGAGGTAGATGTACAAAGGCGGTGCACCCCTGTGCATCCATCAAGCCTATGATTATGCCACGGTTTGCGGGTTTCTACCAGTCCCCGCTGCACCAAAAACCCTGCCGGGCGCCGGACCGGCCTGGCCATGCACCGCATCCGCTCCTTTTTTGATAGCTGCTTGCGACCGCCACACAAGGGCTGCAGGCCCAAATCACTTCAAAAAGTGGGTCCGGTAATATTCCAGCTCGTCGATCGATTCGTGCACATCGGCCAGCGCCGTGTGACTTTGCTGCTTCTTGAAAGCGCTGTAGACCTCGGGCCGCCAGCGTTTGGCCAGCTCCTTGAAGGTGCTGACATCGATGTTGCGGTAGTGGAAAAACGCCTCGAGTTTGGGCATGTACTTGACGAGAAAGCGCCGGTCCTGGCCGATGGTGTTGCCGCACATCGGCGACGTGCCCCTGGGCAGGTACTTCGCCAGAAAAGCCAGCAACTCCTTTTCGGCGTCCGCCTCGGTCACCGAGCTGGCCTTGACCTTGGCGATCAGCCCGCTGCGGCCGTGCGTGCCCTTGTTCCAGGCGTCCATCTGGTCCAGCAACTCGTCGGGCTGGTGGATCACCAGCACCGGGCCCTCGATACGTGGCGTCAGTTGCGGTCCGGTCACCACCACGGCGACCTCGATGATGCGCTCCTTGTCCGGGTCCAGCCCGGTCATCTCACAGTCGAGCCAGACCAGGTTCTGGTCGGATTTTTTAAGCAGGGGTTCTGTATCAGCCATCTTGCGATTCTCGCTGATCGCCTAAACTGCCACCCATGACCGACCCTTCCTTGCTCTTGACCCTGCTGTTTTCGGCCGCTCTGGTGCTGGGCCTGCTGACCAGGTTCTACCTCGCATCGCGGCAGATCCGCCATGTGGCGCGCCACCGCGCGGCCGTCCCCGCCGCATTTGCTGCCACCATCACGCTGGCCTCGCACCAGAAGGCCGCCGACTACACCATCACCAAGGCGCGTTTCGGGCTGCTGGAGCTGGCCTGGGGCGCTGCTGTCTTGCTGGGCTGGACGCTGCTGGGCGGCATCGATGGATTGAACCAGGCGCTGGCCGGCTCCGGCCTGGCCGCTTACGGCAGCCTGGTGCCGCAACTGGCGCTGCTGGCCGTCTTCGGCCTGGTCAGCGGCCTGCTGGACCTGCCCTTCACCCTGTACAGCACCTTCCGCATCGAGGAGCGTTTTGGCTTCAACAAGATGACCTTCAAGCTGTGGCTGGGAGACCTGCTCAAGTCCACGCTGGTCGGCGTGCTGGTCGGCCTGCCCATCGTGGCGCTGATCCTCTGGCTAATGGGCAGCACCGGCAGCTGGTGGTGGCTGTGGGCCTGGGGCGCCTGGATGGTGTTCAACCTGCTGGTTCTAGTGCTCTACCCCACGGTGATCGCGCCGCTGTTCAACAAGTTCCAGCCGCTGGAAGACGAAACCCTGAAGGCCCGCGTGACCGCGTTGATGCAGCGCTGCGGCTTCGCGGCCAAGGGCTTGTTCGTGATGGACGGCAGCAAACGCTCGGCCCATGCCAACGCCTACTTCACCGGTTTCGGGGCGTCCAAACGCGTGGTGTTTTACGACACCCTGCTCAAGCAGCTCAATCCCGATGAGGTCGATGCGGTGCTGGCCCATGAACTCGGGCATTTCAAGCACAAACACATCATCAAGCGCATTGTCTCGATGTTTGCCATGAGCCTGGCGGGCTTTGCGCTGCTCGGCTGGCTGTCCACACAGGTCTGGTTTTATACCGGTCTGGGGGTGCGGCCCAACATGAGCGGCAGCAACGATGCGCTGGCACTGCTGCTGTTCCTGCTGACGGTGCCGGTGTTCAGCTTCTTCATCTCACCGATCTTTGCATTGTTCTCGCGCAAGCACGAGTTCGAAGCCGACGCCTACGCGATCGCGCAGACCAACGGCAGGCACTTGCAAAGCGCGTTGCTCAAGCTCTACCAGGACAACGCCAGCACGTTGACGCCCGACCCGCTGTTCGTCAAGTTTTACTATTCACACCCGCCGGCCTCGGAGCGGCTGGCGCGCCTGGGTGGCAGCACCGGAGCCTCCGCATGAACCCCGTCCACCAGAACCGCCGCGCCCTGAGCGCCACCGAAATCGTGACCCAGCTCAGCCAGCTCAACGGCGAGCAGGCGCTGGGCTGGCGGCTGATCGACGGCTCGCTCGAGAAGACCTACGGCTTCAAAAACTACTACGAGACCATCGCCTTCGTGAATGCCGTGGCCTTCATCGCCAACGCCGAGGACCACCACCCCGACCTGGCACTGAGCTACAACAAATGCACGGTGCGTTTCAACACACATGACGTGCAGGGCATATCAGTCAGCGACTTTTTCTGCGCGTCCAAGGTCGACGCCCTGGTGGCTTGACCACTGTTTCTTCCGCCGGAACCCTGCCCGGCCTGGTGGTCGCCGGATTCGGCCGGCATTGCCTGGTGGAGACGCCGGACGGCCAGCGCCTGATCTGCCACCCGCGCGGCAAGAAGAGCCAGGCCGTGGTCGGCGACCGTGTCCAGTGGCTGCCCTCGCAGGACGAAGGCACGGTCGAGAAGGTCGAGCAACGCAGCAACCTGTTTTACCGGCAGGACGAGATGCGCACCAAGTCGTTTGCGGCCAACCTCGACCAGGTGCTGATCCTGATCGCGGCCGAACCCGAATTTTCGGAAAGCCAGCTCACGCGCGCGCTGATCGCCGCCGAGGCCGAACGCATCACGCCCGTCATCGCGCTGAACAAAAGCGACCTGGCCGAACCGTTTGGCCGCGCCTGGACCAAACTCGCGCCCTATCGCGCCATGGGCTACCAGGTGCTCCCGCTGGCGATCAAGCCCAAGACCGATACGCCGGTGGCCAACGATGCACAGTACCAGCAGTTGCTGGCGTTGCTGCGCGGCAAAAAAACCCTGGTGCTGGGTCCGTCGGGCGCCGGCAAAAGCAGCCTGACCAATTTGCTGGTGCCCAACGCACAGGTGCTGACCGCAGAAATATCGCAGGCGCTCAACTCGGGCAAACACACGACCACCAGCACCACGCTGTACTGGATCGATGCCGAACGCAGCAGCGCCCTGATCGATTCGCCGGGCTTCCAGGAATTCGGCCTGCACCACATTGATCCCATGCACCTGGCCAACTACATGCCGGACCTCAAGGTGCATGCGCAGGACTGCAAGTTCTACAACTGCACCCATCTGCACGAACCCGGATGTGGTGTGATTTCTCAAGTAAAAACAGGCGCCAGCCCCGACGGGATAAGCGCAAGCCGCTATCGTTTGTATAGCGAACTGTTCGCCGAGCTGTCGCAGCCCGCGCGTTACTGAGCCGCGTTCAGCCCAGCAGGCGGGCGAGGGTCAGCAGCGCCAGCAACACCATCCACAGCACCACCGAGCGCCAGACCAGGCCCACAATGCTGCGCAGGTGCGCCACCTGTGGCTCACGACCGGGCGTGCTTTCCGGGAGCTCCGGCGCAGCCTGATCCGGGCCGTTGGCCTGGAAGCCCTGCGAGGCCTCCGGCGCGAACACGGCCCTGAGCGCCTCGCCGCCCAGGCGCACATTGACTGCGCCCGACGTCGCCGCCAGGATCACGCCGTCGTTATGGTTCTCCGGGCCGGCCGGCTGCCGCTGCGCATAGTTGCGCCAACCGTCGATGGCATCCTCGAAGCTGCCAACCACCGCGAAGCCCAGCGACGTCAGACGCGCAGGCACATAGTCGATCACATGCCAGGCCCGCGCGGCCGTTCCCTGCAGCGCCGGGCTGGCGCCCTCACCCGTCGAGCGGCTCTTGTGCGCCCAGTAACGGGACACAAACTCGCTCAGGCGGTACAGCACCGCACCTGCGGGGCCCAGGCCCAGCGCGGCCAGCACCGAGAACCAGGCCAGCACGCCAAACACATGGCGGTGCGCCGCAAGCACCGAATATTCGATCACATGGCGGACGATTTCGCTGCGCGGCAGTTCACTGGCATCGACCTGGCGCCACTGCGCCAGTAATTCACGTGCAGCGACCTCATCGCCGTCGTCGAGCGCGTCGCGGATGTCGGTGAAATAGTGGCTGAACTGGCGAAAGCCCAGCGTGACGTAGAGGACGGCCACGCTCCATACAAAGGCCAGCGCCACATTGATACTCCAGAGCAGCCAATGGACGGCCAGCGTCAGCAGCGCGGGGGCCAGCACCGCCGTGCCCCAGGCCACCCAGCCGTGTACCGGCTTGCCGGCGTCCAGGCTGCGGCTGGCCCAGCGCGCCCAGCGGCGCAAATTCGCGTGAATGACGTTGCCGCGGGCCAGCGGGCGGGCCTGTTCAATGATGAGTGCGAACAAAACGGCAAAAAAACTCATGGCACTTCAATAAATCCATTTTCGGGCGAATTTCGTCGTTGCGCGGTGCTCGCCATCCTCATGCACCCAAGTGCATTGCGGCGGCTAGAGCTCCGTGCGCCTGGTACTTCATCCCGAAATTCTGAATTTCTGGAAGTGCCCTGCTGGCAAATCATAACTGCCTGTGTGACACGAGTTTTCAGCGGGGGCCGCGGGACTGGCTTTGCCAGACCGCAGGCGCCGCCCCCTTGAAGGGGAAACAGGCTACACGCAATGAGCCTGGACGGGGGTGGGCGCAATTCTAGGCACTCAAGAAGCGGTAGAGATTACGCAGCATGCCCGCGGTGGCGCCCCAGATGTAGCGCTCCTTGCTGTCACGGCTGTCCACCGGCCCGGTGTAGGGCATGGACAGCCACTGGCGGACGTCGCCCTCGAACTCGAACTCATGGCGCTGGTGGTTTGCGGGATTCATGAGGTGCTGCAAGGGCACCTCGAAAATATCGGCGACTTCGGCGGGGTTGGGTTGCAGGGCAAAACCCGGCTGCACCAGAGCCACCACCGGCGTGATGATGAACGCCGTGCCGGTGACATAGGTCGGAAGGATTCCCAGCACCTCGACATGGTCGCGGGTCAGCCCGATCTCCTCATGCGCCTCGCGCAGCGCGGTGTCCACCGCGTCATGATCGGTCTGATCGGTCCTGCCACCCGGGAAGGCGACCTGGCCCGAGTGGGTGGACATGTTGCCGGCCCGCTCGGTCAACAGCAGCGTGAGTTCATCACGCATGACCAGCGCAATGAGCACCGCTGCCAGGGCCGGTTCACGGTTGGAGAATTTTTTCTCGACGCTATGCTCCGGGGCCCAGACCGGCGGATGCCGGAAACGCTGGCGCAGGGCAGATGGCGTGAGGTCGCCAGCAGGCACGCCGGACAGATGTGTGTCCACCCCGATGACCGGGATGGTCCGGGGATCGAAGGTCGGCAAAGGTTTGGTGAAGCTCATGCGAAGCACAGCGTAGCAGGCAAAAAAAAGCCGCTCCCGGGAGCGGCTTTTTCAGGGTCCAAGCCGCTTTATGCAGCCTTGGCGCCGAGTTTTTCCTTGATACGTGCCGACTTGCCGCTGCGATCACGCAGGTAGTACAGCTTGGCGCGGCGCACATCACCGCGGCGCTTGACTTCGATCTTGGCGATCAGCGGGCTGTAGACCTGAAAGGTCCGCTCGACGCCTTCACCATTGGAGATCTTGCGCACGATGAAGCTGGAGTTCAGGCCGCGGTTGCGCTTTGCAATCACAACGCCTTCGAACGCCTGCACACGCTTGCGGGTACCTTCAACCACATTGACGCTGACGATCACGGTGTCGCCGGGGGCATACACGGGAATGGTCTTGTTCAGGCGGGCAATTTCTTCCTGCTCAAGGGTCTGGATCAGATTCATGATTTATTCCATCTATCTTTTTCGTTCATACACGCGCTGCACTAAAGACCGCAAATCCAGGGACCCTCTCGGGGAGGATCAACATGGTTGCAGTGGCCGCCAGAGGACCGAAAAGCCCACGATTATAGCAATTTATGGCTGTTGGGACGATTTTACCGTCAGGCGGTGCAGAAAGGCCTCGTCCGCAGCCGTCAAACTGCCCGCCTGCCGCGCTGCGTCCAGCAGTTCCGGCCGGTGCTGCCGGGTGAGAAGCAGCCGCTGTTCGCGCCGCCAGCCGTCGATGTGGGCGTGGTTTCCAGACAACAGCGTGTCCGGCACGCCCTGCCCGCGCCAGATCTCCGGCCGTGTGTAGTGCGGGCAATCGAGCAAACCGTCCAGCGCCGGGTTGAAGCTGTCGAACTGGTGGCTGCCTTCGTCATTGAGCACGCCCGGCTGCAGGCGCGCCACCGCGTCCAGCAGGGCCATGGCAGGGATTTCGCCGCCGGACAACACGAAGTCGCCCAGGCTGATCTGCTGATCCACATACCTGTCGATAAAACGCTGGTCCAGGCCTTCATAACGCCCGCAGACAAGCACCGCACCGCTGCTCACCGACCAGGCGGTCACACTGCTGTGGTCCAGCGCACGGCCTATGGGCGAAAACAACACCACGGGCGCACGCGATCCCTCTGGCTCGGCCCGATCCGCCCGGATGGCTTCGAGGCAGCGCGCCAGCGGCTCGGCCATCATCACCATGCCGGGTCCACCGCCGAAGGAGCGGTCATCCACGCGGCGGTAGTTGCCCTCGGCAAATTCGCGCGGGTTCCACAGCTTCACCTCGACCGCACCGGATTCGTAAGCGCGGCGCGTCACGCCGCTGGTCAACAAGGGCGCAAAAAGCTCGGGAAACAGGGTGATGACGTCAAAACGCATGGTTGTTATTTTGCGCTGACCGGCGAGAACAGTGGCAAGGCCTCAATAGTCCGGCTGCCAGTCCACCGTGATGGTTTTGGCCGGGAGGTCCACGCCGTCGACATAGGCAGCGACAAAAGGAATCATGCGCTCCAGGGTCTGCTCACCCTCGGTGTACTCGACACACAGTACCGAATTCGGTCCTGTCGCCATCAGGTCGCGCACGCAGCCCAGGGCGACACCTTCCCGGTTGACGACATTCAACCCCAGCAGGTCTACCCAGTAATACTCGTCCTTGCCGGCTTTAGGAAAGCTGCTGCGCGGCACAAAAATGCGCGCGCCGCGCAGGGCCTCGGCCGGCGTACGGTCGTCAATGCCCTCGAACTTGGCCACCACCGAACCGGAATGGACCTTGGACTCCGTGACCGGCAGGATGACCGTGCCGGAAAACGCGTCGAAGCCGGGACGGTGTTTGGCCTCGGGCGGCTGGAGAAACCAGCGGCCGGAAGAAAAAAGCGCCTCGGAAGAGGCGCTGTGCGGCAGGATTTTGACCCAGCCCTTGACGCCCCAGGCGTCAAGAATGCGCCCGACTTCGATGGCGTCGTCGGGCAGACCCGACGACTCTAAGCCCGGAAGCATCTGGCGACCGGGAAAATCAGGCGGCTTTGGGGGCTGCGGCAGCGCCCTGCTTGACCAGGCGTTCCACGGTCGGGGACGCTTGTGCGCCCACGCCGAGCCAGTGGGTCAGGCGGTCCTGCTGGATGCGCAGGCCTTCTTCGCCACCTTTGGCGATCGGGTTGTAAAAACCGATGCGCTCGATGAAACGGCCATCGCGGCGGACGCGTTTGTCAGCCACGACGATGTTGAAAAAAGGACGGTGTTTAGAACCGCCGCGCGAGAGTCGAATGACGACCATGATTTATCCTTCGGGTGGCGGGGTGAAAAATATCACCCCAAAATGTTCCTGCAGCGATTGAGACACACGACATGGCACCCGGCCAGCGAAATGCTGCAAAGCCGCAGATTATAACCCGCGCCCCGCCATTTCCCGTCAACCCGCCCCCCGGCCTTCTTTTTGAGCCCTGCCATGCCACTGATACGCCCCAGCCGCGAGGAAGACCTCCCCGCCATCACCGCCATCTACGCCCACCACGTGCTGCACGGCACCGGCACCTTCGAAACCGAGGCCCCCAGTGCGGCCGACATGGGGGCGCGCCGCGCCGACGTGTTGTCCAAGGGGCTGCCCTACCTGGTCGCCGAGGATGCCGGCAGCGTGGTCGGTTTTGCCTACGGCAACTGGTTCAAACCCCGGCCGGCCTACCGCTATTCGGTCGAGGACTCGATCTACCTGGCGCCCGACGCGGGCGGCAAAGGCCTGGGCCGCGCCCTGTTGTCGGAGCTGCTGGCGCGCTGCGAGAGCGCGGGCATCCGCAAGATCATGGCCATCATCGGCGACTCGGCCAATGCCGGATCGGTCGGGCTGCATCGCGCACTCGGCTTCACGCAGGTCGGCATCGTCGAGTCCTGCGGATGGAAGTTCGGCGCGTGGCGTGATATCGTGATCATGCAGAAAACACTGGGCGCCGGCGACACCTTGCCGCCCGCCGGCTTCACCGAAGCCCCGCCCTCCCCCACACCCTCACGGAATTCATGAAAACCAAGAACAAGACCCTGGCCGCCTGGCTGGCCCTGGCTGGCGGCCAGCTGGGCATCCATCGCCTCTACCTGTACGGCGTGGGCGACATGCTGGCCTGGCTGCACCCGATCGCCGCCGCGCTGGGCTGGTGGGGCATAGAACGCGTGCGCATGTACGGACAGGACGACCAACTCGCCTGGGCGCTGATACCCCTGCTGGGTTTCACCCTGGCTGGCACGGCGCTGACGGCGATTTATTACGGCCTGATGGCGCCTGAAAAATGGAATGCCAAACACAACGCCGCTGAATCACCTGATGCGGCACCGGGACGGACCAACTGGCTGACCATGGGCGCGATCGTGTTTGCGCTGCTGTTCGGCACCATCGCACTGATGTCCAGCATCGTGTTCAGCTTCCAGCGCTACTTCGAGTACCAGGTCGAGGAAGCGCGGAAAATCTCTCAGCCCATGAAGTAAGGCCTCCACGTTCGGTCACTGCGTGGAGCTCTCTGCCCTCCCGGGGAGCGCTGCGCCTGCGGACTGGCAGAGCCATTTCCGCGGTCCTGGCTGGTATTGAGATGATCGGGAGCCGCTGCCGTCAGAACAGCTGCAGGCTGACCCAGTAGGCAATCGCTGCGACAAAGGCCGAGGCCGGGATGGTGAAGATCCAGGCCCAGACGATGTTGCCCGCCACGCCCCATCGGACGGCCGAAGCGCGCTGGGTGGAACCCACCCCGACGATGGCGCCGGTGATGGTGTGGGTGGTCGACACCGGGATCCCAAGTCCGGTCGCCAGGAACAACGTCAGCGCACCGCCGGTTTCGGCGCAGAACCCGCCCACGGGTTTGAGCTTGGTGATTTTCTGGCCCATGGTCTTGACGATGCGCCAGCCACCGAACATCGTGCCCACAGCAATCGCCACATAACAACTGACGATGGTCCAGGTCGGCGGGGAAGCGTCGCTGGCCGACGCGTAACCCGTGGCGATCAGCAGCATCCAGATGATGCCGATGGTCTTCTGCGCATCGTTGCCGCCGTGGCCCAGGCTGTAGGCACCGGCCGATACCAGCTGCATGCGCCGGAACCAGCGGTCCACACGGGACGGCGTGGCCCGGCGAAAGCCCCAGGCCACCAGCACCATCATCAGCGAGCCGAGCAGAAAGCCCAGCAGTGGTGAGACGAAAATAAAGGCCACGGTTTTCAGGATGCCGCCGGCGACCAGCGCGCCCGCGCCGGACTTGGCCATCACCGCCCCGACAATCCCGCCGATCAGCGCGTGGGACGAGCTGCTGGGAATGCCGTAGTACCAGGTCAACAGGTTCCAGGTAATCGCGCCTATCAGCGCGCCGAACACCACATGGGTATCCACAATTCCCGGCTGCACAATGCCCTTGCCCACGGTGGCGGCCACGCTCAGGTGAAAAATGAAGATGGCCACGAAGTTGAAAAACGCGGCAAACAGCACCGCCTGGCCAGGTTTGAGCACGCCGGTGGACACCACGGTGGCAATCGAGTTGGCCGCATCGTGG
The DNA here is from genome assembly GCA_030683705.1 of Polaromonas sp. Lineage (GTDB taxonomy): Bacteria > Pseudomonadota > Gammaproteobacteria > Burkholderiales > Burkholderiaceae_C > Polaromonas. The sequence continues at coordinate 86,848 of JAUXPP010000057.1, read as the reverse complement.
AAGCCGTTCATGAAGTCGAAGGCGATCGCCAGGAACACCAGCAAAGCCACGACCCAAAAGGCAGTTTGGACGGTTTCCATGGTCCCGTCCGCTCAGGAGTTCTCGAGGACGATGCCCTCAATCACGTTGGCCACGTCTTCGCACTTGTCGGTGATGGTCTCGAGCAGCTCGTAGATCGCCTTGAGCTTGATGACCTCGCGCACATCGGGCTCCTCGCGGAACAGCTTGCTCATCGCCGAGCGCATCACCCGGTCGGCGTCCGACTCCAGCTTGTCGATTTCCTCGCAGGTCTTGAGCGCCGCCTCGGCCGTGGCCGCGTCGCTCAGCTTGTCGATCAAGGCCACCGCATCCTTCAGCCGCTCGCAGCACCGGACGCTGAGGTCGGTCAGGCGCACGATCTCGTCGGTCATGTGGTGCACGTCGTACAGGGCCATGGTTTCCGCCGAGTCCTGGATCAGGTCGGCCACATCGTCCATGGTGTTGATCAGCGAATGGATCTGCTCGCGGTCTATCGGGGTGATGAAGGTCTTGTGCAGCATGCGGTTCACCTCATGGGTGATCCGGTCCGCGGCGCGCTCGGCATTGTCGACCTCGCGGTTGTAGCTTTCCCGCTTTTCGATGTCACTGTAGTTGGCAACCAGGTTGGAGAAAGCGCGGGCGGCCTCGACGATGCGGTCGGCATGCTGGTTGAACAGCTCAAAAAAATTGCCTTCACGCGGCAGCAGCTTGCCAAACAGCATTTTCGACTCCTGAAAATTTGTGTCAATTTGATGACATATTTGTGACTTCCGGGAGTTTAACCGCGTGGATGTGGCGCCCCGCGGCCGCTCACCGCGCGCAGCTCCTGCAGCTTGGGGGATGCCGGGGGCAACAGACTTCCAGGGGAATCAGGACGAGCGGAAGATGAAATACACCGCCCCCACCATGCACAGCGCCGCCCACAGGTAGTCGAGCTTGAGCGGCTCGTTGAGGTAGAACACCGCAAACGGCACGAACACCGTCAGGGTGATCACCTCCTGCATGATCTTGAGCTGCCCGACGCTGTACAGCGTGAAGCCGATGCGGTTGCCCGGCACCTGCAGCAGGTATTCAAACAGCGCGATGCCCCAGCTGATCAGCGCCGCGATATACCAGGGCGAGGTCGCCAGGTTTTTCAGGTGGCCGTACCACGCAAAGGTCATGAAGACGTTCGACAGCAGCAGCAGGCCGATGGTCTGCGCTGAAACGGGAAGGGATTGCAGAAACTGCATGAACACTCCAAAGGCAACAGTCAACCAGCGGCACCCGCATCGGCAGCAGGCGCAGAAAAACCCCGGATCTCAAGACTTATCGGCCTGCAGCCCATATCCGGCAAGCGTAGCAAGCTATAAAAATAATAGCTGATGACGCCACCATGAGAGGCCAGTGGCACAAAAACCGGCGAATGCATGCGGCGATTATCTGCCGCCGGCAGGGGCCGTCGCGTCAGGCCCGCGCGATCCAGCGCTGCTGGGCCGCCAGCTTTTCGACATCGCGCCAGCTTGCGCACTGCCCGGCCATCTGCGGCCAGATCCGCAGCAACAGCTCGCATTCGGCCAGCGTGTCGGCGGCGGCCTGGTGCCGATTGGCACAGACGATGCCGAAGTGCGCCATCCACTCGTCCAGCGCGCGCGCCCTGACCTTCTCGTGGGTGACCGCGCACAGCTGCTCGATGTCGACCCAGCGGTTCGGCAGGGGCGCGTCCAGATGCGCCTGCACAAAACGGCCGATCATGGCCTGGTCAAAAGGCGCATGAAAGGCCAGCAGCGGCGAGCGGCCGGCGAAACCGGCAAAGGCGCGCAAGCCGTCCGCCATCGGTTCGCCCTCGCGCTGGCGTTGCAGGCCGATGCCATGCAGCAGGATGTTGTCCTTGGCGCTGGCCACCTCCGACTGGCGCAACACCACCTCGAAGCTGTCGCCCGGCATGATGCTCAGGCGCCGCGCGGCCCAGTCCACATGAACCGCAATCGCCGCAATCGCCAGCAACTGGTCGCGCTGCGGGTCCAGCCCGCTGGTCTCGACGTCCAGCACCACCCAGCGCGCCTCGTCCACCGCCGCCGCCGCGCCAAGCCAGCCGCGCAGCCGGTCGCCCCAGCTCATCGCTCGTAATCCAGTTGCAGGCGCTGCTGCAGCGAACGGGCGACGCGAAAGGACTCGCGCAGAATGCGCCGGTCGATGTCGTTCAGGCGCGCCACCTCGAGGTGGTTCGGATGTTCCGGCGGCGCCGTGCCCTCGAGCTGGATGCGCAGCCGCAGCGTCTGCAGGAACTCGAAGCCGCTGACCCAGGCCTGGTACTCGGGCGCCGCCATGCCAAGCCGCGGGCCGACCGCCTCCAGCCGCTCGCGCGTGTTGGTGACGGTGATGCCGTGGCTCAGCGAATAAATCCGCGCCACGTCCACAAAAATCGCCGCGCCCTGGAGCTTGAGGTCGATCAGGCCCACGTCGTCGACGGCAATGCTGCCGGTCCAGTTCAGAGGCGCGCTGTGGATCAGCGCATTGAGCGCCAGTTGCTTGATGAAGCGCGGCGCGCGGCGCGCCGCCTCGCTGACCTCGCGGCGCAGGCTGTCAGCCAGGTCTTCGTTGCCGGCCAGCGCGCGGAAGTCGAAGTAGATGCTGGCATGCAGCAGGTCCTGCGGCGCGCCGTGTTCTATCCAGTGGGCAAAACGCTCGCGCCACTGGCGCAGCGTCATGCAGCAGGACGGCTCGCCGGCCATGATCCCGCCGCGGCACAGCGGGTAGCCACACGCGTCCAGCGCCAGGTTGACGTCGTGCGCGAATCGCAGCGCAGCCTCACGCTGGGCCGGCGTGCTGTCATCCGGCAGGATCAGCGCATTGTCCTGGTCCGTGGCAATCGTCTGCTCGCTGCGCCCTTCGGAGCCCAGCGCCAGCCAGCAGAGACGCGTCAGGTCGATGCCGTGCTCTTGCGCCTTGATCTCCAGCAGGCGCGCCGTCAGCACGTCGTTGAGGTGGCTGATCAGCGCGGTGAGCTGGCGCGCATGCACGCCCTGGCCCAGCAGGCTGTGCGCAAACCGGCGGATGTCCTGCGCCACCATCTTGAGCGTGTCCACGTCGGCGGCCGAGCGGATGGACGTGCTCACCTGCTTGAGGCTCAGTCGCTGCATCGCGAACAGGTCGCGCTCGGACACCACGCCGACGGCCGCGCCGCCACGCGTGACAGGCACGTGGCGGATGCCGTGTTTGCTCATCAGCAAGGCCGCGTCCAGCGCCGTGTGTTCGTGGCTCAGCGACAGCACCGGCCGCACCATCACCTGGGCAATCGGGGTGTCCAGCGACAGCCCCGGCAGCGTGACCTTGCCCAGGATGTCGTACCGCGTCAGGATGCCCAGCGGCCGCTGCTGCGCATCCGTCACCAACATCGAGCCGATGCGCAGCTGGTGCATCTGCGCCAGCGCCTCGCGCAGCGGCGTGGCCGGCGCGCAGCTCACCGGCACCTGGCGCGCGACATCGCCCAGCGCCGTCTCCAGCGACTGCTCGGCCAGCGCCTGCGAGGCATAAGCCACCTGCAACGCGCGCCGCGACAAATCCAGAAACTTCAAAATGCGCCGGTTCAGGAAATCGGCAAACGGCGGGCTGAGCACCGCCAGGACCTGCATGGCCTCCAGCGGCAAGGCCAGCACAAAGGTGTCGGCCACCGCCTTGTAGCTGGCCGTGACCGCCCGCTGCGCCACCGCGGCGCTGACCGGGAACAGCTCGCCCGGTTCGTAATGAAACGCCCCGCCCGACAGCTCGGCCAGGCCGCGCTCGCCAATAACCGCACCCTGGCGGATGAAAAACAGGTGTTTCACCACCCCGCTGTCCGGGCTGATCAGCAGTTCATCCGGGGCGTAGTAGTTCTCGCGGGAATGGCGAAGAAAGAAATCCACATCGCCCGCCAGCATCTGCGCAAACGGCGGATGCCGCATCAGTTCCTGCCGCAGGTTGGTCAGCAGGCTGCTGGACGGACTCAGGTCGGCGTTGAGCGGGGAAAGAAGCTGGTCTGCATCCGTCACGGTTTGTCTCCCGGGGTTGTGAGCCGATTATCCGAGAAGGGCCCGCTTTCCCATGATTTTCTTCTCGTCGGGTTGACATCGCGCAAGCGCCAAAAGCTAGCAGGGCAAACCGGCAAGCGGTAGGATTTTGGCTAGCGCAACAGGCAACAAAGAGTCATCCGGCAGCCCTGCACGGAACTTCAGCAGCGCCGGCAGCGTCTCACCGGCACCCAACCGGAGCCCTTCATGCCCCCTGACCGCCCTTCCCTGCTTCGCCGCCGCAGTGTGGCCGCCGCGCTGGTGGCCGTGCCTGTTTTGTGGCTGGGCCCGCGCGCCCAGCCGGTCGCTGCGCGGCGCGCCACCCCGTCGCAAACCGAGGGACCGTTTTACCCGGTGGCCCTGCCCAGGGACAGCGACCCCGACCTGCTGCGCAACGGCGCGCTGGTGTATCCCGAAGGCCAGCCGGCCTGGGTCGAAGGCCAGGTCAGCGATCTGGCCGGCCGACCGGTGGCGGGCGCCCGGGTCGAGATCTGGCAATGTGACCATGCCGGCCACTACCACCACCCGGGCGACGGTGACCGGGCGGACCGGCGCTTCCAGGGCTTCGGCAGCATCACGGTGGGCGCCGACGGGCGTTACCGCTTTCGCACGCTCAAGCCGGTGGCCTATGCCGGGCGCACGCCGCACATCCATGTGAAGGTCAAGCTCGGCCAGCGCGAACTGCTGACCACGCAGCTGTATGTGGCCGGGGACGCCGGCAACACCCGCGACTTTCTGTGGCGCCGGCTCGAGGAGGCCGACCGGGCGGCCTTGACCATGGCTTTTGTACCGGGCAGCGACGGCCTGCGCGCGAACTTTCCACTGACTGTGGCGGCCTGAAGCTCATAAAACGGCAACCCGGCCGCCGTTTGTCAGTAACATCGGCGGCTATGACCCACCACCTTTTTGTCCTGACCGGTGCCTCCCGCGGCATGGGCCTGGCCATGGCACGGCAGCTGCTCAAGCCCGGCCACACCCTGCTGTGCATCTCGCGCAAGACCAACGACACCCTGGCCGCCCAGGCCAAGCTGGCCGGCGCCACGCTGCTGCAATGGCCGCAGGACCTGGGCCACAGCGTCGACCTCAGTGCGCGGCTGGAGCAATGGCTGCGCGAGCAGTCCGGCGAAGGTTTTGCCGGCGCCGTGCTGATCAACAATGCCGGCATGATCCCGCGCATCGGTCCGCTGAGCGACGCCGATGCCGACGACCTGCACCTGGGCCTGGCGGTCGGGCTGGAAGCACCCATGCAACTGACCGCCGCCTTCCTGCGCGCCACCGAAAGCTGGACAGCCCAGCGCAAGGTTCTCAACATCTCTTCAGGGCTGGGCCGCAAGGCCATGGCGTCGCAGTCGATTTATTGCGCCGCCAAGGCCGGCATGGACCACTTCACGCGATGCGTGGCGCTGGAAGAAGCGCTCAAGCCCCACGGCGCCACGGTCTGCTCGCTGGCGCCGGGCGTGATCGACACCGACATGCAAACCCAGTTGCGCGGCGCCGACGCCACGGCGTTTCCGGACCAGGGCAACTTCATCAACCTCAAGGAGCGCGGCCTGCTGACCTCGCCCGAGGAAGCCGCCGCACGTATCCTGGCCTTCCTGGCCAGGCCGGACTTCGGCAGCCAGCCGGTGGCGGATGTGCGGGACTGATTCGTCTGCTACTTTTTTGATAGCTGGTTACGCTTGTCAGAAAAGGGTGAGAGGCCGATTCTTCTTATGAATCGGTCATCCCGCCGGCGCTGCGGCTTGCCTGCCGGGGTAGGCCTTGACTCCCCACTCCTGGCCCCTCCCTCGCCCCGCTGGGCGATGGAGGGGAACCTCACTTGGCCGCGTGCGCTGCGCTCGCGTGCAAACATGACCGTTCGTTCGCCTTTTCTTCGGTGACTTTCTTTTGGCGAAGCAAAAGAAAGTGAGTTGCCGCCGGGCAACCCCCGGCCAACAGGTGCAGGCATACAAGGGAATCGGCAGCTCCCGTGAACGCCTCAGTCGCGAACGATGAGGATAGGCAAATGCGCATGCGCCAGCACCTGCGCCGCCACGCTGCCGAGCATCAGTTTTTCAAGCCCGCGGCGGCCGTGCGAGCCCATCACGATCAGGTCGGCGCCGACGGAACTGGCGGTTTCCAGGATGCCGCGGTAAATGGCGTGGCTTTCGACCAGGGAAGCGGTCACCGTGATGCCGGCCGCTTCCAGGGATTGGGTGGCGTCACCCAGCGCACCCTTGGCTTCAGCGGTCGCCGCAGCGAGGTACTGCGCCTGGCCGTAGGCAAAGTCAGTGCCGACACCGCTGAAGGCATACGGATCGATCACGTAAATCAGGGTCACGGCGCTGCCGAAAGCCTGGGCCAGGCCCCGGGCTTTTTCGACCGCCATCAACGAGGTGGAAGACCCATCGACCGGCAGCAGGATGTGCTTGAACATGACCAGACTCCTTGAACTCAGGCTTCGATCTTCACACCCTTCCAGAAGGCAATGCGGCCCTTGATTTCCTCGGCCTCGGGTTTGGGGTCGGGGTAATACCAGGCGGCGTCGGTGTTCATCTCGCCGTTGACCAGCAGCGAGTAATAACTGGCCTGGCCTTTCCACGCGCACATGGTGTGGTGGTTGCTGAAGGTGACGCAGTCGCGGTTTAGCGCGCTCTCGGGGAAGTAGTGGTTGCCTTCGATGGTCACGATGTCGTCGCTTTGCGCAATCACTGCGCCGTTCCAGATGGCCTTCATGAGTTTCTTTCTTGGGTTGCGGTCCGCCAGCAGGGCGGGTCGGGACATAAGGACAATCTTCGCACAGTCTTTGCCGGACGTCGCCGGACGGGGTGCCCCGAAAAACGAAAAAAGGCGCGATGGCCAGCCATCACGCCTTTTTTGAGTGGGTGCCTTGCGGCGGGCCGGATCAGGCCATGCGCAGGTTGTTGCCTTCAACAACCACCTTGGAACCCACGGGCACCGAGCTGGACACTTCGACATTCCTGATCGAACCGTCGTTCATGCGCACGCGCACCTGGTAGACGGTGACCTTCTTCATGTTCTGCTCGATCTTGTTGCCGGCAAATGCGCCGCCGGCCGCACCCAGCACGGTCATGGCTGTCTTGCCGTTGCCGCCGCCGACCTGGTTGCCCAGCAGGCCACCGATCACGCCGCCGGCGACCGTGCCCAGACCGACGGTGGTGTTGCCGACAGCAACGCCGTTGACCTGGCCCTGGCGCTGGATGGGGGTCACGGATTCGACCGTACCGCAATCAGCGCAGACCACCGCTTTGGGTGCCGGGGCCTGGGCCACCACCACGGGACGCTGTTGCACCGCGGGTTTGGCAGGGGCGGTATTGCTGGCCAGCTTGCTGGTGGTGGTCGGCTGTGTTTTCGGGGCCACGGCCACCGCCTCGGTGCCGCCAGGCTGTGCGTCGGAGCGGTTGACCACCAGCACGCCGGCCAGCGCCATCACCGTGACGCCGAGAACGGCCACGATCGCGACCAGCGCCTTGCTGTGCTGCATGCGTTGCGAGAAACCGGGCTGGTTGCCCGGCGTGGCGGGAATCTGATTGTTTGTATCCATGATGGGTACTCCTTTGTGTGAACCTCTGTTGTACCTATTTCGTGTAAACGGCGATGTAGGACGCGGTGAGATTCGTAAGTAAAGGTATGCGCAGACCGGCTCCAGGCGTGCAGTAATGCGCAGTTACGGGCTGCTTCACCACCGCCTTACCCCGGCTTTGCCGGCGCTTTACACGCCGCCGTGGGGGTGGGTCGGATCAATCCACAACACCTGTTCGGGTTGCTCGGCCGGTGCAATATCCAGGTTGATGGCCACGGCCTCCCCGTCGCTGCGGCACAGCACACACTCGAGCAACTCGGTCGGGCTGGCGTTGATTTCCTGGTGCGGCACGTAAGGCGGCACATAGATGAAGTCGCCCGGCCCGGCTTCGGCGGTGAACTCGAGCGACTCACCCCAGCGCATGCGGGCGCGGCCGCGCACCACATAAATCACGCTTTCAAGATGGCCGTGATGATGCGCGCCGGTCTTGGCGTTGGCATGGATGGTGACGGTGCCGGCCCAGAGTTTCTGCGCACCGACGCGCGCGAAGTTGATGGCAGCCTTGCGGTCCATGCCGGGCGTGGAAGGCACATTGCCGTCAAGCTGTCCGCCGGGAATGACGCGCACGCCGTCGTGTTTCCAGTCGGTGCTGGCGGGTGCATGGCTGTGTTCGTGAGGGTGGCTGTGGCCGGCATCGTGGCTCATGGTGGGTCTCCGGGGAAGGCGCGTTCAGTCGACAAGTGCAGCGTACACCAGGCTGCGGAACAGCGGCCGGTAGTGATCGCGCTGATTCGGCGCCTGGATCATCAGCAGCGCATACAGGTCCTGGACCGGGTCGACAAAAAAGGTGGTGCCCGCGATGCCGCCCCAGTAATACAGGCCGGCCGAGCCGGGCATGGACGCGATGCCGGCGGCCTTGCGCACGGCAAAGCCGAGGCCGAAACCATAACCGGGCGGCAACACGTCGCCCGTGACGGGGATGGCGCCCAGGTGATCGGCAGTCATGTAGTTCACGGTGTGCGGGCCCAGCAGGCGCACGCCCTGCAGTTCACCGCGGTTGCGCATGAATTGCAGAAACCGCGCGTAATCCATGGCGGTGGACATCAGGCCGCCGCCACCGCTTTCCATGGCCATGCGGCGGCGCGGGTCCAGCACACGCAGCGGCACGCCACCGTCGGGGTCGTGCGCAAAAGGCTCGGCGATCCGGTGATGGTTCGCCTCGTCCACGGCAAAGCCGGTCTCGTGCATGCCCAGCGGGGTAAAAATGGCTTCACGCAGGTAGTCACCAAGCGACTGCCCGCTGAGCACCTCGACCAGCCGGCCCAGCACATCGGTGGCGCGGCTGTATTCCCAGACACTGCCGGGTTGGTACATCAGGGGCAGCCCGGCCAGCGTGCGCGAAAATTCTGCATTGCTGCGTTCGCGCGAACCCATTTGCAGCTCCGCGTATTGGCGCTGCACGGCCGCCGAGCCGAGAAATTCATAGGTCAGGCCGGCGGTGTGGCGCAGCAGGTCCTGCACGGTGGCGGGCCGGGCGACGTCCTCGAGCGTCACGCCGCCATCACGCGCGACGGCCACCTTCTGGTTGGCGAATTCAGGCAGGTGTTTCGCGACCGGGTCGCTGAGCAGCAGCTTGCCCTGCTCCATCAGCATCATCACGGCGACCGAGACCACCGGTTTGGTCATGGAGTAGATGCGGAAAATCGCATCGCGCGGCATGGGCGTGCCCGCTGCCGGATCGGGCATGCCCATACTTTCGAACAGCGCGAGCTGGCCGCGACGCGCAACCAGCGCCACCGCGCCGGGCAGGCGGCCGCGCTCGATGTCAGAGCGCAGCACATCCAGCAGCCGCTGCAGGCGGTCCGGGCACAGGCCCAGCTCCCCGGGCGCGGCCAGGGTCAATTCAGTCATGCCGGCCCTCACGCAGCGTAACGCTCGCGCGCCAGCGCCGCTCCCTCGGCCAGTGCCTGCAGTTTTTTCAGCGCGATCTCGCGGTTCATGGGTGCCAGACCGCAGTTGGTGCAGGGCAACAAGCGGTTTTTGGGCACGTACTGCAAGGCCTTGCCAATGGTGTCGGCGATCTGCTCGGGGGTTTCGATCTCGTCGCTGGCCACGTCGATCACCCCCACCATCACGTCCTTGCCCTCCAGCAGCGCCATCAGGTGCGGCGGAACATGCGAGTGGTAACACTCGAGGCTTACCTGGTGGATGCTGCTTTTGGCCAGTGCCGGCAACACCTGTTCGTACTGGCGCCATTCCTCGCCCAGGGTCTGCTTCCAGTCGTCGTTGGCCTTGATGCCGTAGCCATAACAAATATGGACGGCGGTGGTGCAGGTCAGGCCCTGGGCGGCTCGCTCCAGCGCTTTCACGCCCCAGTCGGCAGCGTCCTTCATGTAGACATTGAAGGCCGGCTCGTCGAACTGGATGATGTCCACGCCGTCGGCCTGCAGCGCCAGCGCTTCCTGGTTGAGCAGTTCGGCAAAAGCCATGGCCAGCTTGATGCGGTCGCCGTAAAAGCGGTCGGCCACGGTGTCCACAATCGTCATCGGACCCGGCAGCGTGAACTTGATCTTCTTGTCGGTGTGCGCGCGCAGCAGCTGCGCCTCGGCCGCATGCACCCGGCCCTTGAGCCTGAGTGCGGACACCACTTGCGGCACCATCGCGTCGTAGCGGTTGTCGCGTATGCCCATCTTGACCTTGTGCTCGAAGTCGATGCCTTCGACCTGCTCGAGAAAGCCGTGCACAAAATGCTGGCGCGACTGCTCGCCGTCACCGATCACGTCGAGGCCCGCATCCTCCTGCGCCTTGATCCACAGCAGGGTGGCGTCGGCCTTGGCTTGCGCGAGTTCGGCGCCTTCGGCCTTCCATTGCGGCCAGAGCTTCTGGGTTTCCGACAGCCAGGCCGGCTTGGGCAGGCTGCCGGCGATGGTGCTGCTGAACAGTGGTCTTGTCATGGTGTCTCCTGATTGTTGTTGGGGAAAGTTTTTCAAGTGTTTGGCGCACGCAATTGTGCCGCCAGCAATTCGTAGGAGCGCCGCCGAACGGCCGGGTCGTGCGCCCAGGTGATCACCACCAGCTCCTCGACATCGAGCGCTGCCGACAGGGCGCGCAACTTGTCGGCAACCTGCGGCCCGCTGCCCACCAGCGCCGTTCGCCTGAGCTGTTCGGCCTGCATCTGCTCGGCAGGACTGTAGGGACGGGACGCCACCTCGCCCGGTGATGGCAGCGGCGCCAGCGCGCCGCGGTTGCGGTCCAGCTTCCAGCGCTCCCGGCTGGAAAAATAGTGCCAGGCCTCCTCTTCGGTGTCGGCGGCCAATGCCCAGACACACAGGGCGGGCTGCGGCTGCGGATGCTGGGGGCTGGGACGGTACAGCTCGCGGTACAGGGCGATGGCTTCTTCAGCGCCCTGACCGTCGGTGATGAAGTAGGCAAACGCATAAGGCAAGCCGTAGTGGGCGGCGAGCTGCGCGCCGTAGTTCGAGCTACCCAGCATCCACAAGGTCGGTGCCGTCGGCCCGCCGGGCTCGGCCGTCACGCCGCGGCCCGGATGGCCTTCGGGCAGGTCCTTCCCGCAGACCCAGGCTTGCAATTCACGCACCTGCAGCGGGAAGTGGTCTGCGGCGCTGCGCGCCTGCGGATTGAGCAACTGGGCGGTGCGGCCGTCCGAGCCGGGCGCGCGGCCGACACCGAGGTCGATGCGCCCCGGCGCCAGCGCTTCGAGCACGCGGAACTGCTCGGCCACCTTGAGTGCCGAATAATGCGGCAGCATCACGCCGGCGCTGCCTATGCGTATGCGCTGGGTGGTCGCGGCAATCGCCGCCATCAGCACCTCGGGTGCGCTGCCCACGATGGTCGGGTGGCTGTGGTGTTCGCTGACCCAGAAGCGTTCATACCCCAGCGCTTCGCAATGCTGCGCCAGGGCCAGGGTTTCACGGATGGAGGCATCGGCGCTGCGGCCCGTCACGGCCACCGATTGGTCAAGAACAGAGAGGCGGATCATGGGACGACTATAGCCAGACTGCCCCGCCCTTGCTGGTCTGTTCCAATACAACCATCTCCACCCGAATCCTCAGAAAACAAGCTATGGCACTCAAAGCCACCATCTACAAAGCCCAACTGGCGATTGCCGACATGGACCGCGGCATCTACGGCGACCACAACGTGACGATTGCACGGCATCCGTCCGAGGCCGACGAACGCATGATGATCCGGCTGCTGGCCTATGCGCTGAACGTGCCTGCCGACGACAAAAAGGGGCACCTCGAGTTTGCCAAGGACTTGTGGGACGTCGATGAAGCCGCGCTCTGGCACAAGGACTACACCGACCAGATTCTTCACTGGATTGATGTCGGCCAACCTGACGACAAGCGCCTGATGCGCGCCGCCGGCCGGGCCGAACGTGTCAGCGTCTACAGCTTTGCCAGCAGCACGCCGGTCTGGTGGAAAACCATTGAAAGCAAACTCACGCGCGCCGCCAACCTGGTGGTCTGGCAGATCGACGCCGCGCAAAGCCAGGCCCTGGCCAAACTCGCCGAGCGCAGCATGCAATTGCAGGTGTCGGTGCAGGACGGCACGGTCTTCATGAGCACCACCACCGACTCGGTGGAAATCACTCCGCGCCGGCTGACCGCCGGCGGCTAGGACGACGTGTCGGGCAGGCGGGTTTCAGGTGATGCCCGCTGCTGCTGCTGGTAAGGCGGCAGGCGCACGCCACAGTTGAAGCAGAAGTTCGCTTCTGCGGCGTGACCCTCGGTCAGGCACTCGTGGCAGGTGCGCGTGGTCGGCGCCTGCGACAGCTGGAAGCGCCGCTGCGCCGCCATCTCGGCGGTGACGATGCCGGTAGGCACGGCCAGGATGCCCCAGCCCATCAGCATCATGAATGACGCAATCAGCCGCCCGAGGTCGGTCTTGGGCGTGATGTCGCCGAAACCCACGGTGGTCACGGTGCTGATGGCCCAGTAGACCGAAGTCGGGATGCTGGTGAAGCCGTTGGTTTGGCCTTCCACGACATACATGACGGTGCCCATGACCAGCACCACCATCAGCACCGCCGTCAGGAACACCAGGATCTTGCGCCCGCTGGCCGCCAGCGCGCGCCCGAGGAACTGGTATTCGGCCACATAGGCCGCCAGCTTGAAGACCCGGAACACCCGCAGCAGCCGCAGCACGCGCACATCGATCAGCGCATGCAGCTCGGGGAAAAACAACGCGAGGTAGGTCGGCAACACCGCCACCAGGTCAATGATGCCGAAAAAACTGGTCGCGTATTGCAGCGGCCGGCGCACGCAGAGCAGGCGCGCGATGTACTCGGCGGTGAACAGCAGCGTGAACACCCACTCCAGCGACATGAAGACGCGGCCGTACTTCTGGTGGATGGACTGCACGCTGTCGGCCATCACCACGGCAATGCTCAGCAGGATGACCACGATCAGCGCCTGGTCGAACCAGCGCCCGGCCCGCGTGTCGGCCTCGAAAATAACCGTGTACCAGCGCAGCCGCCAGCCAGTCAGCGGCTTGTCGTCGGACGAGGGAAACGTGTCGGGTTTGGGCGGGGTCATGCGCGTGGATGCTGTCTTTTCATGCAGACTGAACCTTAACCGAGTTCGCCGGTTCGCTGCGTCGGCGATCAGGCTGTGGTGGTGTGGGCGGCGTCTTGCCGGTAAATGCTATTGATTTAGGAGCTGTCTGCGCTTGCCGGATAAGGGCTGGAGGCAGATTTGTCTCATAAAAAAAATCGACTCAAAGAACGTTCTACCTTCACTTGCATCACGCTGCGGCTACGGACTGTTTTAGATAACAGGTCTGACTCCCCACTCCCTCCCCTAGCCCCTCCCTCGCCCCGCTGGGCGATGGAGGGGGACTTCATGTGGCCGCGTGCGCTGCTCTCGCGTGCAAACATGACCGTCTGTTGGGATTCCCGTGCATGAAGCGCTACGCGCTTCACGGACTCCGGACGTTTGCCCCCGGTATTGGTTTTTTCTCCACCACCCTTCTGTATGCGCCGAGGAGCGCAGGGCCAGACGGATCAGGACGGGTGATTGTCTGAGCCGAAGGCGAGTTCGAGCCCGGCCCCGGCTGGACCGAGCACCGCAGGTTGCCCTCCGCAGCGACAGCGAAGGAGGGACGCAGACAGTAGGGTCGCCTTTCTTTTGCTTACTTTTCTTTGGCGAGACAAAGAAAAGTGAGTTGCTGCCGGGCAACCCCCGGCCAACAGGCAGTCGTGAGCAAAAGGCCTTGACGAAAAACACGGCTTCGGCAGGCTCAGTCCGAACGGTGGGAGGATCGCCAACATGGATCCCGGATAAAGTCCGGGATGACACCCCGGGGAAGTGTCAGGAGGCCAGCCTCAGACCTTCTCCGCCTCCTGCAAGGTCCGCCACATCACCTTGCCCGACCCGCTCTTGGGCAAGGCATCGACAAACTGCACCACCCGTGGGTACTTGTAGGCCGCCATGTTGTCGCGGCACCAGCCGATGATGTCCTCCTCCGAGGTGGTGCCTTTCGCGGCCGGGCGCAGCACCACCACCGCCTTGACGGTTTCCCCGCGATAGGCGTCGCGGGTGGAAATGATGCATGCCTCCTGGATCGCCGGGTGCTTGAACATCAGGGCCTCGACCTCGGCCGGCCAGACCTTGAAACCCGACGCATTGATCATGCGCTTGAGCCGGTCGGTGATGAAAAAATACCCATCCTCGTCGACGCGACCGAGATCGCCGGAACGGAAGAAGCGCTTGCCGTCGAAATCGATAAAAGCCGAGGCGGTGGCTTCGGGTCGTTTCCAGTAGCCCGAAAAGTTCTGCGGCCCGCACATGATGATCTCGCCCTGCTCACCCTGTGGCATTTCCTCCAGGCTCACCGGGTCGATCACGCGCGCATCGACACCGACAAAAGGCACACCCAGGCACTGCTGCTTGGTCGCGTCCGGCGGGTTGCTGTGTGAGGGTGCGGCGGTTTCCGTCAGGCCGTAACCTTCGGCAAATCGCAGGCCGTACTGCTCCCACAGGCGCTGGGCCACGGCCTGCGGCATGGCCGCGCCGCCACCGCCGATATAGACCAGGCCGCTCAAGTCAAAACTCGCAAAGTTCGGGCTCGCCAGCAGGTCGATCACCATGGTCGGGATGTTGGTCCAGTGCGTCACGCGCCATCTGGAGATCAGCCGGCCTGCCAGTTCGCGGTCCCAGCGCGGCATCACCACCAGCGTCGCGCCGCCATAAATCGACGCGTGCATGACCGACACCATGCCGGTGATGTGGAACATGGGCACCACCGACAGCACCACGTTTTCGAAGGTGCTGTTGCCCCACAAACTGCTGGCGACCGCGTTGTGCATGATGCTGGCGTGGGTGTGCATGCAACCCTTGGGCAGGCCGGTGGTGCCGCTGGTGTAGGGCAGCACGGCCAGGTCCTGCGGCGTGGCGGTGTGGGCTGGGAGCTTGCTGCGGTCGCCACGCAGGGCATCGGCCCAGTCGGTCACCGTGCCGCCGTCGAGCGCCGGCAGCCCATGCCGCGTGCCCAGCCAGTCCTGCCAGGCCGGCGGCAATGTTTCCGCGCCTTCGGCCTGCAGGTCGAAGGCGTCGCTGTAATGCGAAACAATCATGTGCTGAAGACGCTCAGCGGGTTCCAGCTGCGCATTGGCGCGGGCCAGTTCGGGCGCCAGATCGGCCGCGATGATGGCGACCCTGGCATCCGGGTCGGTGATGTAGTGTTTGAGCTCCTCGGCACGGTTCATCGGGTTCACCGGCACCACCACGGCGTCGGCACGCAGGATGGCAAAGTGGGCGATCACCCACTGCGGGCAGTTCTGCATGTCCAGCACCACCCGGTCACCTTTTTTTACGCCCAGGGCGTGCAGCGTCGCGGCCAGGCGTTCGGCCTTGTCCAGCACCTCGGCATAGGTGAACACGCGGCCGAAAAACACCAGCGCCGCCTTGTCCGGGAAACGCAGGGCGCTGACGGCCAGGTTGTGCCATAACGAAGTAACAGGCGGGGTGATGGCGTGGGGCAGGCGTTTCGGCCAGAACTTGAAATGGGCGCGGTCCATGAAATCTCCTTGCAGCAAGCCTAGCGTGCGCGGGGCGACCGGGCATCGGTAAAGACGCTAGCCGCGTCACGTTCGCGACGCCGCCATGCGGCGACACCCGCGTCTGTGCGGGCCGATCACAGCCAGCGGCGCGCGCCTGCGTTTGGTGCGGCCGGGTACAAAAAGCCGCAATTTGATGCGCAGCACGCCAGCAAGGTGCACATATCTTGTATACCAGTCCAGCCGACCAGTCTGAAAGGCTGGCACAGGATATGCATTACCAGACGCATGACCACCGCGTCCGACATCAGCAGCCGCATCATCGAAGCCGTGATGGCGCAGAAACTCGCCCCCGGCGCCCGCCTGGGCGAGCAACAACTCGCCATGTTGTTCGACTGCAGCCGCACCATCGTGCGGGAGGCCCTGACCCGGCTGGCGGCGCGCGGCATCGTCACCGTGAGCGCGCGGCGCGGCTGGTATGTGATCGAGCCCTCACAGGAAGAAGCACGCGAGGCCTTCGAGGCACGCCGCGTGATCGAGATGGGGCTGATCCGCTGCACCAGCGAGGTCAGCAAAACCGCCATCAAACAACTGAAAAACCACCTGACGCGTGAAAAAGCCGCGGTCAAGGGCAGCGACGTGGGGCTGCGCAGCTTTCTGCTCGGCGATTTCCACGTCTGCCTGGCCGAATGCCTGGGCAACAGCCTGCTGGCCGACACCTTGCGTGACTTCACCGCGCGCACCACCCTGATCGCCATGCTGTACCAGTCTTCGCACGACGCGGCCGAATCCTGCGAGGAGCATGTGCGCATCGTGCAGGCGCTCGAAAAAGGCAACCTGGTGCTGGCCGAGCAACTGATGCAAAGCCACATCGGCACGGTGCAGGCGGCGCTCAGGCTGCAAACCGCCACCGGCGACCCGCTGGCGCAATTACGCAGCGCCCTGAGCCCGCTGTCGCCGGTCCAGCCCCCCGCGGCACAGGAGTTGCATCCCCCAGTTCGCAAACGCGGCCGGCAGGCCGCCCCTTCCAGTGACGATTCCTCAACCTACCTAGGAGCCCTGTTATGACACGCCTTTTCTCCCTCGGTCTGACGACCCTCGCCCTGCTGACCGCCGGCGGCGTCCATGCACAAACCGCGCTGGACAGCATCATGAAGTCCAAAACCATCAAGATCGCCGTCCCCACCGACTTCCCGCCTTACGGCATGGTCGGCGTGGACCTGGCACCGCAAGGCCTGGACGTGGACATGGCCAACTACATCGGCAAACAAATGGGCGTCAAGGTCGAGCTGGTGCCGGTGACCAGCGCCAACCGCATCGCCTACCTGCAAACCAGGAAGGCAGACCTGGTGATCTCCACGCTCGGCAAAAACCCGGACCGCGAAAAAGTCATCGACTTCACCGCTGCCTACTCGCCCTTCTTCCAGGCCGTGTTCGGCCCGAAAACCATCAGCGTCAAATCCTTTGCCGACCTGGCCGGCAAAAGCATCAGCGTGACCCGCGCCGCCCTGGAGGACCAGGAACTCAGCAAGGTCGCACCCGCCGGCGCCGATATCAAGCGTTTCGAGGACAACAACACCACGGTGTCCGCCTACACGGCAGGCCAGGTGCAGCTGATCGCCACCGGCGTGTCGGTGGCCGGCAACATGATGACCAAGAATCCGCAGCTCAATACCGAATACAAGCTGCTGCTCAAGGACAGTCCCAACTTCATCGGTGTGGCCAAAGGCGAGGACAAGCTGCGCCTGAAAGTCAACGAGGTCATCGCTGCCGCCAAGAAAAACGGCGACATCGACAAGATGTCGGTCAAGTGGCTGGGACGGCCGGCAGGAACCCTGCCGGAATGATCTTGCGCACCCCGTTGGGGATTTCGGCATGACAGACGAACTTTTCTCCGCTTTATTCCAGGCCGCCGCGGAGCCGGCTCTGCCGGGCCGCCAGCGGCGCCCCCTGCAAGGGGGGATCCGGTTACACGCAGTGAACCGAGAAGGGGGTGAGCCATGATTGATCTGGATTTTGGCGCCGTGTTGTCGCAGTGGCCGCTGCTGGCCATCGGTGTCGCCTGGACGGTGGGCCTGACGGTGATTTCCTCGCTGGTCGGCGTCACGCTCGGTGTGGCCTTTGCCTGGGCGCGCGCCAGCGGACCGGTCTGGCTGCGCTGGGTGGTCGGGACCTATGTGGAGCTGATCCGCAACACGCCCTTCATCGTCCAGCTCTTTTTCATCTTCTTCGGCCTGCCGGCCATGGGTATCAAGCTGTCGCCGGAACTGGCATCGGTGATTGCCATGGTGATCAACCTGTCGGCCTATGCCACCGAAATCATCCGCGCCGGGGTGGAAGCCACGCCGCGCGGCCAGATCGAGGCGGCCGAAAGCCTGGCCTTCAACCGCGTGCAGATCTACACCCGGGTGGTGCTGCCGCCGGCCCTGAAGAAAGTCTGGCCGGCACTGGTCAGCCAGATCATCATCGTGATGCTGGGCTCGGCCGTCTGCGGCCAGATCTCGACCCAGGAGCTGTCTTACGCCGCCAACCTGATCCAGGGCCGCAACTTCCGCGCCTTCGAGGCCTTCATCATCGCCACCGCGATTTACCTGGCGCTGTCCATCGGTGTGCGCAAGCTCCTCAACTGGGCCGGTCCCAAATTTCTGTTCGGAAGGTAGCCACCATGATTGAGTTTTCGATCTGGGACATCTTCCGAAACCTGCTGCTGGCAGGCCGCTGGACCGTCGCACTGTCGTTGACCGCTTTTATCGGCGGCGGCATCGTCGGCCTGCTGCTGCTGATAGCCCGGCTCTGGTCCACCCGCGCCGCGCCCGGTGCGCAAAAAATGGCGCGCGCCACCAGCGCCGCCCTCGACGGCTACATCCTGCTGTTCCAGGGCACGCCGCTGCTGATGCAGCTGTTCCTGGCCTACTTCGGGCTGGCGCTGTTCGGCATCAACGTGCCGGCCTGGGTGGCCGCGGCGGTGGCGCTGACGCTGTACACCAGCGCCTACCTGGCCGAAATCTGGCGCGGCTGTGTCGACGCCATTCCCAAGGGCCAGTGGGAAGCCGCGCAAAGCCTGGCATTGAACTTCAGCGAGCAGTTGCGCCAGATCGTGCTGCCCCAAGCGGTGCGTATCGCGGTGCCGCCCACCGTCGGCTTCCTGGTGCAGGTCGTCAAGGGCACGGCGCTCGCGTCGGTCATCGGCTTCATCGAGCTGACAAAGGCCGGCACCATGATCACCAACGCCACCTTCAAGCCCTTCCTGGTTTACAGCTGTGTGGCCCTGATGTATTTCGCCCTGTGTTTTCCGGTGTCGCTGTATGCACGCAGGCTTGAAAGGAAACTGAGAAATGGACGCTGACATGACCATCACCCGCCCCGAAACCGCACAGATTTCAGACACAGGAGCCATCAGGACTCTTGTTGAAATCAACCAGCTGCGCAAGAGCTTCGGCAGCAACGAGGTGCTCAAGGGCATAGACCTCGACGTCAAGGCCGGTGAGGTGATCGCCATCATCGGCAAAAGTGGCTCCGGCAAAAGCACGCTGCTGCGCTGCATCAACGGGCTGGAGGTGTTCCAGAGCGGCACCCTGCGCGTGGACGGCAAACACCTGCTGCACGAGAACGCGCAGGTGATGCGCGAGCTGCGCCAGCGCGTCGGCATGATCTTTCAGGGCTTCAACCTGTTCCCGCACCTGACGGTCGGCAAAAACATCATGCTGGCGCCCACACTCGTCAAGAAAACCGCCGGTGCCGAGGCCGAGGCCCATGCACGCGCCCTGCTGCAGCGCGTCGGCCTGGCCGAAAAATTCGATGCCTGGCCGGATCAGTTGTCGGGCGGCCAGCAGCAGCGCGTGGCGATTGCCCGCGCCCTCGCCATGCAGCCTTCGGTGCTGCTGTGCGACGAGATCACCTCGGCACTGGACCCGGAACTGGTCGGCGAGGTGTTGCAGGTGGTGGAAAGCCTGGCGGCCGAAGGCATGACCCTGCTGATGGTCACCCATGAGATGAACTTCGCGCGCAAGGTCTGCGACCGCGTGGTCTTCATGCACCAGGGCCGCGTGCATGAGACCGGCGCGCCGGAACAGGTTTTCACCCACCCGCAAACGCCCGAACTCAAGCAGTTTCTCGGGATGATCCAGTAAGCCTGTCTCCTTGCACGGCTTGTGCGGCAACGCGCACAAGGGGGGTGCGGCCTTGCCCGGGCGGCAGGGGCGCCCGGCGGGCCGGCGCTTCGCACACGGTTCGCGCCATCCGGGCACAATCACCACAGCGGCTTCGCCGGAGCACCCGGCAGACACGCGAGCCATGCTCTTTTTTTGATAGCGCCTTGCGCTGGTCGGACATGGGCTCAGGCCCGATTTCATTCCCAAATTCTGCGATTCGCCAACCCGCCATGCCCCCCGTTCTTTACCTGTTCGCGCTGTGCAACCTCGTCATCGGCAGCGGCGCTTTTGTGCTGGGCGGCATTCTGGTGCCGCTGGCCGCTTCGCTGAACATCAGCGTGGCCGCCGCCGGGCAGGCCATGACGGCCTATGCCGTTGCCACGGCCGTGCTCGCGCCCCTGCTGATCGTCAGCACCGCCCGCTGGTCGCGCAAAAGCGTGATCCAGCTGGCATTGGGCCTGTTTGCCACCGGCTGCCTGGTCTGCGCGCTGTCCCAGAGCCTGACCGCGCTGCTGCTCGGCCGGGCGCTGATGGGCGCCGGCGCGATGTTCAGCGCCGCCGCCTCGGCGCTGGCCGTCAGCCTGGTCGCGCCCGCCCAGCGCGGACGCGCGCTGTCCATCACCTTTCTGGGCATGAGCATCAGCTACGCCGTCGGTGTGCCGGTCGGCGCCTGGCTGGGTTTCGAGTACGGCTGGCGTGTGCCGGTCTGGCTCTCGGTCGCGGCCAGCCTGCTCATGCTCGCCGCCGCCAGCCGGCTGGTTCCGGCGAAGCTGGCCAGCGCCGGCGCGAGCTTTGCCGGTTTTGGTGCGGCAGCGCGCCAGGGCGCGGTGCTGCGCGCCTGGTTGCGCACGCTGCTTTACTTCATCGCCATCTTCAGTGTCTTCGCCTACATCGGACCGGTGCTGCAGGCGCTCAACCCGATGAGCGCCAGCGCCTTGTCCCTCACGCTGGCGGTGTTCGGCCTGGCCGGCGTCGCCGGCACGCTGTCGGGCGGCTGGGCCAACGACCGCTTCGGCCCGATGCGGACCATGCGGGTGCAACTGCTGGTGCTGGCGACGACCATGGCGGTGCTGCCGCTGACCGCTGGGCACGCCCTCGCCACCGTCGCGACGCTGATTGTCTGGGGCCTGGCCGGTTTCGGCCTGATGGCGCCGCAGCAAAGCCATCTGGCCAGCCTGTCACCGGCGCAGGCACCACTGCTGCTGAGCCTGAACGGTTCCATGCTGTATGCGGGCACGGCCCTGGGCGCGGTCATCAGCGGCGCCCTGCTCAAGCATGTGGAACTGGCCCGTCTCGGCTGGGTCGGCGTGCCATTCTGCCTGCTGGCCCTGCTGACCCTGGCCTTCGAACCCGCGCCGGCCAGGCCGCGTTCCGCTGTGGCATCCTGAGGGTCATGAACACACCCGCACAACAACTCCGGGCCATGGCCGACGGCCTGCTGCAATTGCGCAGCGGCGGGCTGGGCGTGGCAGCCTTTTCGCGCCTGGCGCGGGATCAAACCGGATTGCTGGCCAGCTTGCCACCCCCATTCGAGCCCGTGCTTCAGCAACTGCTGGACCGGCTGGAATCGGCCGCCCTGTTCAGCGAGGAAAGCTGCTCGTTCAGCCAGACCGAGTTGCTGGACAGCCTGCAGCAATGGCTGGACCATGCGCAAGGCCGGCTCGACAAGGAAGTCCGCCCATGAACACATCGACCCCTGTTTCCAGCCCGGTGTCCCTGATCTACATCGGTGACCCGATGTGCTCCTGGTGTTACGGCTTTGGCGTGCCGCTGGCGCAGTTGCTGGGCCGTTTTCCGGAGCTGCCGCTACAGATCGTGCTCGGCGGCCTGCGCGCTTACAACACGCAGGTGATGGACGACGCGCTGAAAGCCAAACTGCGCAGCGCCTGGGCCAGCGTGGCGGAACGCTCGGGCCAGCCGTTTTCCGGGGCGCTGTTCGAGCGCGAGGATTTCATTTACGACACCGAGCCGGCCTGCCGCGCCGTGGTCACCGTGCGCGAGCATGCGCCACACCTGGCGCTGGCCATGTACCACGCGGTCCAGCAGGCGTTTTACGCCGACGGCCGTGACACCACCAAGGCCGCCGTGCTGGGCGAGATCTGGGACGAGGTGCATGGCCGCACCAAGGAAGCCTGGGGCCATATCGACTTTTTGCGTGATCTTGACAGCGACGCCATGCGCCAGCGGACGCGCGATGACTTTGCGCAAGCCCAGCGCTGGGGCGTGCGCGGTTTTCCGACCCTGCTCGCCGTGATGGATGGGCAGGCGCAACTCCTGACCAGCGGCTACGTCGAGGCCGACGTGCTGGTGCATCGGCTGGCAGCCCTGCATGGACAAACGAACAACGCGCCGGAGTGAGCGGCAGACATCTTCACCCGCAGCATGATGTTGCCGGCGGGGATGCCGGCCTGCGCTCAATGCGAATGGCGATGATGCGCGTCGGGAAAATGCGCATGGCTGTGAGCAATCGTCGTGTGAAAGTGTGAGTGAACGTGGCGCGTGCCCGGCGTAAGCTCATCCTCATGTGGATGATCGTGGTGCGGGTCACCCAGGCCGTGTTCATGCGCATGGCTGTGCTCCAATGGCTCATGCGTATGCTCATGCTGGTGGTTTTCCGTCAGGTGCAGCCAGACACCCCAAGCCATCAATGCACCGGCAATGACAAGCGGCAAGGAGATGGGCTCATCAAGCAGCGCAATCGCCAGCGCGGCCCCGACGAATGGTGCGATCGAAAAATACGCACCGGTGCGGGCCGTGCCGAGGTGACGCAGGCCGATGACAAACAGCACCAGGCTGGCGCCGTAACTCGCAAAGCCCAACACGGCAGCGGCAACGACCACTGGCGCGCCCGGCCAGCCAGCGCCAAGGGCCAGGGCCAGCACCAGGTTGCTGGCACCTGCAGCCAGCCCCTTGACCATGGCGATGAACGACGCGTCGGACAGGGACACCTTGCGTGTCAGGTTGTTGTCCACGGCCCAGGCCAGGCACGCGCCCAGTACCGCCAGCGCCGGCCACAGCTCTCCAAAATTCGCATCGCCCGGCCATGACAACACGATACCGCCCGCCACAATGGCCAGCATGCCAAGTGCGATGCGTCTGTCAAAGTTTTCGCGAAAGACACACCAGGCGATGAGGGCGGTCAACACGCCCTCGGCATTCAGAAGCAATGAGGCACTCGATGCCGGCATGCCGGACAGCCCCACCATCAGCAACACCGGACCGGCCATGCCACCGGCCAGCACAGCGCCGGCCAGCCACTTTCCCTGACCAGGCGGGAGTTCAAGCGATGGCGCCTTGCGCAGCACCCGCAAACCGAACAGGCCCACGCCTGAGCCCAGGTACAGCAAGGCAGCCAGCAACCAGGGACTGGTCTGCGCGAGCAGCAACTTGGCCAGTGGCGTGCCGGCGCCAAAGAGGGCCGCCGCCAGCAAGGTGGCCAGCACGCCGGGATGCGCCAGCGCTCTCATGTTCTAGGACCCGCAATCGCGCATGATCTGCAGGCTCAGTGCATCACGCAGTGGCAGTACACAAAATGCTGCACCAGCCCGGAAGGCGTGTGGTGGTCTTCCTTCACATGCTCGATCAATTCGAATGCGCCGCCGAACTGGGCATGCAGGGCATCCGGTGCATAACGGACGACCGGCAAGCCGCTGCACTCGAGGGGTCCGTCGGGTCCGAACGCGGCCACGATGACATGGCCGCCCGGCCGGACCGCATGACGGACCTGCGCCACGTAAGCCGCGCGGTCCGCCGCGTCCGTGAGGAAGTGGAAAACCGCCCGGTCGTGCCAGATGTCGATGCTGGCTTTTTCCAGCGCAAGGGTGGTGATATCGCCCTCCATCCAGCGCACGCGCGACGCCAGCTCCGGCCCCAGACGGCGGCGCGCCACCGCGAGCGCAGCCCCTGAAATATCGAGCACCCCCACATTCGTCATGCCCTCGGCCAGCAAGTCGTCCACCAGGCTGGATGCGCCGCCGCCCACATCGACAATGTGCGCCGACTCGCCCGCGGCCACGGCGTGGATCATCTCCAGCGACCGGGTGGCGTGCGGCTGGTACCAGCTCACGGCCTCGGACGACCGGGTGCTGTAGACCTCGTCCCAATGCGATTTGGATTCCATGACAACTCCTTCAGTGATGCGCTTGGCAATTGATCATATAGACAGGGGCGAACGGCGGCGCACCGGTTAAACGTGCCTTTTCCTCGGTGCCGACACCGCCTTTGTCGCGCCTTGCTGATCCGCCAGTTGGTGCAGGGCCTCAATGATGTGGCAGTGGGTGTCGCTGCCGTCGCAGCGGTCGCGCAAGGCCTTCAGGTCCTTTTCCAGCGACTTCAGCTCCGTCAGCCGCGCGCGCACATGGCCCAGGTGCCCGTCCAGCGCCTCGCGTGCAGCTGCGCAATCCGTCCTGGTGTTCAGGTCCAGCCCCAGCAGGGTGCGCACCTCGTCCAGCGACATGTCCATGGCCCGGCACAGGCGGATGAAACGCAGCTGGTGCACATCACCGTCGCTATATAAACGATAGCTGTTCTCGCCCCGCCCATGGGGGCTGAGCAGGTTTTCCTTCTCATAAAAACGGATGTTGGCAGGACTGACGCCGCTTTGCCGCGCGGCCTCGCCGATCTGGTAACCCCCTGGATTGGAGGGACTTGGTAAAGGCATCGCTTGACCTTGAAGTGACTTGAGGGTTTCCAATCATGCCATCGAACTGGAGAACATGCCTCATGAACCGCAATTCCGCATCCCTCACCGCCGCTACGCCCCTGCTTGACTACCACCAACCGGCCCTAAAGACGCTGATCGCGCAAAAACGATGGCTGGCGCTGGACGAGTACCACCGCATCGGCAGCATCTACGACTTTGTTCGCAACGAGATCCGCTTTGGCTACAACGAAGATGACACCCTGCCCGCGTCGCGCGTGCTGGCCGACGGCATCGGTCAATGCAACACCAAGGCCACCTTGTTCATGGCCTTGTTGCGCGCTGCTGGCATCCCATGCCGCTTTCACGGCTTCACCATCGACAAGGCATTGCAGAAAGGTGCCATCACCGGGCTGGCCTACGCGCTGGCGCCGCGCAGCATCATCCATAGCTGGGTCGAGATACAACTGGCTGGCCGCTGGATCAATCTCGAAGGCTTCATTCTCGACTCGGCCTATCTGGGCAGCCTGCAGCGCATGTTTCCCGACGAGGCCGCATTCTGTGGATTTGGCGCCGCCACGCCCAATTTGCAGGCACCGGGCGTGCAGTGGCAAGGCACCGACACGTATATCCAGAAAGAGGGCATCAACAGCGACCTGGGTGTGTTTGCCGACCCCGACAGCTTTTACGCAATTTACGGCGCCAACCTCAGCGGCCTCAAACGTTGGCTGTATCGGCGCATCATCCGTCACTGGATGAACCGCAAGGTGGCGCACATCCGCAGCGGATCGCTGCACAGCGCTCCTCCTCAGGAGGCACATTGATGTCTGCCCATTGCTGCGACCACGACCCCCAAGCCAGCACCGTCCAGGCCAACAGCCCGCGTTACCGCCGCATCCTCTGGATCGCGCTGGCCGTCAACCTGGCCATGTTCGGCATCGAGATCGGCGCCGGTTTCCAGTCGGGATCGGTCTCCTTGCTGGCCGACGCCATCGATTTTTTCGGCGATGCAGCCAACTACGCGGTGACACTCGCGGTCCTGTCCATGGGCCTGGTCTGGCGCGCCCGTGCCGCCCTGCTGAAGGCCGCCAGCATGCTCGCTTTCGGCCTGTTTGTCCTGGGCCGCGCCCTGTGGGTGGCGACGCAAGGCGGCACGCCGGAAGCCCTGACCATGGGCAGCATCGGCCTGCTGGCCCTGCTGGCCAATGTCGGCGTGGCATCCCTGCTGTATGCGTACCGCGAGGGTGACGCCAACATGCGCAGCGTCTGGCTGTGCTCGCGCAATGACGCCATCGGCAACCTCGCGGTGATGCTGGCCGCCCTGGGCGTCTTCGGCACCGGCAGCGCCTGGCCGGATCTGGCGGTCGCCGCCGTCATGGCCAGCCTGGCGATCAGCGGCGGCTATTCGGTGTTCAAGCAGGCGCGACAGGAACTGCGCGCATGAACCTCCGCTTGTCTGCCCCGCCTCATCCCTTGCGGCGCGCGGGGGTTTTCCCGACTGTTAGCATACGGTCCGTGAAACGTCTTGTTTGCCACTTCCTGATTGCCTGGCTGGCGCTGCTGTCGGGTGGCGTCCATGCCCACGCGGCCGCCGATGCCGCACAGGAGCTGGGCCACGTCGCCGCCCACGCCGCCGAGGCACAACGGGCGGGTGCCCATGAGGCCGGGCCATCGGCCGCAACGCATGAGCATGGTCATTCCGAAACCTGCAGCCTGAGCCACTGCGGCCACGGCCACGCCACCGGCATGCTGGGCGCGGCCGACCTGCGCTTCAGCGATGCAGGCATGGGCGCGCCGTTGCCCACGCCGCAAGCCTGGGCCAGCCGCGCGCAACCCGACCAGATCGAACGCCCCAAATGGAGCAGCACCACCCCACCGGTGGTGAACCTTTGACCTGACGGGCGCTTCAGAAGTCTTTCTTTTCCAGTGGCCTGAGTGCAAAGGTTCGCCGAAGTCCTGATTTGCTTCGGAGAACGCTCTTGCCTGATCTTTCCTCTTTCCGCTTGTCGCGGATGGCCTGCTCATCGCTGTTGCTGGCGGCCGCGCTCACGTTTGCCAGCGCGCAACCGGCGCCGCCGCCCCCTGCTTCATCCCTGGCTGGCAGCGCAGCGCCCACCGGCGTCACCGGCCTGCGCGAGGCACTGGACGCGGCCTGGGCCCTGAGCCCGGCGGCCCGCAGCGCGGACAGCCGCCGCGCCCAATTGCAGGCCAGGGAAGGCGCGGCATCCTCCTGGATCAACGGCTCGCCCAGCGCCGCGCTGGCGCAGCGCAGCGACCGCTTCAACAACAACGGTGGCTTGCGCGAGTACGAAGCCGAACTGGAACTGCCGATCTGGAGCCCCGGCGTGCGGGCTGCCACCCAGCGGGAACTGGCAGCCCTGCGCCTGGGCTTCGAGCCCCAGCAAGGGCTGGCTCGGCTGAAACTCGCCGCAGAGCTGCGCGAAACAGCCGCCAGCGTGGCCGTGGCATTGACCGAACGCGACCTGGCCGAACGCAAATACAGCGAAGCGCTGGCATTGGCACAGGATGTGGAGCGCCGCGTGAAAGCCGGCGACAGTGCCCGCGTCGACGGCTTGCAGGCCCAGTCCCTGGCCCAGCAGGCCGCCAGTGGACGGGAGCAGGCACAGCAGGCCCTGACCCGCCTGCACAACCAGTGGTTGGCCCTGACCGGTCTGGCCGCGGTGCCGTCGCTGGACGAAGCGCTGCCTTCCGCCAACCCGCTCATGGGTCCCGAGCACCCGGCGTTACAGGCCGCACAGGCGCGGGTCCAGGCGGCACAAGCTGCGCTCGAACTGAGCGAAACCGACAGGCGCGACCCCATGTCGGTCGGTGTCGGCATCACGCGCGAACGCTCGGCCTTCGGCGCCGCGAGCGAGAACAGCGTGCGCCTGGCACTGAAAATTCCCTTTGGCACCGACAGCCGCAATGCGCCGCGTATCGCTGCGGCACGCGCAGAACTCGACGCCGCGCAGGCCGAACTGGACGCTACCCGGCGGCAGCTACAGGCCGAGCTGGCATCGGCACTGGCCGGACTCGATGCCGCACGCCGCACGCAGGCCAGCATGGCCGAGCGCGCGCGCCTGGGGCAGGAGGTGCAAGTCCTGGTGGCCAAGGCCTACCGCCTGGGGGAGTCCGACCTGCCAACCCGGCTGCGCGCCGACAGCGAAAAGTTCGAAGCCGACCTGTCCCTGGCGCGCGCCCGTGTGGGCCTTCAGCGCGCCATTTCCCAATTGAACCAAGCCCTTGGATTGCTCCCATGAACCCCAATGACAAGCCAAACAAGCTTCCAGCCCTTATCCGGCAAGCGCTGGCAGCTATTATTTTCATAGCGTCGAACGCATTTGCCACGGTCTGGGCGGCGGGAGACCACGGCGCCGAAGCGCCAGCGGCGGCCGGCGCGGTCACTTCACCGCGTGTGACCAGCCACTCGGACCTGTTCGAGCTGGTCGGCGTGGTCGAGAACAGCGAGATGAAAATTTACCTGGACCGCTATGCCAGCAACGAGCCGGTCACCGATGCAAACATCGAGGTCGAGGCCGGTCCAGCCAAAGGATCTGCCTTGCGCCTGCCGGACGGCAGCTACAGCTTCAAACACGAAGTGCTGGGCCAACCGGGAACGCTGGCCGTCAGTTTTGTCGTCGCCGCTGGCCAGGACACCGACCTGCTGGGCGGCGACCTGGTCATCACCGACCCGCATGCCGAAGGCGATTTTGCCGGCGCAACGCGGCCCTGGCTGCGCTGGGCTGCGTACGCGGGCGCTGCCCTGCTGCTGGCGGCACTCGCCGCTGCGGCCTGGCGAAAGCGCCGGCGCCAAAGCCTGGCCGGCATGTTGATGGCCGCCTGCGCCCTGGGCCTGGGCGCAACCGCCACCCTGGACGCGCAGGCAGGGCCGGGCCATGACCACGGTAACGAGTCCGCCCCTGCCGCGGGCGGCAACGCGCCACGGCGCCTGGCCGATGGCGGCGTGTTTTTGCCCAAGGCCAGCCAGCGCCAACTCGGCGTGCGAACCATCAGTATCGAAGAGGCGTCCCTGCCGACCACGGTCGAACTGACAGGCCGGGTGGTGCTGGACAGCCCCGCCGGGGGCAAGGTGCAGCCGACGCAGGCCGGGCGCATCGAAGCCGGCCCGCGTGGCCTGCCGCAACTCGGCCAGGCGGTGCGCAAGGGAGAAGTCCTCGCGGTGGTGCGCGCCTCCAGCAGCGCGATTGAACGCGCCAACCAGCAGGCGCAAAGCGCCGAACTCAACGCCAGCCTGGCGCTGGCGCGCCGGCGCGTGGAGCGGCTGCGGCAGCTCGAAGGCACGGTGCCGCAAAAAGACATGGAAGCCGCACAGTCCGACGTGCTCAGCCTGCAGCAGCGTGCAGCCGCGGTCGCGGGCAGCGTGTCGGCCACCGAAGCGCTGGTGGCACCCGTTTCCGGGGTGGTGGCCGCCGCCGGCGTGGTGGCCGGCCAGGTGGTTGCTGCCGGCGACTTGCTGTTCGAAATCGTCGATCCTTCGCGCATGAGTGTGGAAGCCAGCGCCTTTGATGCCGGGCTGGCCGCCAACATCGCCTCGGCCAGCGCCAGCCCGGCGCCCGGCACCAGCGTGCCGCTGCAATTTGTCGGCGCCGGCAGCAGCTTGCGCGAAGGTGCGATTCCCCTGGTGTTCCGCACCATGCCCGGCAGGACGGCCGTGCCGCTGTCCATCCACCAGCCGGTCAAGGTGACCGTGCAGACAAAAAGCCAGGTCAAGGGCTTTGCCGTGCCCATCGGAGCCGTGGTCAAGAGTGCCAGCAACCAGGACATGGTGTGGGTGCACACCGGCGCCGAGCTGTTCCAGCCACGCAACGTGCGCGTGTTGCCGCTGGACGGCAACACCGTGGCGGTGGTGGATGGCCTGAAAGCCGGTGACCGGGTGGTGACGCAAGGCGCACCGCTGGTCAACCAGGTTCGCTGACGCGGGGCCGCACCACATGTTTGAAAAACTCATACACGGCTCGCTGTCCAACCGCCTGATGGTGCTGGTGCTGTCCGTGCTGCTGCTGCTGGCCGGCGCACTGACGCTGGTGAAGATGCCGGTCGATGTGTTCCCCGACCTGAACAAGCCCACCGTCACGCTGCAGGCCGAAGCCGGCGGCATGGCGCCCGAAGAAGTCGAGCAGCTGATCACCGCGCCGCTGGAAATCGCCATGGGCGGCATTCCGGGCGTGGAAAACATCCGTTCGGTGTCCAGCGTCGGCCTGTCCTTTGTTTACATCACCTTCGACTGGACCACCGACATCTACCGCGCGCGCCAGATGGTGAGCGAACGCCTGCAACTGGCGCGCGACCAGTTGCCGCCGGATGTGGCACATGTCGGCATGGGACCCATCAGTTCCATCATGGGCGAGATCATGCTGCTGGCGCTGCCGATAGACACCGGAAAAATCAGCCCGATGGCGGTGCGTGAATACGCCGACTTCGTGATGCGCCCGCGCCTGCTGACCCTGCCCGGCGTGGCCCAGGTGGTGCCGATAGGCGGCGAGGTGCGCCAGTACCAGGTGCAGCCCGACACCGCCCTGATGGCGGCACTCAAGGTGGATCTTGAAGCCATCGAAGCGGCGCTCAAGGGTTTCTCTGGCAACACCAGCGGCGGTTTTCTGGAGCTCAATTCACGCGAATACCTGATCCGCAACATCGGCCGCACCACGCGGCTGCAGGACCTGGAGCGCCTGCCGGTGGCGTTCCAGAACGGCAGGCCGATCCAGCTCAACCAGGTCGCCAGGGTGAGCTTTGCGCCGGCCATCAAACGCGGCGACGCAGGCCTCAATGGCCAGCCCGCCGTGATCCTGGGCATCCAGAAACAGCCCGATGCCGACACCCTGAAGCTGACGGCGCAGGTCGAAGCCGCCATTGCAGAACTGAAGATGGGCATGCCGCCCGGCATGGGCGAGCCCAAGGTCACGATGCGCCAGGCCACCTTCATCGAATCCTCGGTGGACACCTTGCGCGGCAAGCTGCTCGCGGCGGCCGCGGTGGTGGCCGTGGTGCTGTATTTCTTCCTGCTCAACATCCGGACCACGCTGATTTCGCTGGCGGCAATTCCGGTGTCGGTGATGATCACGGTGCTGGTGTTCCGCTACTTCGACCTGTCGATCAACACCATGACGCTGGGCGGCCTGACGATTGCCATCGGCGAGCTGGTGGACGATGCCGTGGTCGGGGTGGAGAACGTGCTGCGCCGCCTCAAAATGAACCGCGCCGCGCCGGAAGCCCAGCGCATAGCCCCGCTGCAACTGATCGCCAAAGCAACGCTGGAGGTGCGCTCCGGCATCCTGATCGCCACGGTCATCATTGTGCTGGTGCTGCTGCCGCTGTTTTTCCTGCCCGGTATCGAAGGCCGGCTGATGCAGCCGCTTGCGGTCGCCTACATCGTGTCGCTGCTGGCGTCCATGTTGGTGTCGGTCACGCTGACACCCGTGATGGCCTACTACCTGCTGCCGCGCATCAAGGGACTGGACCACGGCGACACACGGGTGCAGCTGTGGGTGAAAACCCGTTACGCCGCGGCGCTGAACCGGGTGTTGCAGGCGCCGCGCGCCTGGCTGCTGGCCGGCGCTACGGCGGCGCTGCTGGCCATGGCGGCCGTGCCGTTTTTTCCCACCACCTTTTTGCCACCCTTCAACGAGGGCGTGGCGCTGGTCGGTCTGCGACTGAACCCCGGCACCACCCTGACCGAGTCAGCGCGCATCGGCAGCATGGCTGAAAAGGCGCTGGCCGGTGTCCCCGAAGTCGAACATGTGGGCCGCCGCTCGGGCCGGGCCGAGCTCGACGAACACGCCGAAGGTGTGCATGTGTCGGAGCTGGACCTGAAACTCAAACGCAGCGAGCGCAGCATGGACGAGGTGTATGCGGATATCCGCAGCCGCGTATCCGGCCTGCCCGCAGCGATCGCCATCGGCCAGCCGATCAGCCACCGCATCGACCACATGTTGTCGGGCGTGCGTTCGCAGATCGCCATCAAGATTTTTGGCGATGACCTGGACACCCTGCGCACGCAAGCCGAGGCCTTGCGGCAAAAGCTCGCCGGCATCGAAGGGGTGGTGGACCTGGAGGTCGAAAAACAGGTGCTGACACCGCAGATCAGGATCCAGGTGGACTATGACCGCGCGCTGGGCCTGGGCCTGCCGCCGGCCAAACTGCTGCAGCAGCTGCAGGTGCTGATCGATGGCGAAAAAGTCACGCAAATCGTCGAGGGCAGCCGCCGCTTCGACCTGGTGCTGCGCCTGCCGGAAGCCTCACGCGGTATGCAAGGCCTGCGAAACCTGATGATGGACACACCGGGTGGGCGGGTAGCGCTGAGCCAGCTCGCCAGTGTGGAGGAAGGGGACGGTCCGAACCAGGTCAGCCGCGACGACGGACGCCGGCGCATCGTGCTCTCGGCCAATACCCAGGGCCGCGCGCTCAGCGAAGTGGTGGAGGACATGCGTGCGGCGATTGCCGCCAGCGCCCTGCCCGAGGGCTACTTCATCACGATAGGCGGCCAGTTCCAGGCGCAGGAAGAAGCGTCGCGCCTGATCGGACTGCTGTCGCTGGGCTCGGTGGCGCTGATCTTCTTGATTCTTTACACGCGCTACAAGTCCGCTGTACTGGCCGCCATCATCATGGCCAACATACCGCTGGCGCTGGTCGGCGCGGTGCTCGGTTTGTGGCTGTCCGGCCAGCCGCTGTCGGTAGCGGCGCTGGTGGGTTTCATCACCCTGGCAGGCATTGCCATCCGCAACGGAATTCTGAAAGTGTCGCATTACATCAACCTGTGCGCCTTTGAAGGCGAAAACTTCGGCCATGCCATGCTGCTGCGCGGCTCGCAGGAGCGGCTCACCCCGGTGCTGATGACGGCGCTGGTGGCGGCGCTGGCGCTGGCGCCGCTCCTGTTCGAGGCCGACATGCCGGGGACCGAAATTTTGCACCCGGTCGCGGTGGTGATTTTTTCGGGCCTGATCAGCTCGACCCTGCTCGACTCGTTCTTGACCCCGGCCATGGTTGCGCTGTTTGGCCGCAAGCCGATCGCGGCGCTGGTGGCCGATGCAGGCACCGAATCGTTTTAGTTTGTTTTCTGCTCCTTGTCTGTTTTGAAAGGTCTCCGATGAAGTTCAACAAATTCCTGCTTGCCAGCCTCCTGACCCTCTCCGGCGCGGCCGCCCTGGCCGCCGGCGAGCACAGCCATGGCCACGATCCGAAATTCGGCGGTGTGGTGGTGGAAACCCGGGCCGGCGACTTCGAAATCGTCGCCAGGCCCGACGCGCTGCAGATTTACATCAGCGACCACGGCAAAGCGGTGAAACTGGACGGTGCCAGGGCCAAGGTAACCCTGCTCAACGGCAGGGACAAAACCGAGGCCGAACTGCTGCCGGCCGGCGACAGGCTGGAAGCCAAGGGCGCGTTCACGGTCGCCAAAGGCACCAAGGGCATTGCGGTGGTGACGCTGGCCGGCAAGCCGCCGGCCACGGCACGGTTCCAGGTGAAGTAAAACAGCCGGACTACGCGGGGATTGGAACTTTCCCGGCCCGGCTTTATCATTCACCTATGCGCCACCTGGTCCTCGCCCTCATGATCGCCCTGCTGCCGATACGCGGCTGGGTCGGCGACGTGATGGCCACGGAAATGGCGGCACCCAAGGCGGCACAGATGCAGAACGCTACCGAATTGGTAGCATCTCACGCGCATGGAACGGGGGCTGGCGGCCATTTTGACCATGTTTCCATAGAGTCACACGTTGAACCGCCGGCACCCGACTGCGCCGGCCATGGCGCCGGGGCAAGCCTTCCCCTGGCCGATGCGCATTGCGAGTCCTGCACGGTTTGCCAGGCCTGCCACACCGTCGCGCTGTCACCCCTGATTCCTGCCCTGCATGCCGCGGTGGCGGCACCAGCTTTGCCGCGCTCGCCGGCTGCCCACTTCGCCAGCGCCACCGCCGCGCTCGGTCAAAAACCACCCATCTCCTGACTTCCAGGCCCGAACTGGGCCTGTACTTGCCATCCGGCACGGGCTTGCCTGCCTTTCTTGCCGGATTCGCGCGATTTTTTGATCGCCCCGCTTGTCCGTCAGGAGATTTTTGTGACCATCCGTTTCCTTTTTTGCATGCTGCTCCTGCCGCTGGGCAACGCCCATGCCCAGGGCGCACCGGCCTTGCAGCCCGCCGATCCCGCGGTACCCGTGCCGGCGGTGAGCTACCGCTCCGTGTTTGCCGACCTGCCCACCGGCGTGGAAGCCGCTCGTGAGGACTGGAAAAAAGCCAACAACGAGGTCGGCCGGTTCACGCGCGGCCACGTCGACATCCTCAAGTGGGAGCAACAGCAGGCAGCGCCAGCGGCCCCTGCGGCCAGGCCAGAGGCTGCACCGCCTGCAGCGGCCCATCCCCACAAACATTGAGCTTCACCATGTTGTCATTTCCCAAATCCGCAACGGCGCTGCTGGCAGCCGCGACGCTGGCTGGCTGCGCCAGCCTGTCGCCCGACGGCAACCAGACGGACGTCAACACCCTGACCGCGGGCAAAACCGCGGGCATCAACGCGCCGGTCGGGCGTGGCGACAGCGCGGAGACCCGCGAGGCGGTGACCCGGCTGCTGGCCGAGCCCCTGAGCGCTGAATCAGCAGTCCGGATTGCACTGCTGAACAACCCGGGCATCCACGCTTCCATGGCCTCATTGGGCATCAGCGATGCCGATCGTGTGCGCGCCGGCACGCTGCCCAACCCGCATTTCTCGATTGGCCGTTTTGTCGAAGGCCGCAAGGTGGAAATCGAGCGCGGCATCGGCTTCAATGTCATCGGCCTGCTGACCCTGCCCTGGCGCGCCAGGTACCAGAGCCAGCAGCATGAGGTGGCCAAACTTCAGGCGGCGCAGGAGGTGGTCAAACTCGCCGCCGACACACGCAAGGCCTGGATCAACGCCGTCGCCGCGCAGCAGACGGCGAGCTACATGAAAGACGCCAAGGAGGCCGCCGAGGCCAGCGGTGAGCTGGCGCGGCGCCTGGCCCGTGTGGGCAACTGGAGCAAGCTGAACCAGGCGCGCGAACAGGCGTTTGTCGCCGATGCCGCGGCGCAGCTGGCACGCAGCCAGAACGCGGCGTTTGCCGCGCGCGAAAAACTCATACGCCTGATGGGTTTGTGGGGCACGCAGACGCAGTTCAGGCTCAGCGAGCGCTTGCCGGACCTGCCCAAAACCATCGCCGACATGCCGGACATCGAGGCCAGCGCGCTGCGTGATCGCCTCGACGTGCGCGCCAGCATGGCGCAGGCAGGCTACGTCGCCGACTCGATGGGCCTGACCCGCAGCACCGGCTTCATCAACGCGCTCGATGCCAAATATTCGCGCAACACCACCTTCGACAATGCGACGGGTGACAAGGAGATCAAGCGCGGCTGGGAGCTGGAGCTGCCGCTGCCCATCTTCGACTGGGGCGGCGCCAGCAATGCGCGCGCGCAGGGCCAGTACATGCAGTCAGTGGCGCGCGTGCGCGAAACCGCCATCCAGGCCCGCTCCGAGGCGCGCGAAAGTTACCACGCCTGGCGCACGGCGCATGACCTGGCGCTGCACTACCGCGATGAAGTCGTGCCGCTGCGCAAGTTCATCAACAACGAGTTGCTGCTGCGCTACAACGGCATGCTCAGCAGCGTGTTCGACCTGCTGGCCGACACCCGCACATCCATCGCGGCGGTCAACGCCAGCATAGAAGCGCAGCGCGACTTCTGGCTCGCCGATACCGACCTGCAAACCACACTGACAGGGACTTCCGCCGGCATGGCGCCCCTGGCCGCCGGCGCTGCTGCCAGCGGCAGCGACGCCAAAGGACATTGATATGAGCATCAACAACGAACGCAGACGATTTTTTGCCGGCGCTGCTGCTGCCACGGCGACAGCCGTGGCAGCCAGCGCGGTCAGCCGCGTCGCCATGGCTGCACTGCCCGAGCCGGTGCTGCAGGGCAAGCCCGACACCATGCCGCCGCTCATCCCCAACACCGGCCGGCCCTACAAGCCGGTGGTCACGCTCAACGGCTGGACCCTGCCCTGGCGCATGAACAACGGTGTCAAGGAATTTCACCTGGTGGCCGAACCGGTGGTGCGCGAAATGACGCCCGGCTTCAAGGCCAACATGTGGGGCTACAACGGACAGAGCCCCGGTCCGACCATCGAGGTGGTGGAAGGCGACCGGGTGCGTATTTTTGTCACCAACAAGCTGCCTGAACATACCAGCATCCATTGGCACGGCCAGCGCCTGCCCAATGGCATGGACGGGGTCTCGGGCCTGACCCAGCCGGCCATCCCGGTCGGCAAGACCTTTGTCTACGAGTTTGTCGCACGGCGGCCCGGCACCTTCATGTACCACCCGCACGCCGACGAAATGACACAAATGGCCATGGGCATGATGGGTTTCTGGATCACCCATCCCAAAGCGAAACACCCGCTGATAGCCGAGGTGGACCGCGACTTCGTGTTTTTGCTCAACGCCTACGACATAGCCCCCGGCAGCATGACGCCAAAAATCATG
Source organism: Polaromonas sp. (assembly GCA_030683705.1). Lineage (GTDB taxonomy): Bacteria > Pseudomonadota > Gammaproteobacteria > Burkholderiales > Burkholderiaceae_C > Polaromonas. Next base: position 50,961 of record JAUXPP010000057.1, on the reverse strand, counting down.
ACCATGCTGGACTTCAACCTGTGGTCGTGGAACAGCCGCATCTTCCCGGGCATAGACACGCTCAACGTGCGCCAGGGCGACAAGGTGCGCATACGCATGGGCAACCTGACCATGACCAACCACCCCATCCACCTGCACGGCCATGAGTTTTTGGTCACCGGCACCGACGGCGGTCCCACCCCGAAATCGACACGCTGGTACGAGGTCACCACCGATGTGGCGGTGGGCCAGATGCGGCAGATCGAGTTTCTGGCCGACGAGGAAGGCGACTGGGCCTTCCACTGCCACAAGAGCCACCACACCATGAACGCCATGGGCCACGATGTGCCGACCATGATAGGTGTGGATCACCGCGGCCTGATCAAGAAGCTGCAGAAGGCCGTGCCCGACTACATGGTCATGGGCGAGCGCGGCATGGCCGACATGGGCGAGATGGAGATGGAAATCCCGGAGAACACCGCACCCATGATGACCGGCACCGGCCCCTTCGGTCCTGTCGAAATGGGCGGCATGTTCAGCATGCTCAAGGTGCGCAAAAACCAGAAACCCGGCGACTACAGGGACCCGGGCTGGTACAAGCACCCGGCCGGCACCGTCGCCTACGAATGGACCGGCGCGCTGCCCGACCCGGCGCGGCCGCGCCCAGGCAGCCAGGCCATGCCGGCGGCCGCAGCGGGCCCCGTGACCGAAGTGCAGATCCGCAAACCTTCCGGCCATGCCGGCCACTGACTGAAAGGACAATCATGACAAACCGATTCGCTCTCAAATTGATAGCTGCTTGTGCTTGCCTGATGGGGGCTGGAGGCGCATTTGCTCAACACATCCACGCACCTTCACACAGCGCCAGCCCTTATGCAGGCCAGCAGACACGCGAGATCAAGGCCCTCTCGCCTGCCCAGACCGCCGACCTGCTGGCCGGCAAGGGCATGGAGCTGGCGAAAGCCGCCGAACTCAATGGCTACCCCGGTCCCATGCACACGCTGGAGCTGGCCGCGCAACTCGGACTGAACGCCGAGCAGAAGCAGGCCAGTGAAACGCTGATGACCCGCCACAAAGCCGAGGCCAGCGACCTGGGCGCGCAACTGGTGCAGGCCGAACGTGCGCTGGATCAGGCGTTTGCGTCGCGCCAGATCGACGCTACCCGGCTGGCGGCCCTCACCGACAACATAGGTCGGCTGCAGGCCCTGCTGCGCAAGTCGCACCTGGACACCCATCTGCAGCAAACCGCACTGCTGACACCTGCGCAGATCACCCGTTATGCGCAATTGCGCGGTTATGCCGGGCCTGCCGCCAGCGCAGCCCCGGCCGCCACCCCCCTTCACAAGCACTGATTGAAAGAGACACCTTCATGAAAAAATTACACCCTGTCCTCGCCGCGGTGCTGCTCGCGGGATTCTCCACATTGAGCCTGGCGCATGGAGACGACCCGAAAACGCACAAATCGGCTGCAGTCACCAAGGAGCAGAAAGAATGGGGCATCGCCGGTGACGTCAGATCTGTCACCCGCACCGTCAACCTGACCATGGACGACAACATGCGCTTCACACCCGACAAGCTGAGCTTCAAGCAGGGCGAGACCGTGCGTTTTGTGATCCGCAACAAGGGCAAACTGTTGCACGAATTGGTGATCGGCACCAAAAAAGAGCTCGATGAACACGCCGCCATGATGCTGAAATTCCCCGCCATGGAGCACGACGAGCCTTACATGGCGCACGTCAGCGCCGGAAAAACCGGCACCCTCATCTGGACCTTCAACCGCCCCGGCGAATTCGACTTTGCCTGCCTGATCGCCGGCCACTACCAGGCCGGCATGGTCGGCAAGATCAGCGTCGCCGCGGCATCCCGTTAAACATCACGCCAGGAGAAATCATGCAAAGAAGATTTTTTGTTCAAGCCCTCGCCAGCCTCGCCGGCTCGTCAATGCTGGCGCCCGCGCTGATGGCCCAGGCACGGCCACAGGTCGAAGTCTGGAAAGACCCCAACTGCGGTTGCTGCAAGGACTGGGTGATCCACATGGAAGCCAACGGTTTCGACGTCAAGGTGCACGACAGCGGCAACAGCGCCGCCCGCAAGCGGCTGGGCGTGCCCGACAAGCTGGGCTCCTGCCACACTGCACTGGTCGGTGGCTACGCCATCGAAGGCCATGTGCCGGCGCGCGAGGTGCACCGCCTGCTGAAGGAAAAGCCTGTTGCTGTCGGCCTGTCGGTGCCCGGCATGCCGGTCGGCTCGCCCGGCATGGACGGCCCCGAGTACGGCAAGCGCAAGGACCCGTATGACGTGGTGCTCATCAGCCGCAGCGGCGGCACCCGTGTCTATCAAAGTTATCACCGCACATGAACCGGAAGGATGTCCCCATGAAATACTTCGCACCCCTGCTCGCCGCCCTCATGAGCTCGGCCGCGTTCGCGCAGGCCAGCCTGCCTGTTTCCGAGGCCGAGGTCCGCAAGGTCGACAAGGACGCCGGCAAGATCACCCTCAAACACGGCGAGATCAAGAACCTGGACATGCCGCCCATGAGCATGGTGTTCCAGGTCAAGGACAAGGCCCTGCTCGACGGGGTCAAGGCCGGCGACAAGGTCAGCTTCACCGCTGACAAGGTCAACGGGGCTTACACGGTGATGTCGATAGCGCCGGCCAACTAGGCATGTCCCCCGGGCCGCCACGCCTTTTCCGGCGTGGCGGTGAACTTTTCGCGCCTGCCCCGTATCATCCATCCATGCGTTATCTGCTGCTCGCCCTGATGATCACCCTGCTGCCGGTGCGCGGCTGGGTGGGCAATGCCATGGCGGTGGACATGGCGTCGCAGCAGACGCTGCAGGTCCAGGCCGAAGGCAAGGCATCGGCCGCCATGCCGGAAGATTGCCCCATGCACGCCGGGGCCGCGGCCGGAGCAGCCGACGACCCGGCAACAACGGCCGGACATTGCAATGACTGCGACACCTGCCAGCTGTGCCTGGCGCTGGCGTCTTTCAGTTGGCCCTCGGGCGCCATGGGTGCGTTCACGCCCGCGGGCCAATCGCCGTCCGGCGGACATCCCTTCAGCAGCGCTGACGGCGGCACCCGGCTCAAACCCCCCATTTCCTGATCTCCATGCCCAAGGTGCGTCCGCCGTGTTTCGGTGGACGCTTCGACATCGGCAGCGCTGACGCTGCCTGCATTGATGGAGATCAGATGAGAAAAATTCCGAGAAGGTGGCGGCCGGCCCTGATGGCCTGGCTGATGGCCGGCGTGGCCACCGCGCACGCCGGCCCCATGGGCTTCAAGGACAGCACCATGGCCATGGGCGACTTCAGCCCCAATTGGCGCGAGGCCTGGGTCAACCATGCGCTGACGCCGCGCGACGCCTTCGGTGTCGGCGGGGTGTACATGCGTTCGGACGACAAACGCCTGACCCGCGAGTTTGCCGAATTGACTTACACCCGGCTGGTGCACCGCGTCAACGGCGAACATTCGCAGGCCAACCTGTGGTTTGTCGCCGGCGCCGGCCAGCTCACAGGCAACAACTTCACGGACAGCAAAACCATGCTGGCGCCCGGCATCTCGGCCGACTATGAAACCACGCGCCTGTATCTGTCCGGCTCCTTGAGGCTGTACCGCGCCCCGGGCGTCAACCATGATTTCGCCTCGGTACGCACCGGCTTTTCGTTTTATGAAGTGGACTACGACGAGGTCCAGCCCTGGTTCATCGTCGAAGCGCGGCGCATGCGCGGCCTCTCGGAAAAAACAGAGATCACGCCCATGCTGCGTTTGATCCACAAGCGCTATTTTGTCGAAGTCGGTGTCAACAACATGAAGCAGGGGCGCTTCAACTTCATGTACATCTTCTGAACATCCACCCCGGTTATCCACCCACTTTTTTCAAGGCATTCACCATGAACTCACTCACTCCCAAATTTCTCGCCCTCACCCTGGCTGCCGCTTTTTCTTCCGGCGTATGGGCCACAGAAAGCATCAAGGCCAGCGTCAATGGCATGGTCTGCGCCTTTTGCGCGCAAGGCATTGAAAAGCGCCTCTCCGGCATGCCTGCCACCAAGGCGGTGCTGGTGGACCTGAAGAAAAAAATCGTCGCCGTGGAAGCCAAAGAGGGCCAAACCCTGGACCGCGAAGCCATCCGCCATGAGATCAAGGAAGCCGGTTACGACGTCACAAAACTGGAAACCGTGCCCCAGTCGGTTGCCGAGATCCGGGCGCAGATGAAGGCGGCCAAGTGACGCAGGACGCCGTCGATGGCGGACAAGGCGCCGCCTGGTCGTCCTGGGTGGCGCTGTTCGCGAGTTCCGGCACGCTGGTCTGCTGCGCGCTGCCGGCGCTGCTGGTGGCGCTGGGCGCGGGCGCCGCCCTGTCCACGCTGGTGTCTGTGGTGCCCGGCCTGGTCTGGCTCAGCGAGTACAAGGCGCCGGTCTTCGGCATCGCTGGTGCCATGCTGGCGTTCAGCGGTGCACTGCAGTGGCGCAACCGGTTTGCGCCCTGTCCCACCGATCCCGCGCTGCGCCATGCCTGCCTGCGCACCCGCAAGATCTCGGCGCGGGTGTACGGCCTCAGTGTGGCGCTGTACCTGGTCGGCGGCTGGTTTGCCTTCCTGCAGCCGTGGTTGGTCAACACCTGACAGCGCGTGGCCGCAGACCGCGCCTTCAGGACGGATGGCCGTTTGATCACACGGGTGTGCCGCCGGCTCAGTGACGATGCCCGGGGCTTGATCTAACGCAAGCGGCGCGGCATCATGCGGTGCGCGGGCGCGGCGCGATGGCGGACGCCGCCGGTTCTGCGCTAACCTGACAGGATCCACCTGTTCAGCCATGCCCGCCAAGACCCCCTCCCCACCCAGCAGGCCCCGGCCCGCGCCGCCGCTGTGGCATGCCTTGCCTGCCAGCGCGGTTCTCGCGCAACTGAACTGCGACCCCGCATTGGGGCTCAGCGCCAGCGAGGTGAACACGCGCCGCGCGCGCGAAGGCGCCAATGCCCTGCCCGAAGCGCAACGCCGTTCCATGCTGGCTGTGTTTGCGCGCCAGTTCAAGAGCCCGCTGATCTACATCCTGTTTGCCGCCGCGGTGCTGGCGGTTGCCATGGCGCATTACGGCGACGCGGTGGTCATCCTGGCCGTGGTGCTGGTCAATGCCGTGGTCGGCACCTTCCAGGAGGGCCGCGCAGAACGCTCGATGGCCTCGCTGCGCCGGCTCGCCGCGCTGCGGGTGCGGGTGCTGCGCGACGGGCAGGAGGCACTGGTCGAAGCGCGTGAGCTGGTGCCCGGCGACCTGCTGCTGCTGGCGGCCGGCGACGCGGTGGGTGCCGATGCCAGGCTGATCGAAGAGGCGCAGTTGCAGGTTGCCGAGGCCGCCCTGACCGGCGAGTCGGTTCCCGTGAGCAAGGCAGTCACGCCGCTGTCCGAGTCCACCGGGCTGGCGGACCGCCGCAACATGCTGTTCTCCGGCACCTATGCCACCGCCGGCCGCGCACGGGCGGTAGTCGTGGCCACCGGCAGCCACACCGAAGTGGGCCGCATCGCCGGCATGACCGAAACCGCCGCCGACCCCGAGACGCCGCTGGAGCAACGCATCGCGCAGTTTGGCCGCTCGCTGGTCGTCGCCGCGCTGGTGCTTTTTGTCGCGGTGGTCGCGCTCGGCATGTTCCGGGCCCTGCCGCTGGCCGATGTGCTGATGGTGGCCATCAGCCAGATGGTGTCCATGGTGCCCGAGGGCCTGCCGGTGGCCATGACCATCGCGCTGGCGGTCGGCATGCAGCGCATGGCCGGGCGCGGCGCCATCATCCGCCGCCTGTCGGCGGTCGAGACCCTGGGCTCGACCACCGTGATCTGCACCGACAAGACCGGCACCCTGACGCGCAACGAAATGACGGTCAGCGCCCTGTGGCTGCCCGGCGGGCTGGAAGTGGCCGTCAGCGGCAGCGGCTACGCCCCCGAGGGCCGGCTGAGTTCCGGTGACGCGGCCCTGCAGCCGCTGCTGCAGGCAGCCGCGCTGTGCAACGACGCGCAACTGCTGCCGCCGGAAGAGACGCGTACCCAGTGGTCGGTGCTGGGCGACCCGACCGAAGGGGCGCTGAAAGTGCTGGCCGCCAAGGCGGGCCTCGACCTGGAGCAACTGGCCCGCGAGGCGCCGCGCGAGGCCGAATTGCCCTTCGATGCCGACACGCGGATGATGGCCACGCGCCACCGCTTCGCGGGCGCACCCCGACGCGTGTTCATCAAGGGCGCGCCCGAAGTCATCCTGCGTCTGTGCGCGGCCGACGGAACCGCCGTGATCCACGCGGCCCGCGTCGCCGCCGACGCGATGGCCGCACGCGCGCTGCGGGTGCTGGCCTTTGCCGTGGTGGACGACGACATGCTGGACCCCGAGGCCGGTTTCGACGCGCTGGCCGGGCGCGCCCGCCTGCTGGGCCTGGCCGGGCAGATCGACCCGCCGCGCGAAGAGGTCAAGGCCGCCGTCGCCGAATGCCGCGCAGCCGGCATCCGGCCCGTCATGGTGACCGGCGACCACAAACTCACCGGCCTGGCGATTGCGCGAGAACTCGGCATCGCGCGCGACGGGGACCGCGCGGTGGACGGCGCCGAACTCGAACACATGAACGAGGCGGACCTGCGCGACGGGCTGGACCACATCTCGGTGTTTGCGCGGGTGCATCCGGCGCAGAAGCTGCGCATCGTCGAAGCCCTGCAGGCGCATGGCGAGGTGGTGGCAATGACCGGTGACGGCGTCAACGACGCGCCGGCGCTGGCGCGTGCCGATGTCGGCGTGGCCATGGGCATCACCGGCACCGAGGTGGCCAAAAGTGCGGCCAAGATCATCATCACCGACGACAACTTCGCCACCATCGTCGGCGCGGTCGAGCAGGGGCGCGTGGTGTACGGCAACCTGAAAAAAGTCATCCTCTACCTGTTCGCCACCTCCATCGACGAGGTCGTGGTACTGCTGCTGGCCCTGCTGGCCGGTTACCCGCTGCCGCTGGCGGCGGTGCAGATCCTGTGGATCAACATCGTGACCGAGGGCACGCTGACGGTGAACCTGGTGATGGACCCGGCCGACGGCGACGAGATGAAACGCACGCCGGTGCCGCGCAACGATCCTCTGGTGGACCGCGCCATGCTGGGCCGGGTGCTGCTGATGTCGGCCACCGCCGTGCTGGTCACCTTCGGCTGGTTCGTCTGGCGGCTGGGCCAGGGCCTGCCGATCGAGCTGGTGCGCACCGAAACCTTCACCGTGCTGGCGATGTGCCAGTGGTTCAACGTGCTCAACTGCCAGTCGGCGACCCGCTCGGCATTCCGGCTCGGCCTGCTGAAAAACCCGTGGCTGCTGGGCGGCCTGGTCCTGAGCATCGCGCTGCAACTGCTGGTGCTGTATGCGCCGTTCATGAACACCCTGTTTTACACCGTGCCGCTGGCGCCCGCTTCCCTGCTGCCCTTGTTGCTGCTGGCCAGCAGCGTGCTCTGGGCCGAGGAACTGCGCAAATTTTTCGTGCGCCTGCGCCAGAAACCGGCCGCATGAGTCTGATCGTGCTGGTACCGCAATTCCTGCTGTGCGCACTGCTGATCGCCGGCGCGGGCTACGTGTTGTGCCAGAGCGCCGACCAGATCGCCAAAGCCACCGGGCTCACCGGCGGCTGGATGGGCCTGGCGCTGCTGGCCACGGTGACCTCGCTGCCCGAACTGGCCTCGGGCATCAGCGCCGTCACCATCATCGGTGCGCCCAACCTGGCCGTGGGCAACGCGCTCGGGGCCTGCGTGTTCAACCTGGTGTTCCTGGTGGTGATCGATGCCCTTCAGCCGCGCCAGCCGATCTACCGCCATGCCAGCGCGGCGCACCTGCTGTCCGCCGCCTTTGGTGTGGTGATGCTGGGCTTTGTCGCCATGAGCCTGCTGCTGCCCGCCGCCACGCCGGCCATGCTGCACCTGGGTCTGTACAGCCCGGTGTTGCTGGCGCTTTACCTGCTGGCGCTGCGCAGCGTCTTCGCACACGAGCAATCGCTGCGGTCCAAACCCGCCGCCGGTGCGAGTTCCGGCCCGGCGCCGCCCCTGAGACAGCAGTGGATCCGCTTCGGGCTGGCGGCGCTGGTGGTGCTGGCGGCCGGCAGTTGGCTGCCCGCCCTCGCCGACCAGCTGGCCCAGGCCATGGGCTGGAGCCGAAGTTTTGTCGGCACGCTGTTCATGGCGCTGGTGACCACGCTGCCCGAAATCGCGGTCACGCTGTCGGCCCTGCGCCTGCGCGCGCTCGACATGGCCATCGGCAACCTGCTCGGCAGCAACCTGTTCAACGTGACCATCCTGGCGATCGACGACCTGTTTTACACACCTGGCCCCCTGCTTGCCGAGGCCGCGCCCGTGCATGCGGGCACGGCTGTCGCCGCCGTGGTCATGAGCGGGCTGGTGATGATCGGCCTGGTGATGCGGCCACAGGGCCGGGTCTTGCGTTTTGCGAGCTGGGTCAGCGTCGGCCTGCTGGCCACCTACCTGCTCAATGCGGTGCTGGTGTTCCTGCACGGCGGCTCATGACGCTATAAAAATAGTAGCTGGCTACGCTTGTAGATAGGGGTCTGCAAGCTTTTTTCATGCTGAATCGGTGGCGCCCTTCGGGCCGTTGCGGCGCCATGTTAAGGTGCCGGCATGCCCAAAACCATACGCTACACCCTGCTGTCACTGCGCGACCTGTGGGCGTCGGCCGGGCCCTTCATCGTGCTGACCGTGACGCTGCTGTTGCTGGCCTACTGGTGGCTGGACCCGAACCCGCCCAAACGCGTCACGCTGGCCACCGGCCCGGCGCAAAGCGCCTATGAAGAGTTCGGCAAACGCTACGCCAAAATCCTGGCGGGCGACGGCATCGAGGTGGTGCTGCTGCCCTCGCAGGGGTCGGCGCACAACCTGCAACTGCTGCGCGAAGGCAAGGCCGACCTCGGTTTTGTGCAGGGCGGCACCAGCATTTACAGCGCGGAAGATGAAGAAACCCTGACCTCCCTGGGCAGCCTGTTTGTCGAGCCGCTGTGGCTTTTTTATCACGAGGATACGGCGCGAAAAGGCGGGAAGATCGGCACCCTGAATTCATTGGTTCAATTGCAGGGCCTGCGCATCAACCTGGGCACCGACGGCAGCGGCATACCCAGCCTGATGGGCAAGCTGCTCGAAAGCAACCGGATTGAGGCCAGCAGCCTGACCATCACCACGCTGGATCAAACCCCAGCCACGGTTGCCTTCCTCGGCGGCGAACTCGATGCCATTGTGTTTGCCTCGGCGCCCGAATCGTTGATGGTGCAGATGCTGCTGCAGACGCCGGGGGTCAAGCTCATGAACTTCCCGCAGAGCGAGGCCTACTCCAAACGTTTCACCTTCCTGAGCACGGCGCGCCTGCCGCAAGGCGTGGTCGACCTGGCGCGCGATATTCCGCCCGAAGATGTCAGCCTGGTGGCGACCACAACCTCGCTGATTGCCCGAAGCAGCACCCATCCGGCGCTGGTGCAGCTGTTGGCGCAAGCCGGCAATGTCATTCACGGACCGGCGGGCTGGTTCAAGGTGGCGCGGGAGTTTCCCAATCGCGACAACAGCGAGCTGCCCATTTCCAAGGAGGCTGAGCGCGCGATCAAGAACGATGCGCCCCTGCTGCAGCGTTACCTGCCCTTCTGGGTCGCCAACCTGGTCGAACGCATGTGGCTGGTGCTGGGCATCATCATCGCGATCATGCTGCCGCTGTCGCGCATCGTGCCGCCGCTGTACGAGTTCCGCGTGCGTTCGCGCATCTTCAAGTGGTACGGCCAGCTCCGCGACATCGAGAACCGCATCGAGGGCACGGACGGCGGCAAGGCCCTGCTGGCCGAACTCGACGCGCTGGAGGCGCATGCCGAAAAAATCAGCGTGCCACTGTCCTATACCGACGAGCTGTACGCACTGCGCAGCAACATCCACCTGGTCAGGAAAAAACTCCTGCGCACGGACGGCAGCACACCCTGATCGTGTGGAAAACCGCGCGGCAGCGCGAGCATGGTTTGTGATCTTTCCAGACGGCAGGCCCTGTGGCAGTGGCGCCCCGGCGGGCGGCGCACCGCGAAGCCCGCGGTCCCTTCCAGCCTAGCTTTGCCGGTCCGCGTCGCGCATGGCCGCGCGCGCAGCCTTGTCGAAGGCCTGTTCGACCATGCTGCTGGCGGCCACCGCCTTGAGCGCACCCAGTTGCTGCAGGCGCAACAGCGCGCGCCGGGTCATCGAATGGGTGCGGCCGCCTGCGCTGGAAAACATGAACAGCGTGTGGTGCGGGCTCGCCCAGGTCAACTGGGCGCGCAGTACCGTGCCCTCGCGCAGCAACTCGACCCAGGTGCCCAGCGTAAGCTGCGCGACCAGGTCCGGGCCGTCCGCATCGGCTGGCGGCTGTGCCGGCGGTGCAGCGTGGTCTGCCCCCGTGCTGATGTCCACGTCGAGGAATCCCGATTGCCTGACCTCGGCCGGCGCCAGCCAGGGTTCGCTGGGCAGGAAGTCCGGCTCTGGCGACCGGGTAACCCGGACCGGCTCGGGGAGAGGCCGGAACGCCCGCTTCAACGCATGCTCGTGAATTGCCATCAGTTCGTCAAAAAACGGTTTCGACTGCGCCAGCGGATAGTCGATGAACACCAGTCCCGCGCGCAGGGTCGCGAGGATGCGGGGAATCACCCGCAGCAACCGTTTGCGGTGCGGCGCTGAAGGTTCGGGCTCCAGGCTCCAGAGCAGGTCCTGCAACACGCCGCTGAATGGCGGTTTCCCGTCCGCAGGGTCGCCCGCGGCCAGCGCGAGCTTCTCCTGGGCCATGACCTGCGCCCACGGACCCGTCAGAAAATCGGCAATGACAAAATTGAGTGTGCCGAATTCGGGCCGCGCGCGCAGTTCGGCGCTCAGCCGGTCGGCGAGCAGGTTGCGCTCCTCGGCGCGCAGCAAGCTTTGCACCGCACGTCCATGACCGGGATCGGCGGCCAGCCTGCGCCCTTGCTGCTGTTCAAACCAGGCCAGCGTGCTCGCGAAATGTGCCGCATCACAGGCCGGCGCACCCTCCAGCAAAAAGGCCAGCGACTCCCGAAGGTCCTGCAGGAAGCCGGCATAGGCGGGGGCCTGCTCACTGGAGAAAGCCTGGCTTCTGGCCGTGACCACATCGAGCAGGCGCCGGGCAGGATGATGGCGGGTGCTGAAGAAGCGCGGGTCCGACAGCGCCAGGTCGAGGTAGGCCGGCTCGGCGCCCGCGATCGCCTGGCGCACCGCCGGAAGCAGGCGGTGATCCTGCGCCATCTGCGCCATCAGCAAGGCCACCACGTCAATGGCCAGTGCCTGGCCACGGCTACGGGACGCCGCCTTCAGTTGCGCACGCAACTGCACCATGGGGGGTTCGCTTGCACCGGCGGCGTCGCTGTCGGCATGATGCTGCGCCAGCGTGCCGCTGCCCTCCATCTCAGCCAGCAGGTCCAGCGCGGCCGGCACGGTAAAGGAAAACTCGCTCTCCACGCCAGCGGCCCGGCCAGCCTGCGTCCGGCCCGACAAGCCCGCGAAATGGGGATGGCCGCTCAGCAGGGGGTGGGAAGAACTGTGGGCGGTGTTGGGCATGACCGCCGGTTTTATAGGACGGGATGCGCGCCGTCAAGCAAGGTGTTGCTAATTCAGCCTTTGCCGTGCAAGGCACGCCAGCCGGCTAAGCCTAATTGATTAAGTGTGTCGATATTGCGCTCGAAAATGCCCTCGGCATCCGGGTAAGCCTGCACCGCACGCTCGACGCTTTCTTCGCGCAGCAGATGCAGGATCGCAAACGGCGCGCGGTTGGTGTAGTTGCCGAGGTCGTCAGGCTCGGTGCCTTCGAACTGGAACTTCGGGTGAAAGCTGGCGAGTTGCACCACACCTTCGAGCCCATGCTCATCGACCACACCCTCGGCGATCTCCATGAAGTCGTTGAAGTCGAGAAAGTCTTCAAACAACGTCGGATGAATCAGCAGCGTGGTGTCGACTTCTTCCGCCGGTGTCGCCACCAGCAGATCCAGCTCACGGTCGAGTTCCTCCAGCAGGTCATCCGCATGGCGCGCCTTGCTGACCACCAGCCGCACCTGGTTCTTGACGTACACCGCCTTGGCGAACGGGCACAGGTTCAGCCCGATCACGGCTTTTTCCAGCCACTGCCGGGTCGCAGCAAGAACTTCTTCGTCAGTCATCGTTAGCGAGGGAATTTTTGGCCAAGTTCAGGCCGAACAGATCGGGAAATGGGGCATGGTTTTTCCGCCGGGCCACCCCGGGGAAAATGCGCCCCTTTTCTTCGTTCAAGGGGCAGCGCATCGCCGCAGGCGCACGAAGTGACGAGCGTGGGGGTCAATTACTTCAATGCCTTGAACCGCATGCGCTTGGGCTTGGCGCCCTCTTCACCGAGGCGCTTTTTCTTGTCGGCTTCGTATTCCTGGTAGTTGCCGTCGAAGAAGGTCCACTGGCTGTCGCCCTCGGCGGCCAGGATGTGGGTGGCGATACGGTCCAGGAACCAGCGGTCATGGCTGATCACCATGATGGAGCCGGCAAACTCGAGCAGCGCGTCTTCCAGCGAACGCAGCGTTTCCACGTCGAGGTCGTTCGAGGGTTCGTCAAGCATCAGCACGTTGCCACCGGCAATCAGGGTCTTGGCCAGGTGCAGCCGCCCGCGCTCCCCCCCCGAAAGGGTGCCCACGCGTTTTTGCTGGTCGGCGCCATTGAAGTTGAAGCGTCCCGCATAAGCGCGGCTGGGCATGGTGAACTTGCCGACGGTCAACATGTCGAGCCCGCCGGAAATGTCTTCCCAGACGGTTTTTTCGTTGGCGAGGTCGTCACGGTGCTGGTCCACAAAAGCCATGCGCACGGTTTTGCCGATCACCACCTCGCCGCTGTCGGGCTGCTCCTTGCCGGCAATCAGCTTGAACAGCGTGGATTTACCCGCGCCGTTGGGGCCGATGATGCCCACAATCGCGCCGGCCGGGATCTTGAAGCTCAGGTTGTCGATCAGCAGGCGGTCGCCGAAGGATTTGCTGACATTTTTGAACTCGATGACCTCATTGCCCAGGCGCTCGGCCACCGGGATAAAAATCTCCTGGGTTTCGTTGCGCTGCTGGTATTCGAAATCGGACAGTTCCTCGAAGCGGGCGAGCCGCGACTTGCTCTTGGCCTGGCGCGCTTTCGGGTTCTGGCGCGACCATTCGAGTTCTTTCTTCAGTGCCTTGGCGCGGGCTTCCTCGCCCTTTTGCTCCTGGGCCAGACGTTCGCCTTTCTGGTCCAGCCAGGTGCTGTAGTTGCCTTTCCAGGGAATGCCGCGGCCGCGGTCCAGCTCCAGAATCCACTCGGCGGCATTGTCCAGGAAGTAGCGGTCATGGGTGATGGCCACCACGGTGCCGGGGTAACGCTGCAGAAACTGCTCCAGCCAGTCCACCGATTCGGCGTCCAGGTGGTTGGTCGGCTCGTCGAGCAGCAGCATGTCGGGCTTGGACAGCAACAGGCTGCACAGCGCAACCCGGCGTTTTTCACCGCCCGACAACACACCGATCACCGCATCCCAGGGCGGCAGGCGCAGTGCGTCGGCAGCGATCTCGAGCTGGTGCTCGGAATCGGAACCGGAGGTCGCAATGATGGCCTCCAGGCGCGCCTGCTCGGCGGCCAATGCGTCGAAGTCTGCATCCGGCTCGGCATAGGCGGTGTACACCGCCTCGAGTTGCGCCTTGGCGGCAAACACCGCGCCCATGCCGGCCTCGACACTTTCACGCACCGTGTGGGTGGGGTCGAGCTTGGGTTCCTGTGGCAGGTAGCCGATGTTCAGGCCCGGCATCGGGGTGGCTTCACCCTCGATCTCGGTGTCCAGACCGGCCATGATCTTGAGCAGGGTCGACTTGCCGGAGCCGTTGGTGCCCAGCACGCCGATCTTGGCGCCGGGAAAAAAGCTGAGCGACACATCCTTGAGGATCTGACGCTTGGGCGGCACAACTTTGCCGACCTTGTTCATGGTAAATACGTACTGGGCCATCAGGATCAACTTCTAAAAATGAGGGAAAACAAACAGGCGGGCGTGAGCGCAAGCCAGCCCCGGATTTTCAGGGATTTTTTGCGGCAATCCCCCGATTATCGTTCCGTGCGACAATACCCACGTTGCTCGCTCCAGTTGCCTGCGACATTCGGGCACACCTCTGTGACAGTTTCGGCAACGATTCAGGGTGTTTTTGGCCCAAACTCCTGACCCCAATCTGCCTTTGACTGGCGGGATGCCCACAAGCTCCCACAGGCCGATCCTGAGCACTCCAGCAGTGCAAAAAAATGACCTTTGAAAATCTGAATCTGGCTCCGGCCATTCTTAAAGCCGTGCTTGAGCAGGGCTATGACACCCCCACCCCCATCCAGGCCCAGGCGATTCCCGCCGTGCTTGCAGGCGGCGACCTGCTGGGCGGCGCCCAGACCGGCACCGGCAAGACGGCGGCCTTTGTGCTGCCCATGCTGCAGCGCCTGTCGAGCGAGCCTTCGCTGAAAAACAAGCGCGGCGTCAATGCCGTTCGCTGCCTGATCATGACCCCGACCCGCGAACTCGCCGCCCAGGTCGAGGAAAGCGTCCGCGTCTACGGCAAATACCTCGAACTCTCCTCCATGGTGATGTTCGGCGGTGTCGGCATGGGCGCGCAGATCGAAAAACTGCGCCGCGGCGTCGACATCCTGGTGGCCACCCCCGGCCGCCTGCTGGACCACGCGAGCCAGGGCACGCTGGACCTCGGCCAGGTGCAGATCCTGGTGCTCGACGAAGCCGACCGCATGCTGGACATGGGCTTCATCCACGACATCAAGAAGGTGCTGGCGCTGGTGCCCAAGCAGAAGCAGTCGCTGCTGTTTTCCGCCACCTTCAGCGACGAAATTCGCGAGCTGGCCAACGGCCTGCTGAAAAACCCGCAAAGCATCCAGGTCACGCCGCGCAACACCACGGTGCAGCGCATCACGCAGACCATCCACCCGGTCGGCCGCGGCAAGAAAAAAGCGCTGCTCACCCACATCATCAACGAGCACAACTGGAGCCAGGTGCTGGTGTTCACACGCACCAAGTTCGGCGCCAACAATGTGGCTGAACACCTGACCAAAAACGGCATCCCGGCGATGGCGTTGCACGGCAACAAGAGCCAGACCGCGCGCACCCAGGCGCTGCAGGATTTCAAGAGCGGCAGCATCCGCGCCCTGGTGGCCACCGACATCGCTGCCCGCGGCATCGACATCGACGAGTTGCCACACGTCGTGAACTATGAAATCCCCAACGTCAGCGAAGACTACGTGCACCGCATCGGCCGCACCGGCCGCGCCGGCAACAGCGGCGAGGCGGTGAGCCTGGTCTGCCTGGACGAAGAAGGCTTCATGCAGGACATCGAGCGTTTCACCAAGCAGAACATCGAAAAAGTCATCGTGCCCGGTTTTGAAGCCGAGCCTGGCGAAAAAGCCGAGCCGCTGGCCATGGGCCGCCAGACCATCTGGGGCGGCATCGGCAAGCCGCCCAGCCGTGACGTGATGCAGGCCGCCGCCAAGGCCGCCCGCAGCGAAATGATGACGCGTATCCGCGAGAACAAGCCCCAGACTGCCCGTGGCGGCAACGCCGGTGGCGGTGGTGGTGGCAATGGCGGCGGCAACGGTCGCGGCCGCAACGGCGGTGGCGGCAATGGTGGCCGCAGCCAGCCCCAGGGCGGCCAGCCGCGCCAGAATTCCGGTTATGGTGGACAGCCTGCACAACAGCACGCGAGGAACTCCAATGACCAACCCCCACGTCAGCGCGAACCCCAGGAACGCGGCGACGCCCAACCCACCAGCCACGTCTCTTCCGGCTTCCCTTCCTCCGGCCAGCCCACGGGCGGCAACCGCGGCAACTACCGCGGCGGCGGACGCCCTGCCGGCGGCGGTGGTGGTGGCGGACGCTCGGGTGGCGCTGGTGGCCGGGGCAACGGGTCTGGTCGGTCGGGAAATTCTGGCTCGTTTACTGGCCGATAAAACCTGGTCAGCGGTCCACTGCGTGGGCCGCCGCCAACCCGGGATCACCCATCCCAAACTGCAAGTCCACCTCAGCGTGGACTTCGCCACATTTGAAGCTCCCGCGGTGGACGATGTGTTCATCGCGCTCGGCACCACCATCAAGGTGGCGGGCAGCCAGAGCGCTTTCCACGCTGTCGATTTCGATGCGGTGCTGGCCGTGGCCCGTTCTGCGCGCGCCGCCGGTGCGCGCCGGCTGGGCATCGTCAGCGCCATGGGCGCCAGTGCCAACTCCAGCGTGTTTTACAACCGCGTCAAGGGCGAGATGGAAGAGGCCGCCGGCCAGCTCGGCTATGACACGCTGGTGCTGGCACGCCCCTCACTGCTGAGCGGGGACCGCAGTTCCCTGGGTCAGCCACAACGCGCCGCGGAAAAGTTTGCGGCGACCGCCATGCGCCTGCTCAGGCCGCTGACACCTGCCAACTACCGCGCGATTGCCGCTGCGGATGTGGCCGCTGCACTGGTGGGCGCTGTGCTCGCAGGCGCCCCAGGGCGCACCGTGCTGCTCTCGGGCGACATGCAGCCACGCTGAAGCTTCAAGCCTTTTTTGGCCGCCAGCGCCTGTCCGGCGTGCGCAAGCAGCTATCAATTCAATAGCAACCTGCGACTCAACCCTGCAGGAACAGGGTCACCAGCGGGTCCGGCCCGGCCTGGCGGCTCCAGTGGCCGTGTATCGCCGCGTCGAAGGTGGCGCCTTCGGGCAACACATCGGCAGAGTAGAAATGTTCGCCCGGGCCAAACACCCGCGACACCCCGCCCTGCAGGCCGATTTCCATCTGCCCGCCCAGGATGAACACCCACTGCGGCTTCGGTGTGCAGTGAAACTGGCTGCGAAAACCCACCGGGCTGTGGCGCAACTGGTAGCCGGTGGACGGCGCCAGCGGCGACAGCATGGCTTGCGGCGAGCCTTCGCTCAGCGCAAGCGCCTCCTCGCGAAATTTCGCGCGACCATCGGTATCGGTGTAGAGGATGACTTTGGTGAAATGGGTCATGGTCGGTCCAGGAAAGTAAAAAGCAGTTCAGGAGGCGCTGACGCCAGTTGGGCGCCGGGCGGCCAGCACGGCGGCGACGATATCTTCAGGCCGGCTGGCGACCTCGAAGCCCAGCGCATTTTCGTCCACACCGGGCGGCTCCAGCGTGGCAAGCTGGCTGTCCAGCAGCGACAGCGGCATGTAGTGGCCGGTGCGCGCGGCCATGCGTGCCGCCAGCAAGCCATGGTCACCGTGCAGGTAAATAAAACGCAGGCCGGGTGCGCCGCTGCGCAGGATGTCGCGGTAGGCGCGCTTGAGCGCAGAACACGAGAGCACCAGGCCCTGGCCTGCGACATGCGCCTGCCGCAGGCGTTCGGCCAGCGCCTGCAACCAGCCCTCCCGGTCTTCATCGCTGAGCGCAACGCCAGCCGCCATGCGGGCCACATTGCTTTCGGGGTGCAACACATCACCTTCCAGAAAAGGCAGCTTCAGGGCTTCGGCCAGCCGCGCGCCCACGGTGCTTTTGCCGCAGCCGCTGACCCCCATGACCACAAAAATATCGGAATTCATGAGCGCCTATTTTGCCCTTCGCGTGGAGACATTCCGCGCCGGCTCAGGCGGTCGCCTGCCGGAACTGCGTCCAGGCGGCGTCCGTCGGCGTGGTGCCTGCGCCGGGCAGCTCGGGCCGCCGGAAATAACCGTCCACCACCTCGGCCGGGTCGGTGAAGCAGTCCTTGATCCACGGAATGAACTCGAGCACCTCGCAGGCCGGGTGCGCGTACGACAGGTGCACATGCACCTGGCTCATGTCGCCCGCGTGCGGCGCCACCGGCAGGCGAAAGGCGTGCGCGGTCTCACAGACGCGCAGCACCTCGGTCAGACCGGCCATACGCGTCACGTCGGGCTGCACCCAGTGGATGGCCTGCTGCGCAAAAAATTCTGAAAACGCATCGACCGTGTAGAGCTGCTCGCCGAGCGCGACCGGGATGGTGGTGGCGCGTGCCAGTTGCGCATGGCCCTTCACGTCGTCGTACCACAGCGGCTCCTCGAACCAGAACACATCCGCGTCCTGCGCGGCGCGGCAAAAGCGCTGGCAGGTCGGCAGGTCCCACTTGCCGTTGCCGTCGATCGCCAGCGTGACGTCCGGGCCGATGGCTTGGCGCACCGCCGCCAGGCGCCGCAGGTCGCGCTCGACGGTGGAGCCGACCTTGATCTTGATGCCGGTAAAACCCTGGGCCACCGCGCGCTGTGCGCCTTGCACCAGCTTGTCGTCCGCAATGCTGAGCCAGCCGATGTCGGTGTTGTAGGCACGCACCTTGTCGCGCACCTGGCCCCCCAGCAATTTCCACAGCGGCTGCTGCGCCGCCTTGGCTTTCAAATCCCACAGCGCCAGGTCGATGGCGGCATGCGACAGCGTGGTGATGCCGGCACGCCCCACCCACTGCAAGGCCGGGTTGCGCGCCAGCTTTTTCCACAGGCGGTTGATGTCGCCCGCATCCTCGCCGATCAACAGGGGCGCGTGGCAGGTTTCAATGCAGCGCGTGATCAGCTGGTCACTGGGCAGGTGCGCATGGGTGCCGGTAAAGCCGTAACCGCTGAGCCCGTTATCGGTGTCGATCTGCGCGCCCACCACGCCCCAGTGGGTGATGCTGTGCGTGCTGTCAGCAATCTGCGAACCGGTCACCGGCACATGCAGGATGAAGGGGCGGACGGTCGTGATTTTCATGGAGTCTCCATTTTTGGCGAGTGTCAGGTCGGCAGGCAGGTGCGCAGGGTGGCATCGGCGCGCAGGTGCAAATCGGGCAGCAGTTCCAGGCCCAGCCCGGGCTTGCCGTTGAGGCTGAGCATGCCTTTCGTGACGATGGGCAGTTCGGTGACCAGTTCCTTGTACCAGCCGGTGTAGAAGGCGCGCACGCTTTCCTGGATCAGCGCATTCGGTGCATGCAGCGAGAGGTGGCTGGAGGCCGCCCAGACCACCGGCCCGGTGCAGTCGTGCGGCGCGACCGGCAACTGCCAGGCATCGGCCATGGCGGCGATCTTGCGGGCCTCGCTCAGGCCGCCGCACCAGCTCAGGTCCAGCATGGCGACACCGGCCACGCCGGTCTGCAGGTAGTCCTTGAAGCCCCACTTGTAGCTGAGGGTCTCGCTGGCGCAGATCAGCGCGTCGCAGTCTTTCGCATATTGCCTGAGCAGGTCCAGCGAATCCATGCGGATCGCGTCCTCGTGCCAGAAGGTGTTGAAGGGCTTGAGCGCGCGCGCGATTTTCTGCGCCATCGGCAAGCGCCACAGGCTATGGAACTCGACCATGATGTCCATCTGTTCGCCCACGGCATTGCGTATCTTGCGGAAGGGCTCCAGCGCCAGGTCCAGGTCCGCGTTGCTGATGTACTGCCCGTCGCTTTTTTCGGCCGCCGGATCGAAGGGCCAGATCTTCATGGCGGTCACGCCTTCGGACAACAGCGATTCGGCCAGTTCGTCGGCATGGTGAAGAAAACCCTCGAGGTCTTCGTAGGGCCCGGCGTTGGCCTTTTTCGCCTCGCCGATGCCCCAGTTGGCGGTGTTCTGGTTCACGGTGCTGCGCACATACTGGTAGCCGGCGCAGGTGTTGTAAATGCGTATGCTGTCGCGGCTCTTGCCGCCCAGCGCGGTGTACAGCGGCATGTGGGCCGCCTTGCCGAAAATGTCCCACAGCGCGATGTCGACGGCGGAATTGCCGCGCGTCTCCACGCCGGAGCCGCGCCAGCCCAGGTAACCGGTGAGTTCGCGGTTGCGCGCCTCGATGGCCAGCGGGTCCTTGCCCAGCAGCTTGGGGCCGGCCCATTCATGGATGTAGGCTTCCACCGCCTGCGCACCCATGAAGGTTTCGCCCAGGCCGACCAAACCTTCGTCGGTATATATGCGGACCCAGATGATGTTGGGAAACTCGCCCAGCCTCAGGGTCTCAACTTTGGTGATTTTCAAGGGTGGCTCCGTAAAAAAGGCCGCAAGAGTAAACCCTTGCGGCCTTGTGCGATCGCTGCGGGTCTGGCCCGGATCAGCCGCCGCGCGCCTTTTTCAGCGCGTCCATCACCATCTTGACGGGCTCGGCGCCAATCGTCGGGATGTTTTTGTCATACACCGGCTTGACCTTGTCGAACATGCGTTTCTGCTCGGCCGCACTGACTTCGTTGACCTGCATGCCTTTGGCCTTCAGGCTGGTCAGGGACTTCTCATTGAGCGCGCGGTTGGCAGCGCGCTGGACCTTCTGGCCTTCCATCGCGGCTTCACGCAGCACCGCCTGCTCCTGCGGGTTCAGCTGGTCCCAGAGCTTTTTGCTGTAGAGAATCAGGAACGGTGTGTAGGCGTGGCGCGTGACGCTGAGGTACTTCTGCACTTCGTTGAACTTGGAAGTCTCGATGGTCACGAAGGGATTTTCCTGGCCGTCGATGGTCTTGGTTTCCAGCGCGGTGAACACCTCGCCGAAAGCCATGGGAACGGCGTTGGTGCCCAGGGTTTTGAAAGTGTCGATGAAGATGTTGTTCTGCATCACGCGGACCTTGACGCCGTCAAAGTCTTCCGCCCTGGCGACCGGCCGCTTGCTGTTGGTCAGGTTGCGGAAACCGTTCTCCCAGTAGGCCAGGTTGATCAGGCCGGCTTCTTCCAGCTTCTTGTTGAAATAGGCACCGGCCGGGCCGTCGAGCACCGCGTCGGCTTCCTTCTCGTTGGCAAACAGGAAAGGCAGGTCGAAGGCGCCGAGTTCCTTGACGATGCCGACCAGCGGCGAGCTGGAGGTGCAAACCATCTCCTGGGTGCCGGCGCGCAGCGCCTGCGTGGCCGGCAGGTCGCCGCCTGCAGCGCCGCCCCAGAAGGCATTGATCTTCATCTTGCCGCCGGTTTTGGCGGCCAGCACTTCCTGCATCTTCTTGACGCCGACGCCGACCGGGTGGTCCTCGTTCACCCCGTTGGTGAACTTGATGGTGCGGTCGGCGAACTGCGCGAAGCTCGAAGTTGCGACCAGCAAGGCGGCGGCTGCCAGGGCGAGGGTTCTGCGTTTGAACATGGTTGTCTCCTTTATATAAACGACAGGGGTTGGGAAAGGGAAATCACCGCATCAGCCACTTCAGCGGCTCGGTGACGATGGCGGGAAAAGCAATCAGAAGGGCCAATACGCCCAGCTGCGCCAGCAAAAAGGGCAGCACGCCCTTGAACGCGGTGTCCATGCTGATTTTGGCGACGCCGCAGACCACGTTGAGCACCGTGCCCACCGGCGGCGTGATCAGGCCGATGGCGTTGTTCATGATGAACATGATGCCGAAGTACACCGGGTCGATGCCGGCCTTGAGCACCACCGGCATCAGCACCGGCGTCAGGATCAGCACCGTTGGCGTGAAGTCCAGCGCGGTGCCGACGATCACGACCAGCACCATCATCACCACCATCAGCAGCATCTTGTTGTCCATGAAGGGCGCCATCAGCCCGGCCACTTCCGTCGGGATGTTGGCCACGGTGATCAGCCAGGCGCTGACCATGGCGGCGGCCACCAGGAACATCACCACGGCCGTGGTCTTGCCGGCCGACAGGATCAGGCCGTAGAGCGCCGACCACTTGAGCTCGCGGTAGATGAACATGCCGACCACAAAGCTGTAGACCGCGGCAACCACGGCAGCCTCGGTCGGCGTGAAAATGCCGAACTTCATGCCGCCGATGATGACGATGGGCAGGGTCAGCGCAAAGCCGCCCTCCGCCGTGATGTGGAGACGGCCGGCCATGGACAGCTTGGGCGCCGGTGGCACGTTTTCCTTGCGGGCCACCCACCACCAGGTCAGGCCAATGGCCAGGCCCATGAGCAGGCCCGGAACGATGCCGGCGAGAAACAGCTTGGTGATGGACACATTGCCGGCGACGCCGAAAATGATCAGGCCGATGGACGGCGGGATCACCGGCGCGATGATGCCGCCCGAGGCGATCAGACCGGAGGCGCGGCCGACGTTGTAGCCGGCGGCCCGCATCATGGGAATCAGCAAGGCAGCCAGCGCAGCCGTGTCGGCAATCGCCGAGCCCGACAGCGAGGCCATGATCACCGCGGCGATCACCGTGACGTAACCGAGGCCGCCGCGGTAATGCCCGACCCAGGCCATCGCCAGGTTGACAATGCGCCGGCTGATGCCGCCGGCGTTCATGAACTCCCCGGCCAGCAGGAAGAAGGGCACGGCCAGCAGCGGGAAATTGTCGGCGCCGTCGACAAAACGCTGGGCCAGGATCTGGCTGTCAAAAGTCACCAGGCCGCTGGTGGCGGCGAGGTAAGCCATCAGTGTCACGCCGCAGACCAGCAGCGCATAGGCGATCGGCATGCCGATGGCCATGGCCGCCAGCAGGCTCAAAATAAATACAGTGACGGTCATGACAAGATGGCCCCCACGCTTGTCGCTTCGCGTACTGCGCTGCCCCCCGAGGGGGCTAATTTTTCTTGGGGCGGCCCGGCGAAAAATTGCATGGCCCCCACGCTTGTCGCTGCGCGTACTGCGCTGCCCCCCGAGGGGGCCGTGCTTGCTTGGGGCGGCCCTGCGCGGCGCACATTAAACGGTGAGTTCAGAGCCCTCATGCTTTGGTCCCTTGCATCTGTTTCTCCACGTCGTGCATGCCTTCGGTTTCGATCACCTGCACCAGTTCGTCCTCGGTGATGCGGCCCGTGACCAGCCGGAACAGCACGTTGAGGTTGATGATGGCCATCACCACGCTGACGATGTAGCCGATGCCGTAAATCCAGATCATGGAGATGCCGACCACCGGCGAGACATTGGTGACCTGCAACTCGTGCATCTTGAAAGTGCCCATGAAAAACAGCACGTTGCAAAACAGCATCAGGGCCTCGCTGAGGAACAGGCAGACCTTCTTGCCGAGGATAGGCAAGTGCTTGACCAGCGTGTCCACCCCCAGGTGCCCGCCTTCGTGCATGGCCAGCATCGCGCCGATGTAGGTCAGCCAGATGAAGAAGTAACGCGACATCTCGTCGGACACCGAGATGCCGGAATTGAAGGCATAACGCAGCACCACATTGCCGAAGACCATGATGACCATGGACACCATGCAGAACACCACCAGCAGCTCCAGCAGCTTGTAGAACCAGTAAATCGATGTATCGACAGCTTTTTGCACTTGGCGTTTCCTCGTGTCCCGCGTTGTGTTCAGGCGGCCTTGAGCTGCCGCGCCGGGCTGCTCAGTACAGGAAGGCGGCGGCGCGAGGCCAGCACTTCCTCGATGTCTTCCTTGGCGCCGTCGATCAGCACACGAATGGCGATTTCGGCCTCGTCCGGCCGGTGCGCAATCACCGCATCGAGCACCGCGCGGTGCAGCGGCAGCGAATGCACCGGTCCATCCTTGCGCCGTGTGGAAATTTCGAAGCTGGTGCGAAGCAGCGCGCCCAGCGCCTTGCTCATCTGCACCAGCATGCGGTTGCGGCTGGCCCGCAGCAAACCCTGGTGAAAGCGCAGGTCGTGGGTCACATAATCGCCACCATGTTCGACCGCGTGTTTCATGCCGGCGTAGGCAGCCTCGACTTCGGCAATGTCCTGGACAGTGGCGCGCTCGGCCGCCAGCCGCATCGCCGCGGGCTCGACCACACGCCGCAGGTCCTGCAGGTCGCGCAGGAACTCCGGCGTCAGCCCGGCCTTGGACTGCCAGATGATCACGTCGGGGTCGAACCAGTTCCAGTGGTCTTCGGACAGGACGCGGGTGCCGACCTTGGGGCCAGTGGTCATCAGGCCCTTGGCAATCAGCGACTTCACGGCCTCGCGCACCACGGTGCGGCTGACCCCAAGTTCCTGGCACAACACCGGCTCGGGCGGAATCGAGGCGCCCACGGCATACCGCCCCGCGACGATGGCTTCGCCGAGATGGTCGACTGTATTTCCGTGGACGTTCTTAATCATGGTTATTACTAGGATTTGCGGCGCAATGGTATGACGATAATACGTTTACAAATTAAGGATTTTCCCTATGAGCGATGAAACACCGACCGGCAAACCCAAAAAGAAACCTTCAGAACTCCGCAGCCAGCAATGGTTCGGCCGCCAGGACCGCGACGGCTTCGCCTACCGCAGCTGGGTCAAGGGCAAAGGCGTGCCGCATGACCAGTTCGACGGCCGCCCGGTCATCGGCATCTGCAACACCTTCAGCGAACTGACCCCCTGCAACTCACACTTCCGCACGATTGCCGAACAGGTCAAGATCGGCGTCTATGAAGCGGGCGGCTTCCCGCTGGAGTTCCCGGTGATGTCGCTGGGTGAAACCCTGTTGCGTCCCACCGCCATGCTGTACCGCAACCTGGCCAGCATGGACGTGGAAGAAAGCATTCGCGGCAACCCGATCGACGGCGTGGTGCTGCTGATGGGCTGCGACAAGACCACGCCCTCGCTGGTCATGGGTGCGGCCAGCGTGGACCTCCCCACCGTGGGTGTCAGTGGCGGCCCCATGCTCAGCGGCAAGTGGCGCGGCCAGGAACTCGGCTCGGGCACCGGCGTCTGGAGCATGAGCGAGCAGGTCCGCGCCGGCACGCTCAAACTCGCCGATTTCTTCGAAGCCGAATCTTGCATGCACCGCAGTCACGGCCACTGCATGACCATGGGCACGGCCTCCACCATGGCCAGCATGGTCGAAGCGCTGGGCATCGGCCTGCCAGGCAACGCGGCCTACCCTGCGGTCGATGGCCGGCGCAATGTGCTGGCGCGCATGGCCGGTCGCCGCGCGGTCGAGATGGTGCACGAAGACCTGGTACTTTCGAAAATCCTCACGCGTGAAGCCTTTGAAAACGCCATCAAGACCCTGGCTGCCATCGGCGGCTCGACCAACGCGGTGATCCATTTGATCGCGATGGCCGGGCGCATCGGCGTCAAGCTGACGGTCGACGACTTTGATCGCCTCGCCAGCGAGCTGCCCTGCCTGGTCAACCTGCAGCCCTCGGGAAAATTCCTGATGGAAGACTTTTGTTACGCCGGCGGCCTGCCGGTGGTCATGAAGGAAATCGCGCAGCACCTGCACACCGGCGCCATCACCGCCAATGGAAAAACCATAGGCGAGAACATTGCCGATGCGCAGAACTACAACACCGAGGTGATCCGGCCGCTGGCCACACCGTTCAAGGACAAGGCCGGCATCGCCGTGCTGCGCGGCAACCTGTCGCCGCGCGGCGCGGTCATCAAGCCCAGCGCCGCCACGCCGGCGCTGATGGTGCACACCGGGCGCGCGGTGGTGTTCGAGAACATCGAGGACTTCCACGCACGCATCGACGACGACAGCCTGGACATCGACGAAACCTGCGTCATGGTGCTCAAGAATTGCGGCCCCAAGGGTTACCCCGGCATGGCCGAGGTCGGCAACATGCCGTTGCCGCCCAAGGTGCTGCGCAAGGGCATCACCGACATGGTGCGCATCAGCGACGCACGCATGAGCGGCACCGCCTACGGCACCGTGGTGCTGCACACTGCGCCCGAAGCCGCCGCTGGCGGGCCGCTGGCCGTCGTCCAGAATGGCGACATGATTGAACTCAATGTGCCCGAGCGCCGCCTGCAGTTGCTGATCAGCGACGAGGAGCTGGCGCGCCGCCTGAGCCTGTGGACCGCACCGCCGCCGCCGCTGTCCTCGGGTTACTGGAAGCTGTATGTCGACCATGTGCTGCAGGCCGACCAGGGCGTGGACCTGGACTTCCTGGTCGGCAAGCGCGGCGCCTTTGTGCCGCGGGACAACCATTGAGCCTTCCCGGGCAGGCCCAAGGCAGCCAGGCGATGAAACAGCTGCTGGCCGTCGACTGGGGCACCTCGTCCCTGCGCGGCGCCTTGCTGGACAGCCAGGGGCGCGTGCTGAAAGAGCGCTCTTTCGCGCGCGGCATCCTCAGCGTGGCGCCGGGCAACTTCGCGTCCGTTTTCGACGACTGTTTCGGTCACTGGATGGCACCGGCGGGCACTTTTTGCCTGATCTCCGGCATGGCCGGCAGCAAACAGGGCTGGCTGGAGGCTCACTATTGCGCCTGCCCGGCAGGCTTTGACGAAGTTGCCTCGCAACTGGCCTGGGTCAAGGCCGGGCGCATTGCCATCGTGCCAGGGCTGAGCTGCGAACATGAGGGCATCCCGGACGTGATGCGCGGCGAGGAGACCCAGGTGTTCGGCGCCCTGCAACTGCTGGGCCTGCAGGACGGCCTGCTGGTGCTGCCCGGCACCCACAGCAAGTGGGTCCATGTGCGCGGCGGCCGGATCGACAATTTCTCCACCAGCATGACCGGTGAGTTCTACGCCTTGCTGCGCCAGCAGTCGCTGCTGGCGCGCAGCCTGCCCGAGGCCGACGGTGAGGTGGACTGGGCCGCCTTCGACGAAGGCGTGGCGCTGGCACTGCGCGGCAGCAGCCTGCTGCAAACCGCTTTCAGCGTGCGCACGCTGTCGCTGTTCGGGCGCATGGCCGCATCCCGCCTGCCGAGTTACCTCTCGGGCCTGGTGATTGGCGAGGAGATACGCACGCAGCCGCTGGACACCGGCGCGCAAGTCGTGGTCGTCGGTTCGGAGCTGCTGACCGAGCGCTACCAACGCGCGCTGGCCCAGCGCCGCACCTCTGTGCAAGCTGTCGGCGCCGAGGCGAGCTGGCGCGGCCTGTGGGCGCTGGCCCAAACCATTCACCCAAGCTGGGATAAACAGGCATGAACACACCTCACGACAAATTTGCCGCCGCCCTGCAAGCTCTGCCGCTGGTCGGCATCCTGCGCGGCCTGCGGCCCGATGAAGCCTTGTCCGTCGGCCACGCGCTGCTGGGCGTCGGCTGGACGCTGATCGAAGTCCCGCTCAATTCTCCGCAGCCGCTGCAAAGCATAGAAGCCATGGCCGCAGCCCTGCCCGCTGCCCTGGTCGGCGCGGGCACGGTGCTGAGCACGGACGATGTGCGGAACGTGCACGCTGCCGACGGGCAACTCGTGGTCTCGCCCAACTTTGATGCGGATGTCGTGCGGGAGGCGGTTCGCCTGGGCATGGTCTGTCTGCCCGGCGTGATGACGGCCAGCGAGGCCTTTGCCGCGCTGAAGCTGGGGGCGACCGGGCTCAAGCTGTTCCCGGCCGAGATGATCACGCCAGCGGTGGTGAAAGCACTGCGCGCGGTGCTGCCGGCGCAGACCCTGCTGCTGCCCGTGGGTGGCATCACTGCCGGCAACATGGCAAGTTACCGCGCGGCCGGCGCCAGCGGTTTCGGCATCGGCTCGGCCTTGTACGCACCCGGCATGACGGCCACCGATGTCACCGAAAACGCTATGAAATTCATAGCTGCTTGCACTGGTACGATAAGGGCATGAGCCCTGTTTCACTGTCACCCTCCTCAGATATTTCGTTTGGCCTGAAAGGCCGGATCTGCATCGTCACCGGCGGCGCGCAAGGCATCGGTGAAGCCTGCGCCAGGCGCTTCGCCCGCGAGGGCGCGCAGGTCGTGATCGCCGACATGGCCGACGCGCCCGGTGAAGCGCTGGCCGCCGAACTCGGCGCACTCTACATCCATTGCGATGTCGGCGACAAAGCCCAGGTCGATACTGTGGTGACCCGCACAGTGCAGGCCCACGGCCGCATCGACGTGCTGGTCAACAACGCGGGCATCTTCCGGGCGGCGGAATTTCTGGACGTGAGCGAAGCCGACTTCGACGCGGTACTGCGCGTCAACATCAAGGGCAGCTTCCTGATGGGCCAGGCCGTGGCGCGCGTGATGGCCACATCGGGCGGCGGCAACATCGTCAACATGAGTTCGGTCAACGGCGTGCTCGCCATCCCGACGATTGCCAGCTACAACGTCAGCAAGGGCGGCATCAACCAGCTGACCCGTGTGATGGCGCTGGCGCTGGCCGACAAGGGCATACGCGTCAACGCCGTGGCGCCCGGCACGATTGCCACCGAGCTGGCGGCCAAAGCGGTGCTGACCAGCGATGAGGCCAAGGCCAAGATCATGAGCCGCACGCCGATGAAACGGCTGGGCCAGCCCTCGGAAATTGCCGACACCGTGGCTTACCTGGTCAGCGACGCGGCCAGCTACATCACCGGCGAGATCGTGGTGGTCGATGGCGGGCGTATGGCGCTGAACTACACCGTCGCGGTATAGCCCGGGCGACAGACGCGATCCCGACCATGCCGGAAAATCATCCGCCGCCCCGAACCGCGCCCAGCGCTGGATAGCCGCCCGGCTCGGGATTCGGTCCGCTTTTCAACACCGCCATCCGCCCGCGCATGGCCGCAATTTCAACCGTTTGACTTGCGATGATCTCTTCGGCAATCTGCCGCACCAAGGGGTCACGCCCATGGATCAGCACCAGCCGCGCCATGTCCACCGCGCCTTCGTGGTGGGGAATCATCATCGCCAGAAAGTCCGCATCCGGCTGACCGGTGTAGCCTGGGTCATGCATGTCCTGCATCATGCGGGCCATGCCGGCGTCCATGCCGGACTCAAAGCTGTTGCGCCCTGCGGCGGCGGCGCCGGGCGCGCGGTGCGCGCTGTGGCCGGTCATGCGGTCTGCCCCGGGGTGCCGGGCCGCACGTACACCAGGTTGATGCTTTTCTTGTTGCGCAACTCACCAGATGGCAGCTTGAGCGAGCCGAGTGGAATCTGCGTGATGAGTTTCGGCTGCAGCGGCGTGGAGACATCAAACGCCGAGCACACGACCTGACCGGCGTTGGGCGTGCCGGGCAACTCGTCCTGCTCATGAGCCACGTACAGCAGGTTGTTGGCCGGGTTGGTCCACAGACCGTGCGCCTCGCGGCCTCCGGTGTACACCATGCCGACCACCTTCTGCTGCGCCAGCGGGACCGAGCGGTCGATGATGGCCAGGCGGCTGGAGGCGGCACCATTGGGCCCACCGTCGTCCACCCGCGCCAGGCTCATGTAGGCCACCTGGCCGCGCGCATTGTCCACAAACTCCAGGTGATTCGGTCGCGCCATCTCACCCAATGGCATGGTGGCCAGCACAGTGCCTGGGTCTTTGACGGAGACAAGCGACACCGCATCGGCCAGCTTGTGCGACAGCCACATCTGGCTGCCATCGGGCGAGAGTTTTTGAAACGGGGTAAAGGCCGGCTTGTCCTGCAGGCTCAGGTCCACCAGGCGCAGGCGTTTGGGCCGCGAATGGCCCTTCGCATCGGGATTGACCTGCAGAATTTCGAGCTGAGCCGTCTTTTGACTGATCACAAAGGCCAGCAGACCGTCTTTCGAAAACCAGACCTGGGCCGGACCATTGATCGTTGGCACATAGGCGCGGACTGCATTGGACGGCGCGCCAGTCACTTGCTTGAGCGCCTGCTCGACGTCGAGAATGGCAATCCGGTCTTCGCCGCGCAGGGTCACCCACAGCTCCTTGCCGTTGCGCGTAAAGGTGGGCTCATGCGGCTCGCGTCCGAGCAAAATTCCGCTAGACAGACGCTCCGGGTTGGTGGTCGGGCCTGCCTGCGGGTTGATGGCGTTGCCGAGCACACGCCGGTTCACCGCATCAATCAGGTAGATATTGCTGCTGCCACGACCCGCGGTTGCCAGCAGCGTGCCGTCCGGGTTGGGCACCGCGCCATGCGCGTCAATGCAACCGTGGTACAGCGGCTTGTGGATCATCGCGGCATGGGTGGGCATGACGCCGCCAGTGACGAAGCGAAATGGTGGCCGTGCGTCCTCGTCAAAACTGGTCAGGTTGATGGTGCTGTCCACCGTGTTGCTCATCGGGTTGATCACGCTGATGGTGTTCGAGTCTTCGTTGGTGATGAAAACGCGGTCCACGGCGGCGATGTCGGGCGCTGTGGACGCCGCTACAGCGGCAGGCGCTGCCGAAGGGCTCTGGGCCAGGACCCAGGGTGCAGCCGCGACAGCGGGTAGCGCTACCGCGATTTTCATGAAATCGCGGCGTGCATCGTTCAGTTCTTCATTCATCGGTAAGCCTTTGGGGGGTTGATCGTGGAAATTACAGGGATAAGAGCCGCCAAAGCAGCGTTTCATTCCCTGCGGCGGAAAATGCCGCAGGTTTTTTCAGGAAAGGGGCGGCGCTGGCCGATGCCTGCGCTCAGCGCTCGCGGGCAAGTTGCCGATACACCTCGCCGGAGACGCGAGCCAGCTCAGCCTTGTCGGCGTCGGCCGAAATGGCGTAGCCGAACGCGCCATCGACCCAATAAAACACATTGACGCTGCCTTCCTGGGCAAAGCGGAAGGCGGTGTCCTGATTTTTTGCGCCCTGAGCACTGGCGCCGGCCTCGGCCACCTCACGCGATACATACAGCGTGAGCTTGGCACCGGCGCTGTCGTGGTACATGAACTGCGCCACCGGCCCTTTGCCACCCGGCAAGAGCCGACCGCCATCCAGTGCGTAACCCACAGTTTGCAGATGGGGCGGTTTCATGGTCGCGCCCATGCGCTTGGACAACCACGCCACGAGCTGATCTTCCTGGTCTGCACCCACTTCAACGGCACGCCGCACATCCGGACTGTAGACCGCGTGCGCAACGGCTGCCCGCTGCGCAAAACCGGTGGCCGAGGCCATCGTGATGGCACTCGGTGTGCGCTGGGCGAATGATGCGGTTCCAGGCTGAGTGCCGGATTCGCCGCGCAGTCCCCAGCCCGCAGCGCCGCTGATCACGGCAATTGCGATACCGGCCGCCATGCGCTGCAGGTACCACGGCGTGCGGGGCGTGGCCGCCCGCCGGAGCCGTTGCGGCAGGGGTTCTTCGAGTACCGGATTGAAGAGTGCGCGCAGTTCGCGCTTTTGCGCCAGATAGCTCTCGACGCGCTGCGCCTCTTCGGGACGCCGGGCCAGATACGCTTCGATCTCGCGCTGGCGCTCCGGCGTGAGTTGACGATCCACGTAAGCTTGCAATTCAGCTTCGGTGACGGGCGTTGGGGGGGGAATGACAGGGTTCATGACGGTCTATTCATTTGACGACTTTGAGGCGCACAGGTTCAAGTCGGCCTTCCATCAGGGAACGCAGCCGCTCACGCCCGCGCGACAGGCGCGACATCACCGAGCCGATGGGAATACCCAGGGCAGTGGCCACTTCGGCATAGCTCATGTCTTCCAGCGCAATCAGCAAAATAATCTCCCTTTGTTCTACCGGCAACTTCTCC
This sequence comes from Polaromonas sp., assembly GCA_030683705.1. Classification (GTDB taxonomy): domain Bacteria; phylum Pseudomonadota; class Gammaproteobacteria; order Burkholderiales; family Burkholderiaceae_C; genus Polaromonas. Next base: position 19,911 of record JAUXPP010000057.1, on the reverse strand, counting down.
AGCGCGGCCTGCAGATCCATGACAGCAAGACTTTCGCCCTGGGTCGCTGCGACCGGCACCTCGGGGGTGTCGTCATCCAGAACCACGGTGTGCAGCTTGGGCCGCCGGACACCGTCCACATGCAGGTTGTGCATCATGCCGAAAAGCCAAGCCCGCATGTCCGAGACCCCGCGCCAGAGCGCCGATTTGGCCAGCGCCCGCTCCAGCGTGTCTTGCACCAGGTCATCGGCGTCCTCACGGTTGCCTACCAGCGCCCGCGCGTAACGGCGCAGGCGTGGCACCCAGGTCAGCAGATGATCGTCGTCGTTCTCGGAGTAGCTGTCGTTTTGCACACTGCTGCCTGGTTGACTTGCCGGACTGAACGTTAACCCATCATTCCTTGATGATGTGCCAGACGTCCTTGAAGTTGTCACCCGTGCGGTCGCCCGCTTTCTGGTCAGCCTTGTAAAAATACAGTGGCTTTCCCTTGTAGGCTAGCTGTCGCGCGCCATCGTCGCGCGTCACCACACTGTACTCGCCAGAGGGCTGATCAGCAGCTGCCATCAGGGGCGGCCACAGACCAGCGCAGGGGCCATTGCAAACGCTTTTTCCGCTGCCGGCCTTGTCGGCGTCAAAGGTGTAGAGCGTCATGCCGTTGGCCGCGACCAGTGCACCGCCCGACATTTTGGCGGGTGCATCGGCCGCAACGGCAGACACGCTGACAGCCATGGAGGCTGCACTGATGGCAAGGGTTGCCAGGAAAAGCGGGATTTTCATGCTGTTCTCCAATAAAAGTGTGTGGCGGGTTGGCGATCAATACGCAGCAACCGACAGCTTGGGGTCGATCTGCCAGGTTTCGCTGACAATCTTGCCCTGGCGGAAGGTCAGCACGTAGCGAACCTTGATGGGTGCCTTGCCTTCGAACTGCACATTGGCAGACACCGTCGAGCCGCTGGTATTGGCAGACTCTTCCAGCTTGTCGACGCTGACCTTCAGCGGGCCCTGCGATTTGGTGAATTTTTCCCACACGCCGCGAATGGCATCCGCGTTGGAGTAAGTGCCGTCCAGCGGACCACCGACCCAGTTGAACTGGGCATTGTCGGCATAACCACGCATCACGACGGCCAGATCGCCGGAGCCGATGGCCTGGAAGTGGGTCTTGGCGTCATCAGCCGGGGCAGCCATGGCGCCAGTGGCGGAAAACAGGATGGCGGCAGCGCAAGCGGTCAGAGAGAGGGTTTTGAACATGGAAAGCTCCTGGTGAAGTTAGGTTTTGAACTCGGTGGCAGGCTGAAATATCTGCCTGACACTGGGTAGACGGAACCACCCACCGGTTTATTCCAAACACGGTAAAACTTTTTGGATTTACTTTCTTTGAGTCGACATGTGGTTCACCACGGCAAGCAGCCCACGCCCGCGCTGCTGCACTTCATCAAGCAAGCCACTTGCGCGATCAAGCCCGCAGGCGACTCCGGCTCTGCGGGTAAGTACTCATGAAGAAAATTGGGAACCGATGGAATGAGACGGCAGTCTGGCTGCTCTTATACACATGATCCAGACGGCCGAGTCCCGCTACAACCAATGGGTGAGTGAACACTATCGCTTCCTCATGCGCAGCGCATGGGCCTTGACCGGCTCGCGGGCGGTCGCCGAGGACGTGGTGCAGGACTGCTTCACCAGTGCCTGGAAATACCGCAGCCAGTTGCGTCAGCCCGAGCTGGCACGCGCCTGGCTCTTTCGCATCATGCGGCGCCATGCCTTGCGGCACCTGGTGCCAGGGCCGCAATCGTTTGACAACGACGACGAAGCCGCCGAGCTGCCTTCGCCCGACCCTGGCCTGGACGACCAGCTCGATGTGGTCAAGGCGCTGACCCGCATTGCACCGATTCACCGCGAGGTGCTGGTGCTGTTTTATTTTGACGACATGCCTACCGCGCAAATGGCCGAAGCGCTGGATATTGCGCCCGGTACGGTGCTGTCGCGCCTGGCGCGCGCCCGCGCGGCGCTCAAGTCCGCGCTGGACGGCTCCCGCCCCGAGCCGTCGCCTGTGCCTGCCACCACCGTCTTCCCCTTGAGGAAAACCTGAGATGAAAGATTTTCCTGAGTTCCAAGACGAGGCTTTCGACCTGCGGGCGCGCGCCGAGCTGGCGCTGGCCTTCGACCCCGGTCAGCCGCCTGCGCATCTCTTCAGGAAAAGCGCACCTCTGCTTTCGCGGCGCGGCTTCCAGCGCGGGCTGGCTGCGTTGCTGTTCACAGGCAGCGGCGCTGGCGCGGTGTTTGCCATGCGCCCGCCAGAGCTGGTGCGCGGCGCCATTGAACACGAGTACTACGAGCGCACACTGCGCGGTAACTTCATGGAAGGCCGAAAAATTCTGGAGCATCTGGGCCTGGGGAAGAACCAGGACGGCAAGCAGGCTATCCCCGGCTACCCGCAGCTCATGCGGCCCTGCGACATCGAAGGCCACCTGGTCTACCACCTGACCACTTTTTTTGAAAAAGGCGGCATGGTGACTGTCTTTGCGTTCGACCAGCCCGTGGCGCTGCAAGACGATGCCGGCTGGTGGGGAAATGTGTATTGGCAGGTGCTGCGCTCGCGCGAGGGCAAGCCGCTGGTGATGGTGGCGCAAAAGAAAAAAGCGCTGGCTGTGGCGCAAGCCACCTTTGGCAAGCCCGCCGCCTGACATCTCTCGAATTTTTTCCAGTCCCGTAACCCCACCCGATTTCGATCCCCCTTCAACCAAGCACCCCGGAGACAGACATGATTGATGCACCCACCTCATTGCCGCGCCGCCACCTCCTGACCCGTAGTGCCGGCGCGCTCGCCGCTGCCGGACTGGCCACCTGGACGCGCGGCGCCATCGCGCAGGCTGCGCCGGCAAAACCCTTGCCGCCTTATGTGAGCTGGAAAGACCCGGCCAGCGTCATCGTTCACAGCAGCACCACCATCGAAACCAAACGTGGCGCTTTCGGCACCAGCGTGATCACTCCGGCCGAGCAGTTGTACATCCGAAACAACCTGCCCGCACCCGATGCTTCCATCGTTGCCGACCGGGACGCCTGGGAGGTCACTGTGGAAGGCGTGAAGAACCCGCGCAAGCTCAGCGTGCGCGAGCTCAAATCCATGGGCATCGACACCGTGGCGATGGTGCTGCAGTGTTCCGGCAACGGCCGCGGCTTCTTTCCGAGCAAGCCCAGCGGCACGCCGTGGACGGTGGGCGCCGCCGGCTGCGTGGTCTGGAGCGGGGTGCCGGTGCGCGCCGTGGCCGAGGCCCTGGGTGGCGTCACGGCGGGCATGCGCTACATGACGGGTACGGGCGGCGAGAAGTTGCCCGACGGCATAGACCCGAGAACCATCATTGTCGAGCGTTCGGTTCCCGCTGCGGCGATGGCCGACGCCCTGTTGGCGTGGGAGATGAATGGCGCGCCGATCTCGCTGGCCCACGGCGGGCCGTTGCGCCTGATCGTGCCGGGCTACACCGGCGTCAACAACATCAAGTACATCAAGCAGCTCGCCTTTACCGCGCAGGAAAGCGACGCAAATATCATGTCGCACGGCTACCGCGTGACGCCTCCCGGCGGCAAGGGCGACCCGAGCCAGCCGTCGGTGCAGGAGATGACCGTCAAATCCTGGATCAACTCGCCCAGTCCGGACAGCGGCGCACTCAAGGCCGGCATGGCGCAGATCCACGGCGTGGCTTTTGGCGGTCTGAATGCGGTCAAGAGCGTGGAGGTTTCACTCGACGGTGGCAAGACCTGGCAGGCCGCCCGCTTTGTCGGACCCGACCTCGGCAAGTACGCCTGGCGCCAGTTCGTGTTGCAGGCCCGGCTACCTGCCGGCAACCATGTCCTGGCCAGCCGGGCGACCGACACAGCCGGCAATGTGCAACCTGAAAACCGGGGGGAAAACCAGAGCGGCTACAACAACACTAGCTGGGCCGACCACGCGGTCAAGGTCAGCGTCGCGTGACACCGAACAGCAGAGTGCACCCATACCTTTTTTACACTTCCACACGCCCATGAACCTCCACTTTTCCCGTCAGCGCTTGCGCTTTAGCTCGGTCGCGCCGATGGCGCTTCTGCTGGTCAGCGCGCTGCTTGCCCTCCCCTCCCACGCAGCCGACGACGCAGCCCAGATGCTCTTGGGCAAGAAGCTGTTCACCACCGCCGTGCCAGCATGCGCTGTCTGCCACACGCTCAAAGACGCGGGTGCCGAAGGCGCGGTGGGCCCGGTGCTCGATGAGATCAAGCCGGACGCCAACCGCGTGGCCAGGGCTCTGCGCGACGGCTTGGGCAACATGCCGTCGTACAAGGCAAGCCTGTCTGAAGACCAGATTGCCGCGCTGGCGCGCTATGTTTCCAGGGCCAGCGGCGGGCAGAAGTAAACGGGAGGTCAGACGCTTTCGGCCGCGAGAAATGCTATTAAATGCATAGCTGCTTGCGCCCGTAAGGTAAGGGCTGAAGGCCTATTTCACCTGTGAAACTCAGGCCTGCGGCAAGCGCCTGAGCAGCCCCGCCATGCTGCGCGGCCAGCCCACGCTACCGAACCAGGCACCGCCGGCAATCGCCCAGGCATTGACCAGGCCGTAAATCACCAGCGCCACACCTTGCGCGATGAACACACCGCTGAGTCCACCGCTCCAGCGCAGGGCCAGCCAGCCGCCGGTGACGGCCACGGCCAGGCGCGCGATGTTGCCGATCACCGGCCAGAGCAGGCGCCCTGCCCCTTGCGACGCGAAGTAGAGCACCAGTCCCAGACCGAAGAAACCGTAGACCGGCCCGACGGCGCGCAAGTACAGGCTGCCCGCTTCGATCATGGCCGGGTCGCTGTTGAACAGTGACAGCCAGGCGCGCGGAAAAAAAGCCGCCCACAAGCCAATCGCTTCGGTCATCGCAAACGCCATGGCCGCGCCTATCCAGGTGGCGCGCAAGGCGCGCTCGCGCTGGCCCGCACCCATGCAGGTGCCGACCATGGCCACCAGCGGTGCGCCGAAACCAAACACCAGCGGCACCAGCAAATACTCCAGCCGCGAGGCCGTGCCATACCCGGCAATCGCCGCCGTGCCAAAACCACCGACCAGCGCGGTGGTGATGACGATGGCCAGGTTGGTGGCGACGGTGGACACGGTACCCACCAGACCGACACGCAGGATGTCCTTGAACAGTGCCCAGCGAAAACGGATGTGCGTGAACGAGGGACGCAGCAGGCTTTTCGGCGACCACAGGTAGGCCGCCAGCACCAGGCTGCCGACCAGGTAAAAGGCCAGCAGCGCGATGGCTCCGCCGGCGATGCCCAGCCCCGGCAAGGGGCCCCAGCCGAAGATCAGCAAGGGCGACAAGGGCAGCAGCGCCAGCGCACCCAGCACCGTGACATTGGCCGGTACCGCCATGTTGCCGGTGCCGCGGATCACGGCCGACAGCGTGTTGAACACCCAGACCAGCACGGCGCCGGCAAACACCCAGTTGGAATACACCATGGCCGCCTCCAGCGCGCCGCCGGTGCCGCCCATGCGGGTGTACAGCCAGCGCCCGCCGACCAGGACCGCCACGGTGAAGACCAGCGCAAACACGGCAGCGATGACCAGCGCATGTAGCACCAGGGCATCGGCATCGCCCTTTCGGCGTGCCCCGAGCGCACGCGCAATCGCGGACGCGATGCCGCCGCCCATGGCACCGGCAGAGGTCATCTGCATCAGCATCACCACCGGAAACACCAGTGCCATGCCGGCCAGTGCGTCGGTGCCCAGCTTGCCGACAAAATAGGTTTCGATCAGCCCCACGCCGGCCTGCGCCAGCATCACCAGCACATTGGGGGCCGCCAGGCGCAGCAGCGTAGGCGCAATCGGCGCTTCCAGAAGAAGACGGGTACGAGGGTCCACCTCACTGCTTGTCATGCCGCGACGCGCACAATGCGCGCCTCGCGAATCGGCAGGTTCACCAGCGCCGCGCCCACGGCCAGCACGATGTCGATGTACCAGACCCAGTCGTAACTACCCGTGGCTTCGAACACATAACCGCCAAGATAAGCACCGAAGAAACCGCCGATCTGGTGCGCCAGCATCACGATGCCGAACAGCATGGCCATGTTGGCCGTACCGAACATCTTGGCAACCAGGCCGGCGGTAGGCGGCACGGTCGACAAAAAGGTGACACCCATCACCGCCGCGAAGATCAGCATCACGGCCGGTGTTTTCGGCGCGAACAGGAAAACCAGCACCGCCAGACCACGCGTCGCATACAGCAGCGCCAGCAGCGACTTCATGCGCCAGCGGCCCACGGCCCAGCCCATCGCCAGGCTGCCGACAATGTTGAACAGGCCAATCATGGCCAGCGACCAGCCGCCGATCTCGGGCGGCAGGCCGCAGGCGGCCACCACGCCCGGCAAGTGGGTCGCGAGAAAGGCCACATGAAAGCCGCAAACCAGAAAACCCAGGCTGAGATAACGGTAACTCGGTGTGGCCAGCGCCTGGCTGATGGCTTCGCGTGCACTCAGGGCTTTTTTGCCGGACGCGGCGGCTGCCTGCGCAGCGATCGCTTTGGAATTTCCCTTGAGCACCAGCACCGCAGGCAGCGCCAGCAACAGCATCACACCCAGCCACTGCATGGCGCTGGCCCAGCCCACGGCGGCGGTCAGGCCAATCGCAATCGGCGCCATCGCGAACTGGCCGAAAGAGCCGCCGGCATTAACGATGCCACTGGCAAAGCCGCGCTTTTCCAGCGGCACCAGCCGCGCGGTCGCCGCCATCAGCACCGACGGGCCGGCCATGCCGGCGCCGCCCGCTGCCAACACCCCTATGGCAAAAATCAGCCCGGCCGTGCTGGTCATCAGCGGCGTGATGATGGTGCCGATGGCCACCAGCAGCACACCGAGAAAAATCACGCGGCCGGTGCCTATGCGGTCGGCCACAGCCCCGGCAAAGGGCTGGGTCAGCCCCCACCAGAGCTGGCCAAAGGCAAACGCCAGGCTGATGCTGCCTATGCCCAGCGCGGTGGAAGTGTTGAGCGCCGACAGGAACAGGCCCATGGTCTGGCGCACGCCCATGGTCAGGGCAAAGGTGCCAGCCGCAGCCAGAAGCACCAGCCACAGCAGCTTGTTGTTGTTGGCAGCAGGCGCTGCCGCGGTCTTTGCGTTATTCATCATCAACTCCAGGCAAGGGGGACAAACGCTCCAGCGATACATCAATCAACGCGTGCAGGGCCAGCACCTGCTCGACACCCAGGATCTGGTTGATGCCCTCTTGCGCCACGCGCCAGCGGCGCTGCGCCTCGCTGCGTTTTTCACGTCCGCTGTCGGTGATGCTGACGAGACGGCTGCGGCCGTCGCTGCCCGCCTCCAGCGTCAGCCAGCCAGCGGCGACCAGCGGCTTGAGGTTGCGGGTCAGGGTCGAGGCATCGACCTTCATCGCACGCGCCAGGTCGCCGGGGCGCAAGGGGCCGAGCTTGAACACATAAGACAGCAGCGAATACTGCGTTCCCTTGAGCCCGGTTTTGCCGACCTCGGCGTCGTAGTGCTGCGCCACGCGGCGCATCAACTGGCGCAGCTTGAGGTTGGTGCAGCCTTGCGGCCTGAGTTCAGGCGGCCTTGGCCTGGATGTAGCGGGTGTGACAGCGTTCATGATTCGATTGTAGCTACAATTGTTGTATATGCAATCAAAGGAGCTGAATGATGAACCCTGAAGAAACACTGGCTTTGTGGAATGAGGAACGCGAGACCGTCGTGGCGCGCATGCTGGCCGGCGGCGGCAAGCCCGGCCTGGCACACCCCGAGATGGTGGCTGGCAAGACCGGGCTGGAAGTGATGCAGGCCATGCTGGCCGGCGCGCTGCCCTTTCCACACATTGCCGACACGCTGGACTTTTCGCTGGTCGAGGTGGCGCCCGGCAAGGCGGTGTTTCAGGGCACGCCACAGCTCAAGCATTACAACCCGCTGGGCACCGTGCATGGTGGCTGGTACGCCACCCTGCTGGATTCGGCGCTGGGCTGCGCCGTGCATACCCTGATGCCGGCGGGCCGGGCCTACACCACGGCCGAGCTGGGCGTCAACATTGTGCGGGCTGCCTCACACAAGACGGGGCCGCTGCGGGCCATCGGCACGGTGATCCATTGCGGCCGGCAACTGGCGACGGCCGAGGCACGCATTGTCGGGCCCGATGGCAAGCTGTACGCACACGCGACGACCACCTGCCTGGTGTTTGAAGTGGCCGCTGCCCAGGCCGGCTGAAACACCGGGGCAGCGCGCCCGGCTCAAACCGGCTGGCGCGACAGCGGACCGGACTGGGTCCGGATCTGCTCGACCCGGCGGTTCACCAGCGCAGCCGCCAGCAGCCACTTGACGCGCGTGAGCCAGCCGCGCTGCAAGTCTTCGTGCGCGGCATCGCGGTAGAAGTGTTCGGGGTCATGCGCCACCCCCCAGTCATTCACCGGCAGGCTGGTCGCGTCCGACAGGTGGTACTGGGCATACACCGAGTGCTGGCCGTCCCAGAAATGGCTGCCGCGCACATGGATGCCGTAACCCACGTGGCCGTCCTGGCTGGCAAGCAGTTCGACGGCGCGGGTTTCCAGCAGGGAGTCGGTCACATAGGTGTCGGTCTGCAGCCAGCGCCCGTCCAGGTAGACCTCGCCGATGGCATGGGTGATGGTGCCGTTGGACACATCGATGATGCCCTTGAGGAAAGCGCTGGGCAGGGTCACGAAACGAAGCCTTGCCGGCACACCGACGGAACGCAGCAGGGCCACGAACAGCGTGCCCTTGGTGTGGCAGTCACCGCGTCCTGCCTTGAGCACGCCTGCCGCCGTCACATGGTCGAAGCCGGCCACGCAGCCGAAGGGCATGGCTTTGACAAAGTCGTGAATCAGGATGGCTTTCTGGGTCTCGCTGGTCGCCAGCTGCGTGATGCGCATCGCCTGGATTCTCAGCTTGGGATCATCGAGATCCAGCAAGCGGGTGGGAACCATCCAGTCCTGCGGATGGTCGTTCTGGGAAGGCAGGGACATGAAGAACGCGTACAGTTTTTATTGCCGTCGATTATGCAGGCCGAACCGCTGCGCACCGGACATCGCGACCGCAAAAACAGCAAAAGTGTCGCTTGCCCGCCATGTCAGTACAAAGCAACAGGTGTTGGAAATTGCAGCACAATCATGAACACACAGATGCTCCTTCCGTCGAGAAAGTGAACCCCATGAGACTGCTGCACACCATGCTGCGCGTTGGCAACCTGCAACGCTCCATCGACTTCTACACCCAGGTGCTGGGCATGACCCTGCTGCGCACCTCGGAGAATCCCGAGTACAAATACAGCCTGGCCTTTGTCGGCTACGACGGCGGCAACCCGGGCCAGGCCGAGATCGAACTGACCTGGAACTGGGGCACCGAGAGTTATGAGATGGGTACGGCGTATGGCCACATCGCGCTGGGCGTGCCCGATGCCTATGCGGCCTGTGAAAAGATCAAGGCCGCCGGCGGCAACGTGACGCGTGAAGCCGGCCCGGTCAAGGGCGGGACCACCGTGATTGCGTTTGTGACTGATCCGGATGGGTACAAGATCGAATTGATTGAGCGCAAGGGTGATGTGGGTGGTGCGGGCCTGCGGTGATTGATTAAAACTTTTGCATGACGTCACCCGACGGGGCAGGCCCCGGCTTGCAGGCAAGCTACAGCACCCGGGTATGCAATAGACAGCAGGACCGAACTCTCCACTCCCTCCCCTAGCCCCTCCCTCGCCCCGCTGGGCGATGGAGGGGAACTTCATGTGGCCGCGTGTGCTGCGCTCGCGTGCAAACATGACGGTCTGTTGAGATTCCCGTGCAGGAAGCTCTGCGCGCTTCCTGCACTCCGGACTTTTGTTCCCTTTGTCCCGCATTGGTTTCTCCCCCACCCCTTCTGTATGCGCCGAGGAGCGGAGGTCCAGACGGATCAGGGCGAGCGATTTTGAGCGAAGCGAGTCGAGCTCGACCCCGACTGGACCGAGCACCGCAGGTTGCCCTCCGCAGCGCCAGCGAAGGAGGGACGCAGACAGCAGGGTCGCCTTTTCTTTGGTGACTTTCTTTTGGCGAAGCAAAAGAAAGTTACTTGCCGCCGGGCAACCCCCGGCTTGTTGGCAAGCTACAGCACTCGAGTTTGCGACTGACAGCAGGGCTGAACTCCCCACTCCCAACCCCCCGCCCTGGCCGCGTGCGCTGCGCTCGCGTGCACACATGACGGCCTCTTGGGATTCCCGCAAGAGAAGCGCTGCGCGCTTCTCTTGCTCCGGACTTTTGTCCCCGCATTGGTTGTCCCCCACCCTTCTGTATGCGCCGAGGAGCGCTGGGCCGGACGGATCAGGGCGAGCGATTGTCTGAGCCGAAGGCGAGTTCGAGCTCGACCCCGGCTGGACCGAGCACCGCAGGTTTCCCCTCGCAGCGCCAGCGGAGAGGGGACGCAGACAGCAGGGTCGCCTTTCTTTTGCTTACTTTTCTTTGGCGAGACAAAGAAAAGTGAGTTGCCGCCGGGCAACCCCCGGCCAGCAGGCATTCACGAACTCAAAGGCTTGAAGGAGAAAACGGCTTCGACAAGCTCAACCCGAACGGCGGCGGTCATCGGGCATGGTTCCCGGATCCAGTCCGGGCTGCCAGCAAGCCCATGAATTTGCTACAAATTCGATAGCTTCTCACGCACGTCACCAAAAGGAATCAAGCCCCTTTGGCACATGAAACCAGGCTATCTCGGCAAGCCCGCCGCCTGCCGCGCCAGGTCCGTGACCCGGGCCCAGTCGCCGCGCGCCAGCGCATCGGCCGGCACCAGCCAGGAGCCGCCGACGCAGGCGACGTTGGCCAGCGCCAGGAACTCCGCCGCATTGGACGCGGTGATGCCGCCCGTGGGGCAGAAGCTCACATCACCGAAGGGTCCGCCCCAGGCCTTGAGCATGGCCAGGCCGCCGGCCTGCAGGGCCGGGAAAAACTTGAGTTCGGTGTAACCGTCTTCCTGCGCCGCCATGATCTCGCTGCCGGTGGCCACGCCGGGCAGCAGCGGCAGGTGCGCATCGCGGCAGGCCGTGCCGACGGCATGGGTGTAGCCCGGGCTCACGATAAAACGCGCGCCGGCCATGGCGCAGGCCTGCACGTCGGCTGCACTGCGCGCGGTGCCGGCGCCGACCACCGCCTCGGGCACATCACGCGCGATGGCCTCGATACAGGCCAGCGCCTGCGGTGTGCGCAGCGTCACTTCGAGCATGCGGATGCCGCCAGCCACCAGCGCGCGGGCCAGCGGCACGGCGTGCGCAACATCCGTCAACACAATCACCGGGATCACCGGCGCGTCCTGCATCACCTGCAGGGATGTCAGCGGCCGGTCGAGATCGAGTTTCACATCCACGACAAAGCTCCTTCTTCAGCGGTCAGCGCATGGCGCCGCATGCCCGCAAACAGCTCACGCCCCATGCCCACCCCGTTGGCGGCGCGCAGGGCTTCGGGCATCAGCGCGGTCTCGCGCGCGGCCCATTCGGCGGCCGGCACCTGGATCTCCAGTATGCCCTTGATGGCATCGAGCAGGATCACATCGCCGTCGCGCACTTTCGCCAGCGGGCCACCGGCCGCCGCCTCGGGCGAGACATGGATGGCCGCCGGCACCTTGCCCGACGCACCGCTCATGCGGCCGTCGGTCACCAGCGCCACGCGAAAGCCCTTGCCCTGCAACACCGCCAGCGGCGGCGTGAGTTTGTGCAACTCGGGCATGCCGTTGGCCTGAGGCCCTTGCCAGCGCACCACGCAGATGACGTCGCGGTCCAGCTCGCCAGCCTGGAAGGCCAGGTGCAGGCCCTCCTGCGAATCGAAGACACGCGCCGGTGCCTCGATCACGTGGCGGTCGTCCGGCACCGCCGAGACCTTGATCACGCTGCGGCCGAGTTGGCCCTGCAGCAACTTGAGACCGCCGCTGGCGCTGAAGGGCGCACTGGCCGGCCGGACGATGTCCTGGTCCTTGCTCGCCCCCATCTCGTGCCAGGCCAGCTTGCCGTCGCGCATGTCGGGCTCGCGGGTGTATTCGCGGATGCCGCCGGCGCGCACCGTCAGCACGTCTTCATGCATGAAGCCGGCGTCCAGCAGTTCGCGAATGACAAACCCGGTGCCACCCGCCGCCTGGAACTGGTTCACGTCGGCGCTGCCGTTGGGATACACATGCGTGAGCAGGGGCACCACATCGGACAGGTCGGAAAAATCGTTCCAGTCGATCAGGATGCCGGCCGAACGCGCCACCGCCACCCAGTGGATCAGGTGGTTGGTCGAGCCGCCGGTGGCCAGCAGCGCGACCATGGCGTTGACGATGGCTTTTTCATCGACGATCCTGCCGATAGGTGAAAAGCGTTTCGACGACTTGACAATCCCCAGCACGGTGCGCGCGGCCTCGCGCGTGAGCTCGTCGCGCAGCATATCGCCCGGGTTGACAAAAGCGGTGCCGGGCACATGCAGACCCATGGCTTCGAGCAGCATCTGGTTGCTGTTGGCGGTGCCGTAAAAAGTGCAGGTGCCGGGGCTGTGGTAACTCTTGAGCTCGGCATCGAGCAGGCCGTCGCGGCCGACCAGGCCCTGCGCCGCGAGTTCACGCACACGGGCTTTTTCCTTGTTCGGCAGGCCCGACGGCATCGGACCTGCCGGCACAAACACCATGGGCAGGTGGCCGAAGTGCAGCGCGCCTATCAACAAGCCGGGCACGATCTTGTCGCAGACACCCAGCATCAGCGCGGCGTCGAACATGTCATGGCTCAGCGACACCGCCGTGGCCATGGCGATCACGTCGCGGCTGAACAGGCTGAGCTCCATGCCGCTCGTGCCCTGGGTAACGCCGTCACACATGGCCGGCACGCCGCCGGCCACCTGCGCGGTGGCGCCATGCAGGCGCGCTTCCCACTTGATCAGGTCCGGGTAAGGCTGCAGCGGGGTGTGCGCCGACAACATGTCGTTGTACGCAGTCACGATGCCGATGTTCGGTGCACGCTCGGTGACGACCTTGAAGCGGTCGTCCAGCGGCATGCCGGCCACCGCGTGGGCGATGTTGCCGCAACCCATGCGGTCCACGCTGATGGCGCGGGTCGCCGTGGTCTCAAGCCGCTGCAGGTAGGCGCTGCGGGTGGCGCGGCTGCGCTGGCGTATTTTTTCGGTCACCTGGGCGACGACGGGATGGAGGGTCATGGAAGGTTTCTGGGTGTTCGGTGGTAACTTAATTACGTCGCCCATCCTACTTCGTTACCAAGTCCTTGCACAGCCACGGGTACAAGGCGGTTACCAGCCGCCGGTGGATCACTGCAGCGCGATCTCCACCCGGCGTGCTTCGGCATCGCTGCCCGTGCCTGCGGTTTGTGCGGGCTTGTCGAGGCGGATCTGGCTGTCCGGCACGCCGGCAGCAATCAGGGCTTCACGCACCGCCAGCGCGCGCTGCCTGGCCAGTTCGGCATTGCGCGCTGCATTGCCTTTGGCATCATGAAAACCGGAGATCAGCACCTTTTTGCCGCCGCGCGCACCCTTGATCACATCGACCAAGGCGTCGGCAGCGCCGGCCGCCAGTTCGGCCTCGCCGGACGCAAAGTAAAACTTCACCACGCCGTATTCGACCGTGATGCTGGCGGCGTCGGAGAGCGCCTGGGCCGCCAGCGCTGCCGAAGCCGGCAGGCCGGCAGGCGTGGCAGCCACCGGCGCAGGCACAGCAGCCGGTGCAGGCGCTGGGGCCGGAGGCGGCAGGACCGGCCGCGGGGCCGCGGCGCGGCTCAGGGCCAGCCCCAGCACCAGGGCCATCACCAGCGCGATGAGACCAGCCAACAGGCCCAGTACCCAGCCCTGCTGCTCATCGTCCGATTGTGAAAACATGCAGAAAATCTCCGGGGGATGTAGGGGTCGGGGAAGGCGTGGCGCACTTGCGGGATGCGCAAATTTCAGGGGCATTGTAAAGTGTGCGTGTGGACACTCACCTGCCAAACGGCCTGTTAACCCTGCGCGATCCCGCCCCCATGCTGGAGCGGTTTCTGCACCATTGGGGCGGCCGCGAGGACCTCTGGATATTCGGCTATGCCTCGCTGATCTGGCGACCCGATTTCGACTTCAGCGAACAGCGGCGCGCCAGGGTGCATGGCTGGCACCGGGCGCTCAAGATGTGGAGCCGCATCAACCGCGGCACGCCCGAGTGCCCTGGCCTGGTGTTCGCGCTGCTGTCGGGCGGCAGTTGCCACGGCGTGGTGTACCGCGTGCCGCGCCACGAGGTGCCCGAGGTGGTCGCCCGGCTCTGGCTGCGCGAAATGGTGACCGGGGTGTATGACCCGCGCCTCTTGCGCTGCAACACCGACAAGGGACCGGTCCAGGCCCTGGCCTTCACCCTGTCGCGCCGCAGCCCGAATTTCACCGGCGAACTCAGCGAAGCGCGTTACCGCGAGATCTTTTCCGTGGCTTGCGGACGGTATGGCAGCACCCACGACTACGCCCGGCAAACGCTGGAGAGCCTGCACCACCATGGCATTTCGGACGCCGCCCTGGCCAGGCTGCTCAACTTGGCTCCCCGTCCTACTTCCGAGGCCTGAGGCGCGGCCTTAGAGTAGCTTCTTCCCGCTTTTTCAACCAGGAGACTCCCATGGCTTCCAAACTGCTTTTGATGGCTGCGGCCACTGCCCTGCTGGCTGCCTGCGCCAGTCCGTCCGGCGGCCCGCGGGCCGGCGCCCAGTTGCAGCCCACCACCGGCAACAGCACCAGCGGCAACGCCAGCTTTGTGCAGGCCGGCGGCAAGGTGCTGGTCAGCGGCGAGGTGCGTGGCCTCAAGCCCAATGCCGAGCACGGCTTTCACGTCCACGAAAAAGGCGACTGCTCCAGCGGCGACGGCATGAGCACCGGCGGCCACTTCAATCCCACGGGTGCGCCACACGGCAGCCACGCCACGGGCATGCACCACACCGGCGACCTGCCCAGCCTGAAGGCCGACGCCGGCGGCGTGGCGCGTTTCAGCTTCGAGTCGTCCAGCATCAGCGTCGGCAGCGGCATCACCGACATCGTCGGCAAGGGGCTGATCGTGCACCGCGACCCCGACGACTACCGCACCCAGCCGACCGGCAACGCCGGGCCGCGGCTGGCTTGCGCCGTCATTTCAAGAAGCTAGCGCGCTGCCAGCAGCGCTTCGGCGCGCGCCAGGTCCTCGACGGTGTCGACATCGGTGACGATGCCGACGTCGTCAGTCTCCACAAGTGCTATTGAATTCATAGCTTGGTACGCACGCAGGACGGGCGCTGCACCCTGATTTCCCTTCAAAGCCAGCAAGCCATCACGGCAGGCCGCCGGGAACCCGACCGGGTGGCCGCGCTCACCCCGGTACATAGGGACCGCCACCGCCTGCGGCCCCAGCGCCGCGGCTACGGCGCGCAGCGTGTCGCCGCGCACCAGCGGCAGGTCGGCCGGCAGGATCAGCCAGCCCGCTGCGCCAGGGGTGGCGCGCACGCCGGCAGCAATCGAGTCGCCCATGCCCGGCCGCGAGGCATCGGCCTGCACGACATGGTGCGGCAGGCCGCTGGCGCGCACCGCGGCCAGCACATGCCCGAGCACCGGCTGGCCGGCCAGCAGCGCCGCGAGTTTGTGGGTTGCGCCGCCGGAGGCGGCAAAGCGCTCGCCACGGCCGGCCGCCAGCACGATCACCACCGGCAGCGGGCCGGCGGAGGATGGGGAAGGGGAAGGTGACGATGGGGACATGGGATGGTGCTTGCCTCACTATACTGGCCCCATGTCCGAGCCCACTACATCCATCGCCGACCTGCGCAAAAGTTACGAACGCGCCGAACTCAATGAAGAGGCCTCGCAGGCCGACCCGCTGCAGCAGTTCGACCAGTGGCTCAAGGAGGCGATTGCGGCCAAGGTGCCCGAGCCCAACGCCATGACCCTGGCGACGGTGGCCGGCAATGGGCGCCCTTCCACCCGCGTGGTGCTGGTCAAGGGCTACGACGCGCGCGGCATCGTCTGGTACACCAACTACGACAGCCGCAAGGGCCGCGAACTGGCCGCCAATGCCTTTGCCGCCCTGCAGTTTCACTGGGTCGAGCTCGAGCGGGTGGTGCGTATCGAAGGTGTGGTGGAAAAGGTCTCGGCAGAAGAAAGCGATGCCTACTTCCACAGCCGTCCGCTGGACTCACGCATAGGCGCCTGGGCCAGCCCGCAGAGCGAGGTGATCTCCGGCCGGAGTGTGCTGGTGGCCAATGCCGCGAAATACGGCGCGAAATTCCTGTTGCAGCCGCCACGCCCGCCGCACTGGGGCGGCTACCGGCTCCAGCCCGACAACTGGCAATTCTGGCAGGGACGCAAAAGCCGGCTGCATGACCGCCTGCGCTACACGCTGCAGGACGGCGGCGGCTGGCTGCGCGAGCGCCTCGCGCCCTAGGCCTTCAACGCTCAGGCATCGACACGTGTGATGGCCTGATTTGCCACCGCGCGCAACTGCGCTTCAGATACCAGGCCGGGCGCAATCTCCGCCAGCGGCACCAGCACAAAGGCGCGCTGCATCATGCGCGGGTGCGGCACGCTCAGGCACGGTGAATCGATCCGGGCATCGCCGTACAACAACAGATCCAGGTCCAGGGTGCGCGGGGCATCCGGGTAAGGCCGCTCACGCCCCGCCGCCAGCTCCAGCGCCTGCAAGCGGTCCAGCAAGTCCAGCGCCGGCAGGCGCGTGTCCAGGGCCACCACGGCATTGATGTAGTCGGGTCCGTCCGCCCGGCCGGCGCAATCGCGGGCCACGGGCGCGGTGCGGTACAGGCTGGAGCGCCGCAGCACACGGCTCAGCGGCAGGCGGTCCAGCGCGTCCATCGCCTGCCGCACCGTGGCTTCTGCATCACCGAGGTTGGCGCCCAGCGCCACATAAGCGGTGACCTGCGGCGTGGTCTCTTTCCCGGATGCACCAGCCGGCATGGCGAAGCCTCAGTGTTCGGCGCTGTCGGACGGCGGGCTGGCGGGCTGCGCACCGCCTTCGCGGTTGGCCGGCTTGCGGCGGCGCCGGCGTTTTTTGGCAGGCGCCGGCTCGCCGGACTCGCCAAACTCGGGGAAAGGTGCCGCCAGCTGGCTGCCGTCCACGCCGCGCGCTGCGTCGCTCTCCACGCGCTTGACGCGGGTGCGCGGCGCCTGGGGTTTTTGCGCCTGCGCCAGGCGCGCCTGCTCGATCATCTCGTGGCGCTCGTCGTCGTAGGCGGTGCTGAACTTTTCCCACCACTCGGCCAGTTCCATCTCGACCTCGCCGGTCTGCGCGCGCAGGCGCAGGAAGTCGAAGCCGGCCCGGAAGCGCGGCTGGTCCAGCAGCGAATAGGGCGAGCTGCCGGTGCGTTTCTCGAAGCGCGGCTGCATGGTCCAGATCTCGCGCATGTCGGTGCCCAGCTTGCCGCGGCCCGACACATCGCCGATTTTGGCGTTGAAGGCATCGTCGATCGCGTCCTGCAGCGCCGGCATGGTGTGCTCGCCGCGGCTCAGGCGCCGGGCCCAGCCTTCGCGCACATCGGCCCAGAGCACACAGGACAGCAGAAAGCTGGGCGCGACCGGCTTGCCTTCACCGACACGGCGGTCGGTATCGAGCAACGCCAGTTGCAAAAAGGGTTCTTCGGACGTATCCACCACCACATCCAGCAAGGGGTAGATGCCGGTGTTCAGGCCCAGGAACTTCAGTTGCTCGATGCTGGCCAGCGAGTGGCCGGTCTGCAACAGCTTGAGCATCTCGTCGAACAGGCGCGACTGCGGCACGTCGGCCAGCAGGCCCTTCATGGATTTCAGCGGCGCGGCCGTCTTGTCCTCGAACTTGAAGCCCAGCGCGCTGAGCTTGGCCGAAAAACGCACGGCGCGGATGATGCGCACCGGGTCTTCGCGGTAACGCGTGGCCGGGTCGCCGATCATGCGGATGATTTTTTTCTTGGCGTCGCGGATGCCGTGGTGGTAGTCGACGACGATCTGCGTCTCCGGGTCGTAATACATGGCGTTGATGGTGAAGTCGCGCCGCGCGGCGTCTTCTTCCATCGGGCCCCAGACGTTGTCGCGCAACACCCGGCCGGAGGCGTCCACCGCGTGTTTCATGCCGGCCAGTTCGCTCTTGCTGGTGCGCTCGTTGCCGCCGACCTGCTCGGCCAGGCTGGCGTCGAGGTGCGCGCGGAAGGTCGAAACCTCGATCACTTCATGTTCGCGGCCGCGGCCGTAAATGACATGCACGATGCGAAAGCGCCGGCCGATGATGAAGGCGCGCCGTAACAGGCCCTTGACCTGCTCGGGCGTGGCGTTGGTCGCCACGTCGAAGTCCTTCGTCCGCAGCCCCACCAGCAGGTCGCGCACCGCACCGCCGACGATGTAGGCCTCGAAGCCGGCCTCAGCCAGCGTGCTGACAACCTTGACGGCACGTTCGTCCACCAGCGACGGGTCGATGCCGTGCTCGCTCTTGGGCACCTCGACACGCTTGCCGGCCGCCGTTTTTGCAGGCTCGGCCTTGGTGGTCTTGCCCAGCAGCTTGTCGATGAATTTTTTGATCATTCGCTTGTGTTCACTCGAACA
Source organism: Polaromonas sp. (assembly GCA_030683705.1). Lineage (GTDB taxonomy): Bacteria > Pseudomonadota > Gammaproteobacteria > Burkholderiales > Burkholderiaceae_C > Polaromonas. The sequence continues at coordinate 1,422 of JAUXPP010000057.1, read as the reverse complement.
GTTTCAGGACGCGCCAGCCGCGCTCGGTGGCCACGGCTTCGAGGGCGGGCGTCGGGTTGGTCGCCACCGCGTCGGTCGCGCGCTCCAGCAGGGCGAGGTCGTTGACGGAGTCGCTGTAGACGCTGATGCGCTCGAAGCTCTGCCAGCTGCAATCACGCTCGGCCAGCCATGCCTGCACCCGCAGCACCTTGCCTTCGCGGTAGCTCGGCGTGCCGTCGATGCGGCCCGTGATGGTACCCCCGGGCCCGCGTTCCAGCCGGACGGCGATCAGTTCGGCGATGCCCAGGGCCTGCGCGATCGGCGCGGTGATGAAGTCGTTGGTGGCGGTGACAAGGGCCAGCAGGTCGCCGCGCGTCTGGTGCGAACGCACCAGTTGCAGCGCCGCCGGCCGCAGGTTCGGAACGATCACTTCCTGCATGAACTGCCGGTGGGCCTGCGCCGCCGCTTCGGGCCCGCGCGCGCGCAGCGGCCCGCTGGCAAATTCGATGTAGGCGTGGATGTCGAGTGCGCCGTCTTTGTACTGTGCGTAGAACGCGTCGTTACGGCGTTTGAACTCGGCGGCGTCGACCCAGCCGAGCCGCAGCATGAACTCGCCCCAGGCGTGGTCGGAGTCGAGGGGCAGCAGCGTGTCGTCGAGGTCGAACAAACACAGGTTGCGGCCCGGCTCAGAACTCATGCGCCACCCTCTTCGATCAGCATTTGCTTGAGCAGCGGCACCGTGATGGCACGCTTGTTCGCGAGCGCGAATTCATCGAGCCGGTCGAGCTGCGCCATCAGGTGTTTCAGGTCGCGTGCGAAGCGGGTCAGCAGGTAGCCCATCACCTCGTCCGACAGAAACACGCCGCGCCGATCGGCCTCGCGGCGCAGCGCGGCACGCATCTCGGTCTCGTTCAGCGGCTGCAGCGCGAACACGTGGCCCCAGCCGAGGCGCGTGCGCAGGTCTTCACGCAGCGGCAGGTCGACCGGCGGCAATCGGCCGGCGGCGACGATCGGCACACCGCGGGTCGTGGCTTCGACGAACAGCGTGAACGCGGCGTGCTGCGGGTCGGGCTGGAGCTCGTCGCAGCGGTCGATCACGATCAGCGACCAGCTCTCGTCGAACATCCACGGCGCAGGGTCTTCGGCGTTGAACCAGCCGGCCTGCGCGCCCTGCTGCTGGTACTGCAGCACCAGCGCCTGCAGCAAATGGGTCTTGCCACTGCCGCTCGGCCCCCAAAGGTAAACCGGCGCCGACTGCGGCCCGAGCGCCTGCAGGTGCGCCAGCGCCAGCGCGTTCGCGCCCGGCAGGAAGTTGTCGAAGCTGTTCGCCGCTTCGATGCCGATGGCCAGCGGGATCTGCTTCATCCGAGGTAGAGCTCGCTGGTGACATAACTGGCGCGCACGCGCCGCGCCGCGACCACCAAAACGGCGCTGACCGGCAAG